>NZ_JAUWQB010000060.1 GCF_030611305.1 Desulfobacula sp. | reverse complement strand
TCTCTCATAGGTTCTTCCTCTCTTCTCCCTTTGGAGCTTTCCCGGGGAAGAACCTTTATCACATTTTTTCCACGCCGGAACGGTAAAACCTTTTAGGGTCGCTCGGGCATAGCCCGAGGTTTAATTTAAAACAATTAAATATTTTACTGCAAAGGTAAGTGGTATATTTGATCCTCGCCAACCTATCCGACAAAAAACTTATATTCGTGCACTACAAAAATATATTCCCGAAATTGAAATTTATTATGGTCATTTTATGACCCATATAGTCAACGCTCCGGAAGCACCGCTAACCAACCCACCAACCTTTAAAACAATTATTAAAACTGAGGAAAAGGGGTCGGATGTTAATTTGGCGGTACATCTAATAAATGATTATTGGCAAAACAAATACAAATGTGCTGTAGTTATTTCCAATGATAGTGATCTTGCAGAGCCATTAAAATTAATAAAAAAAAGAAACGATAAGATTGTAGGTGTGATTTGTCCCATTGCTAAAGGTCATCCATCAAGAGAATTAAATAAATACGCCAATTTTACCAAAAAAATTCGGCAAGGCGTATTAAAATCATCTCAGCTTCCAGATCCAATTCCAGGCACTACAATTTCAAAACCATCCAAATGGTAATTCAATTTATCTTAAAAATTTGCTACCATATTAATAAAAACTAATAAAAAAGATAATTATTCGAAACAGTTCAGTTATTTATTTGGCTGGGTTTTTTTATTGGTTGGAGATAGGGTTGGAAATCAAATTTCTGAAAAACAAAAAAGGGCCTTGAAAAACTTCCAAGACCCTTGAATTTCTTTGGTAGCGGGGGAAGGATTTGAACCAACGACCTTCGGGTTATGAGCCCGACGAGCTACCAGACTGCTCCACCCCGCATCAACGAAGGGCAATATATAGAATTGTCTTGTTTCTGTCAAGCTTTTTTAACAGCTTTCTTAAAGTTTGTCAGAACATATGTCTGCCAGAGCCTGCTTAAGTTCATCAATGGAAGCAGTTGCAGTACCCACCTTTGCAACTACGATACCTGCTGCCGCATTGGCAATTGAAGCGCTCTCTTTAAATGTCGCACCGATGGCAAGCCCGAGACCTAAAAGAGAAATCACCGTATCTCCGGCACCGGAAACATCAAATACCTGCCGGGCTCTGGATTCAATGGTATAAGGTTTCTTCCCCTTTTCGAACAACGCCATGCCGTCTTTACCGCAAGTAATTAAAAGTCGGGCCAGCTTAACCCGGTCCATGATTTTCTGCCCGGCGGCAAAGAGGTCCTTCTCTGATTTGATATCCATATTTGCGGCAAGACTTGCCTCTTTTCTATTTGGCGTGAGTGTGGAGACTTGTTCATATTTGGAAAAATTCAGAGACTTGGGGTCGGCCATAGTCAGGACGTTATGTTTCCTGGCCAGTTTGACTATCTGTTGGATCAGCTCTCTGGTGATCAGGCCTTTATCATAATCCGAAAGAATCAGCAGGTCTGCATCAGCAATTTTGATCTCAATTATTTTAATAAGTTTTTCAAGGGTGTCGGCATTGATATCTTTTCTTATTTCCTTGTCAATTCTCAAGACCTGCTGGCTAGATGCAATCACCCTTGTTTTTCGGGTTGTCGGCCTTTGGGGTTCACTGATGATCCCGTCTGTCTCAATGCCCAGATCTTCAAGCTTTTCAAATATCATTTGACCGGCTTTGCCCGTCCCGGCTGTGCCGATGGCAATTACTTCCGCCCCCATGGCAACCAGGTTATGGATGACATTTCCGGCACCCCCGAGAGCATGGCTTTCTTCTTCCACACAAACCACTGGAACCGGCGCCTCGGGCGAAATCCGATCCACACTGCCCCACAGATACTCATCAATCATCAGGTCACCGATGACAAGGGCTTTTACATTTTTAAAATCATCAATATTAATCATTCTGTATCCAACAATGTGCCTATCATGGTTTTAAGTTCCCGGTAGTTTTTTGTCACTGGAATATCAGGGAAATCTGTAATCACCGAATCCGGCGGGTTAAAGAAAAATCCTTGACTTGCTTCCTGGATCATCTTGATATCATTATAGGAATCTCCAAAAGCAATCACATGATAATTCAGTCCTTTTAAGGCCTTAACCGCCTCTTTTTTCTGATCATCAATCCTAAGGTTGTAATCGGTTATATTACCCTCTTTGTCAATGGTCAGGTTATGGCATAAGAGTACGGGATAATTCAACTTTGCCATCAAAGGCTTTGCAAACTCTTCAAAGGTGTCCGACAGCAAAATAATCTGTGACTCTTCCCTGATCCAGTTTAAAGCATCCAGAGCTCCTTCGAGCGGGTCCAAAGTGGCAATCACATCTCTAATATCCTGGATTTTTAAATTATTCTCCTTTAATATCGCAAGCCGCCGGGTCATTAACACATCATAATCACTGATATCCCGGGTGGTCAGCTTAAGTTCTTCAATTCCGGTTTTCTTTGCAACATTAATCCATATTTCAGGCAAAAATACGCCTTCCAGATCTGCAACCAATATTTTCATTCCTCACTCTACTCCTCAACTATTTCTTCTATTCTAATCACAACAGGTCTACCGACAACTGAATCTGTTTTTGAAATTTCCTTTAAGGCATGTTGTACCCATGCTTCCTTGGCCATATGGGTGATCATTACAACCGGCACTTTTCCATTGCTTTTCCGGCCTTTTTGATGGACCGATTTAATACTGATATTGTTTTCCCCGAGAATCCCGGAGATTTTAGCCAGCACACCCGGATGATCCTGGGCTTCAAACCTGAGATAATATTTTGTATAAAGCTCCTCCATGGGAAGAATCGGAATGGATTTGATATTATCTTCGGGATATCCCAAAATAGGTACCCTTCGTTTGGTGCCTGAAATAATATTTCGTGCAATATCTGCGATATCACTTAAAACAGCACTTGCCGTCGGCATCATACCGGCACCATGGCCGTACAATATGGTTTGCCCGGTGGCATCAGCCTCAATGGCAATAGCGTTCATGGATTTGTCAACATGGGACAAGGGGTTTGAGCTGGATATCATTGTGGGATGCACCCTTGCTTCCACATAGCCCTCATGGATTTTCCCAATGGCCAGAAGCTTTATGGTGTATCCGAATTCCTTTGCAAACTCAATATCCTTCGGTGTAATATTGCGGATACCTTCCACATAAATATCTTTCAAATTAATCTCCATGCCGTGGGCAAGGGAATTTAAAATAGCAAGCTTATGGGCTGTATCAAATCCGTCTACGTCCAGAGAAGGCTCAGTTTCAGCATACCCCAGTTCCTGGGCCTGCCTTAAAGCTTCTTCAAAGTCAGACCCATCCTTGGAAATTTTTGTAAGAATATAATTGCAGGTTCCGTTCAAGATCGCTGACATGGATTTGATATCATTGGCCACAAGGGACTCTCTCAAAAATTTAATAATCGGCATGCAGCCGCCGACACTTGCTTCAAAGGCCAGATCCACCTGATTTTTTCTGGCTGCCTTGACAAGATCATTTCCAAAGCCTGCCAGAAGGGCCTTGTTGGCTGTTACCACATGTTTTTTGTTTTCAAGGGATTTTAAAATAAACTCTCTTGAAATGGTCTCTCCCCCAATGGTTTCCACAATAATATCGATTGCGGGATCATCAATGATCATGTTTGCATCAGAAACCAGGGTGGTTGTTCCAAGATCAACACCCCTGGTTGTGGTCGTATCAATATCAGCAATAGTCTTAAGGTTTAAAACAGCACCGATTCTGGATTCCAGCAATTGTTTTTTTAGTTTTAACAATCTTGCCACACCAGCACCGACAATACCATACCCTAAAATTCCGATATTGATTGTTTTCATTCCCTTTGGAGTCTCCAATAATAATTTTCGTTTAAAATTAAATGTAGATACAATATTCAAATGATGATGTCAAAAAACTTTTGACTTTTAAGTGCATTATGTTTATCATTGCAACGTTCTAGAAATCTTAATCAATGTAATCAAAAAAGGTAAACTTATATGAACAACTCCTTAACTTATGCAGATTCGGGTGTTGATATAGACAAAGCAAATAAACTCGTTGATCGAATTAAAGATATCGCAAAATCCACTCCACGATCAGGTGTGATGGGTGAGATCGGCGGTTTTGGAGGTCTTTTTTCACTGAATCTTTCCAATGTATCCAATCCGGTTCTAGTCAGTTCAACCGATGGGGTTGGAACCAAACTTAAAATCGCCTTTATGATGGACAAACATGATACCATTGGTATTGATCTTGTGGCCATGTGTGTTAACGATATTGTTGTTCAGGGCGCAAAACCTTTGTTTTTCCTTGATTATCTGGCCATGGGGGTTCTTAACAATGATGTGGCTGAAAAAATTATTTTAGGAATTGCAAAAGGATGTAATGAAGCCGGATGTGCTTTGATCGGTGGAGAAACTGCAGAAATGCCGGGGATGTATCACGACGGGGAATACGACCTTTCAGGATTCTCTGTGGGTATGGTGGACAATGATAAGATCATAGATGGTTCATATATCAAAAACGGCCATAAACTCATTGGCCTTGCATCAAGCGGTGTGCACAGCAATGGTTTTTCTCTTGTCAGAAAAATCTTCTTTGATAAATGCAATTATAATGTAGATACCAAACTCAATGAACTTGACACCACCCTTGGAGAAGAACTTTTAAAACCAACAACCATTTATGTCCCGACTATTTTAAGCCTTTTGAGAGATCTGCCCATTCACGGCCTTGTACATATCACCGGAGGCGGCATTGATGAAAATATCATCAGGGTAATCCCTGAAGCCTGCAAAGCCCTTGTTTACAAGGACGTCTGGGAAATCCCGCCTGTATTCAAGATACTTCAAAAAGAGGGTTCTGTCTCGGATTTCGAGATGCAAAGAACGTTTAACAATGGCATTGGTATGGTGATTGTTGTACCTGACGTATCTGCCCAGGAAGTCATGGACAGGCTCGCGGCAATGGATGGAAAAGCATATCTCATCGGTAAGATTGAATCCAGGGAGAATAATGAAACACAGACCCAATGGATTTAGGCCTGACGGATCTTATCATTAGTGTATCATGATAGTCCTTGGAATTGAATCATCCTGTGATGAAACCGCAGCCGCAATTGTTCAGGATGGCAAAAACATCCTTTCTTCGGTAATCGCCTCCCAGGTCGATGTTCATAACAAATATGGTGGTGTTGTACCGGAACTGGCGTCTCGAATGCACATTGAAGCCATTGTGCCGGTGGTGGATGAGGCCATAAACAAAGCAAATATCAAACTTCAGGATATTGATGCTGTTGCAGCAACAAGGGGCCCCGGTCTGATCGGTGCCCTTCTGGTAGGATTTTGTTTTGCCAAATCATTTGCCTGGGCAAGACATATTCCCCTGGCCGGCGTCAATCACCTGGAAGCGCATATCTATTCGTTATTTCTGATGGACAAAAAACCGGCTTTCCCCTTTATTGCTCTGGTGGTATCCGGAGGGCACACGAATATTTATCATGTTACATCGTATGACCATTTTGAACTTTTAGGACAGACAAGGGATGATGCTGCCGGAGAAGCCTTTGACAAAGTGGCAAAAATGATGGGGCTGGGCTATCCTGGCGGGCCGATAATTGAAATCCTTGCAAAGACAAAAGATCCCGGCGCTATTTCGTTTCCCAGGACAATGCTTGAAAAAGGCAGCTTTGACTTCAGTTTCAGTGGTCTTAAATCTTCAGTGGCCCGGTATATCCATAATAATAAAGTATCTTCCGAGGATGAAAAGGCACAGGTTGCCGCCTCATTTCAGGAAGCTGTCATTGACGTGCTTTCACAAAAACTGATTAATGCGGCTCAGTATAAAAAATGTAATCATATCGGTATTACAGGCGGTGTGTCTGCCAACAAAACCTTTGCGGACAAATTATCCCGGAAAGCAAAAAGCAAAAAGATCGATATCTTTGCCCCTTCTGTTGACCTTTGCGGTGACAATGCTGCCATGGTTGCAGCAAGAGGATACACCATGATTCAACAGGGTAATACATGCCTCCTTGACCATGATGTGTTTTCAAGAACAAGAATAGATTAAATCCGGGTTCTGTAAATATTTTTTCTTAATCCTTAATATTCTTTCAACCGATTTTTCGCCCATTCCATAAAGAGTTTCATCCTCATTGAGCAGGCTTATGATTTCATGTGAAGCTTTATCAATATCAGGTCCCTTATGGCAGATCAAAGCCATATCAATTCCTGACTTCAAAACCTGCCGGATACAGGTTTTCATATCATGCTGAATGGCTTTCATGTCCAGATCATCGGTCATCACAAGTCCGTCATACCCCATTTGAGACCGCAGCAGCCCGTTGCCAATAAAGGGTGACAAACTTGCCTGCCACAGGCTGTCAAGCTGTGGATATGAGATATGAGACAGCATTATCCCTGAAACACCTTCATTTTTCGCAGCCACAAACGGAATCATGTCTGATTGCCTGAGGGTCTCAAGATCAATATCAAGAACCGGAAGGCGAAAATGGGAATCTTTAAGGGTTCTGCCAATACCCGGAAAATGCTTGGCCACAGCCATAATACCGTTTTCCTGCAAGGTATGAATCACTTCCATGCCAAGGGTTGAAACTTGTTCCGCACCCCCTTTAAACACCCGATCTTTCATGATGCTGTCCACCCCTTCAGGCACAATATCCAGAACCGGGGCAAAATTCATGTTGATCCCGACCTGCTTGAGCTCATCCGCTGTGATAGAGGCAAAATTCCTTGCATCCTGAACAGATTCAATAAAGGGATTCCCCCTGAACACTGTAAAAGGCTCCTTAAATCTTGCAACCGTCCCGCCTTCCTGGTCTACTGCGATGAACAGGGGCGGAATACCGCATAACCTTGCATAGTCCTGGCAGGCTTCACAAAGGGAGGTCACCTGTTCCGGTGTTTCAATATTTCTTTTAAACAATATAATGCCGCAGGCTTTAATATCACCGATGATATGTTTTAAATCCTCGTTCAATTCAATGCCGTCAAATCCCAGCATCAATCGCTGTCCGGCCATCACTTTTTGATTTATTATGCCTCTATCCATCTTATTTCCTTGACGAACCCCTGTCTTAAATATTAGAAGGTATTTTTTTAAACATAATATTTGGATACCATGAAATCTATCACTTTTAAATCAGATTTTATATTAATGTTTGTTGCCATCATCTGGGGTCTGGCCTTTGTTGCACAAAGAATCGGGATGGATCATATCGGGCCGTTCACCTTCAATGGTCTTCGTTTTGTATTGGGATGCCTCTCCTTACTGCCTATTGTCTTTTTAACACGAAACAAAACATCCGGCAAAAGTAATGGCGGGCTTATAAAATCAGGGACCATTTCAGGTATCGTCCTCTTTTTCGGCATCTCATTCCAGCAGGTTGGACTTGTCTACACAACAGCCGGTAAAGCCGGGTTTATCACAGGACTTTATGTTGTCATTGTTCCCATTTTAAACCTTTTCCTCAAACAGGACAAAACCACTCTCGGAACATGGCTCGGTGCGATCATGGCCACCATTGGCATGTTTTTTTTAAGCGTAACCAAAGACTTGACAATGAACTTCGGGGATCTTCTGGTTCTCTGTTCAGCCATTTGCTTTGCTTTTCATCTGATCATTATCGGAAAAATTTCCAACCAGTTTAACACGGCACAGCTTTCACTGGTCCAATGCGTGATTTGCGCAACTTTAAGCCTGCTGGTGGCAGCCGTATTTGAAACCTTTATTCTCGCAGATATTCTAAGCGTTTCCATTCCTTTACTTTATGGCGGTGTAATGTCTGTGGGGGTGGCGTATTCACTCCAGATTTACGGACAGAAAAACAGTCCCGCTCCCCATGCTGCGATTATCTTAAGCCTTGAATCAGTTGTTGCAGCCATTGGCGGATGGATCATTTTAAATGAAATTCTTTCAGGGTCTGCCATTTTCGGGTGCGGTCTAATGCTGGCAGGCATGCTGACATCACAATTGTATTCAAGAAAACCCGGGCACACTCTCTAAAAAAATTCTTATCCCTTAAGTTTATTTAATGCATCCTTAAGTTGCGAAGTGACGTCTTCGGACAATTGCCCGGCCTTTTCTAAATTTCCTGCAACCCCGGCAAGTCCCGCCTCTTTTGCCCTCCCGGCCCAGATAAGAAACGTATCCTTGTGACTTTCATTGTGATCAATCCAATGGGTAAACAATTTATCAAGCTTTTGTTCAAAGGTCAGCTCATGGGAATGATCGTGGCTGTGGGAATGACTGTGGCCATGAGAATGATCGTGACTGTGGTCGTGGCCGTGGTCGTGGTGATGTGTCATAATATTACTCCATTTAATTTTAACTTCATGGACTTGATTGATACTCCTGTTATGCATATTTTGGCAAGAGTTTTTTATTGTAAAATAAGCCGGGTATTGGTATTGAAATATAAAAACCAATGGAGGTATGAATAAACATGAAAAAATCCCTTTTCCATTTGATGATATTTGTTATAATAATTTTTTTGTTTCCACAGCTTACTTTTGCTAAAACCGGCTGGGTTTCGGATATGCTGCTATTAACCTTCAGACAGGGACCCGGCACCTCTTATGCTGTAACAAAAACCTTAACAAGCAATACTCCAGTCTTAATTCTGGAGGAAAAAAACGAATTCTATAAAGTTGAGCTCCAATCTAAGGAAATCGGCTGGGTAAATAAAAAATTTATCAGTTTTGAACTGCCGAAACCCTTTATTATCGATCAATTAAAACAGAAAAATAAAGACCTTGAAGCATCTTTAAAAACAGCCCTGAATGCAAAAAAAAGAAAGCAGACTCCTTTGATCGAACAATCCAAAAATATCCAGAAGATTGTTAAAGAAAACAAGGTGCTTCAGGAAAAAAACTCGACGCTTTCCAGGGAGCTTGAGATCCTGAAAAAAAATAATAAAGGCTTTTTAAAAATCGACATGATCAAATGGTTTCTGGCCGGGGTCGGTGTTTTGCTGCTGGGATGGATTATAGGGCACAACATATCTTCAAAGAAACGACGATCCGGTTCTCTGCTGGGCTAATCATATTTTTAAACTTTAAATGTTTTTGGATATGATACTATATCACCGGCTACCTTTTGAATTTGCTGTTTTATAGATAATACTTTCTTTTTTTGATCTTTTTTTTCAGAGTGCTTTAAAGAAAAAAGTCGCTCAGTCTCTTCTTTGAAAGAATGATACCGGTTGAACTGCTCATCTATCTTTTCTTTAAAATCCCTTGTGGCCGCGTCAATCAAAGGTAAAAAATAATTTGTTCTCAAATCTACAGGGTATTGTTCAAATTGACTTTTTATGACCTTCTGGTTTTCCTTTTTGAGCTTCACAGCTATTTTTTCCAAAGCGGGAGAAAATGAAAACACGGCTTTTCTGCTAAATAACGAGGAAAATATTTGCGACACTGTCTGCAGGAAAAAACCGGTGATTATACCGGCCTTGATTCCGGGTGTGTATTGGGCCTCAAATATCAGGGCCGGCAATTGAAGATCCAGTATTTTTTTTAGTTTGTCAATATCCACGGCAGCAATAAAACCGCTTTGCTGGTGTGTCAATTTTGACACATCTTCAAATTGTGAATACTGATCGACTTTTAACAAATCAATCTGATATGACTCAAACAAAGACTGGAAATAGGACGTGATTCTTTCTTCCTGGGTTTGAACAAATCTTTTTAACCGGGGATTAACATCTTCAATAACATATAACTCAAGCCTGCGTTTAAAATCCTGAAACATTAAGTATAAAATCTGGTTAAATCCTGATTCCTTTGCCACGGATCTGTATTGTTCAACATCATAGTAGCTCGTTCTAATATACGCCTGGGTCTTTTTTAAGATGCCTTTTTCGTCCTGAACAAAAACTTTCCTGATATTGGAGTCTATTTCATCTTTTAACCCGCTGACAGCTTCTTTAATGGAATTTGACACGATGGCTTCTAAACGGGATGCAGTTTGATCCAGCTTACTTAAATTCTCTATGGCCGTTTCTTCCTTTAATTTGTCAGAAGACAGCAAATCAAGGAAAATATCTGCCCGTCGATCCAATTGTCCGATGATAATGCCAAGCCGCTTCAAATGATTTGAAATCAAAAGCTCATACCGGTTTTTATCAATCACCTGTTTAAAGAAAAAATTGAATTCATCTGTTTTCAACTCACAGTATTGAAGCATTTTCTTTTCTTCCTGCCAGAGTTTTAACCGGCTTAAATCCTTTTGGGTTAATTTTGATTCAAGTTTTAAAAAAAGGGTGTAAAGCGAAGATAAAGAAAATACTCTGGGCTGTATCTCTAAAAATTCAAGGTTCTCTCGAATACTGGTTTCTATTTTAATCAGATCATCAAGATTTTCATGCTCGGTTAAATCACAATTATTAATAAAAAGAATATTATCAAGCAGACCTAAATTTTTAATCTGTTTTAAAAACACAATATCTGACTGCCTTAACCCGGTTCGAGAGCTGATGCAATATACAATCAGGTTTGATGATTCAAGATAGGTTAAAATTTGACCCAGCGAAGCAGGATCGGTTGAATCCGCTCCCTGGCAGTCGGCAATCTCAATATTGGGGGCAATCATTTTCCCGAACACATTAAGGCAGACATCCTTGATATAGAAAGCAATATTCGGATCAGACGTATAGGTCTTGTGCCGGTCAAATTCTTTTGATTCAAAACGAATCAGGGTTTCATCAGCCTGAACCAGGTCCTTACAGGTGTCAAACCCTTGAAGTGCGTGCCTGATCAAAAGAGTTTCTGGTCTGATACCGTCTTTTGTGACGGGAAAGTCACAGGTTAACGTCTGGTATGCTTTTTTTAAATATTCCCTGTCTTTTTTGCGCCTGATATCAATATCACCGGGGCTATAATCAGAGCCGTCATCGGGAAATAACAACAGGGCTTTTTGTAATTGTGAATTAATGTCTCCCCATGATTTAAAATAAAGACTGGCCTGATTTTTTTTCCCTTTTTGAATTCTTGTGGTAATCGAGGTGATAACCCCTGCCCCCCTCTTCACCAATTCCTTTCCGACCAGAGAATTGACAAAGGTACTTTTGCCTGACTTTATGACCCCGACAACAGCTATTTTCAGACGTCCGGAACGGATATGGCGTGGCATCCTGCGGCAAATTTTCTGATACTCATTAAATGAGCTGTCACTCATTTGCGGGACTTCTTCAACCCGTTGAAGAATTGTTAAGGTATCATCAATTATTTTTTCAATGGAATTTATTGGGGAAACCACTATATCATCATCATCGCTTTTTCATATTTCAATTCAGTATCGGTCGAAAAAAGAATTTCTTCGGAGATTGGGCAGGTCAGCCAGGCTGAATCACTCAATTCATTATCCAGCTGAAACGATCCCCATCCCGCACATCCGAGCACAACCATAAAGGATCGGGGGCCTTTTTGAAGCGCAATAGCTTCGAGGATATCTCTTGAATTACTCAAGGCCAGCCAGTCTGCAACCTTCAGAGTGTCCTTCCAGACAAAGGGCGGGCCGTGAAGGACAAACACCCCGCTGGGCTGGACCGGACCGCCAAGATAAATCTCAAGTGCATCAACACTCTTGTCACATTTGATATTCAAATCATCAAACAATTCTCTTCCGGTTAAAAGCGGATGCACTTTATTCACAATAAAGCCAAGAGCGCCTGTTTCATTATGTTCACACATGCAGGTCACGGTCTGGGCAAAATTGGGATCGGGAAGTCCGGGTATGGCAAGTAGAAATTGTCCTTTCATATTCTGGGAGATGTCATCCGTCATAAACCCGCTCCGTAATTAATCCTGACATTACAAGTATAGTGTACATATATTTATCGAAAGAGTAGTTTTAAATATTTTTGTCTGATTTGCAATACTTTTTGTCATTTTTTCTCCCATAAACGTCATCAAACCTGACAATATCATCCTCACCCAGGTATGAACCGGACTGGACTTCTATCAGCTCCAGAGGAATCTGGCCGGGGTTTTCCAGCCTGTGCATCGTTCCCAGGGGGATATAGGTGGATTCGTCTTCTTTCAGCAGCATCTCTTTGTCTCCCTTGGTGATGATTGCTGAACCCGAAACCACTGTCCAGTGTTCTGCGCGGTGAAAATGCTTCTGCAAGGAAAGCTTTGCTCCGGGTTTTACGGTTATTCTTTTCACCTGAAATCTGGGTTCAACATCTATGGTTTCATAACTGCCCCAGGGTCTGTAAACCTTGCGATGGGTTACAGATTCATCCCTGTTTTGATCCCTTAACTGCCTGACAATTTTTTTAACATCCTGAACCCGGTCCCTTGGAGAAACCAGAACAGCATCCTTTGTTTCCACGATAACAAATTTCTCAACGCCGACAGCAGCAATCAGTCTGCTTTCAGAATTAATATAGGATTCTTTAACATCGTGGGTCAGGACATCTCCCTTTATGACATTCAGCTTTTCATCCTTTTGACCGGTCTGCCACAAGGCATCAAATGATCCTAAATCATTCCACCCGGCATCAAAGGGAATCATGATTCCTTTTGATGTTTTTTCCATTATTGCATAATCAATTGAATCAGAGGGAATATTTTTAAACCCTTCAAGGTTCAGCCTGAAAAAATCAAGATCCTGTCTGCCTTTTGCTATCACTTCCCTACAAGGTGCTGCAATATCAGGGGCATGGGTCTCAAGCTCCTTTATAATCGCAGAAGCCCGGAACATGAAGATTCCTGAATTCCAGCAATATGACCCGGACTCAAATAATTTCTGGGCGGTATCCAGATCTGGTTTTTCAACAAATTTTTCTATTTTAGAGGCCCCTGTATCCTTTTCTATTAATTCGCCTTTTTTTATATATCCATATCCGGTTTCAGGAGACCTTGGAATAATCCCGAATGTTACCAGACTGTCGTTTTGGGCATATTTAAGGCCCGCCTGTATGGCGGCATGAAAATCAATAACCTTTTCAATTACGTGATCCGCCGGCAGCACCAGAAGGATGGGGTCTTTTTTGTTTTCCATTGCCTTTAATGCGGCAAGGGCGATGGCAGGAGCCGTATTTCTCCCCACAGGTTCCAGGATAATTGCATGGGGATCAACCTTGATCTTTCTTAATTGTTCAGCCGTCATAAACCTGTGTTCTTCGTTGCATACGACAATGGGCGGCCCTATGCTTTCTATTCCTTCCAGCCTTAATATTGTATTTTGCAGCAGGGTATGTTCATTATAGATGTCAATCAGCTGTTTGGGATAAAGCTGCCTTGATAACGGCCAGAGTCTTGTTCCTGACCCGCCTGCAAGAATTACCGGAACAATCATAATTTCTCCTGTATTGAAGGCTTTTGGGCCGTGAACACATTAATTATTAAATCGTGATTGACAGGATAAGAATCAATCACCTTGAGATGAAACCCTGCATCTGTCAGCCAGGTCTTTATTTTTTCTTTTTCAAATCCAAGCCATGATCCGCCGATGATCTCTTTTATTTCTTCTTTGTCATGTTTTTCAAAGTCCGACAGGATAAACAGACCTCCCGGCTTGAGCACCCTGTAAACTTCAGAAACCGGCAGTTCAGGCTGCGAAATATGATGTAACACCATATTCATTATGGCTGTATCAATTTCCTGATTTTTCATTGGAAGATGTTCAAGCTCACCCAGTCTTAACTCTGCGTTGCCTGTTCCAGACAGTCTTAACCTTGCCTGCTCCAGCATCTCAGGCGAATAGTCAATACCGATAAGCTTGTGGGATGTTTCTTCGGACAATACTTCAATCAATTCTCCTGTTCCGCAGCCCAGATCTGAAATATTTCCAGAAAAAGATACTTTTTCTTTAATTACGAAATTCAGATTAAAATCGCCCAGCACTTCCTTTTTCAATCGATCCCACTGGGGGGCAACGGTTTTAAAGAATCGTTTTGTTCTGTTTTGACGGATTTTGATCATTTCCCGGGATTTTTCCAGATCCTTCCCGGCAATTTCCTCTTTTTCAAGACTTTGATCAACCAGAGAGATAAACGTCTTTGCTGTATTATTTTCAGCAGCAGAATAGTAGATAAAGCTTCCGTCTCTTCGGGAGGTTAACAATCCGGATTCCATAAGAATTTTCAAATGCCTTGAAACACCCGACTGTATCATGTCCACAACCAGGACAATTTCATTGACATTAAGCTCATAGTGCTGCAATACATATAACAGTCGAAGACGGGTCTTATCAGAAAGCGCCTTAAAGCATTTAATCAGTTCCATCTCATATTTTATTTTACTGTCAGAACAGGGCAGTGGGCATCAAGGATAACAATTTGTACCGTCGATCCAAAAATCAGCTTCCCCACTTTTGAACGGCTCCGGACACCCATAATAATTTCGTCAACATTCTTTTCTCCGGCAAACTTTACAATATCTTCCCCTGCTTCAAAACCACGAACCAGCAAATGGGTTTTACTTTTAATCCCATAATCATCAAAATATGCCTTTGCCTGTTCAAGATTTTTTTCAGCATCAACAACGTCCTGCATTTCTGACTTCTCACCACCGACCATAGACGTTACAATCAGAATTTCACCTTCAAAGGCTTTTGCATGTTTAACTGCGACATCCATCAAATCCTTGCCCGCATCAGTTCCTTTATATCCTACCAGAATTTTCATTGCTGACACACCTCGTTCAAATTTCTCTTAATTCAAATTTTCCTTAATTCTTTATCAAAGGGAACAATATCTTTACCGATCAATATTCGAATATTTGTTTTCAACTTTTTTGATTCAATGAATTTTCCGGCAATTTCAAAACCGGGAATCTCCTGACTCAATTTCAATGCCTCATCATAATATCCGCGGGTATAATAAATTCTTGTGGACGGATAATTAAAATGCCTGGCATTTGAAGGGGTAACAACACTAAGTCCTTTTTGTTTAAAATAATTACCGACTCTTCTGGCCATACGATAAATTCCGTTACCATTCAACACTTCAATCTTTAAATTTTTATGTAAAGCGGTATATTGTACCGGTTCTGACTGAAAGACGTCTACAGGATAAGTTTCAACAATGGTTAATGCAGGTCTCCCGCCTTTATCCAGAATAGTGGCGGCCAAAGCTTCAGCTTCTGCCCTGGTTTGATATTTTCCAAACCGCACCCTGTAATAAGGTTTGTCCTTTTCTATTTTTGTCATATAAGGACTGTCATACCCTATTTTCCGGGCTTTTTTCAAAGTCAGGACTGCTTTATTCATATCATAATAAACACCCAGCTGTACGGCATAATAATTGTCTTCAATCTTTTTATTTCCCGTTACCTTTTCAATGATTTCAGTCAACGTTTCCCGGGTAATTTGATCTTTCCCGACCATGGGATGTGAATCCTGTTTTTCTATCCTGCGTGAATCAGCAGTCATAGAAATGTTATCCCCTGATTTTGCCCGGACCAGAGCCAGGTTGTTTTGATAAATTTTATTATGTGCATTAATTGCAATTGCCTTTTCAAAAGCATTTGCCGCCGCCTCTAAATCGCCTTTAAGTAAATTTGAATACCCGATATTATTATACACATAATCCAGGTCCGGATTTATCTTCAGGGCCGCACTATAGGCATCTATTGCGGAATCATGTTGCTTTAAGTTGTCATAGGAAACCCCAAGGGCATTATAGGCATTGTAAAAGCCGGGATCTATTTTCAAGGCTTTTAAAAATTCTTCCACTGCAATTTCATGGCGATTCAGTTTCTGGAAATGTCTTGCAAGTTTGTACTGACTGTCAGCCTCGCCATTAACAGTTTTTACACTGGCCATGAATTCTTTTAAATCTTTTTCATCTAATTGCCCGGCTGTTTTTATGGTGTCCGAACCTGGTAGAAAAGAAAACCAGTTTTTCATGGTAGAACAGCCCGAGAAAATAAAAAGACAGAAAAAAACAAACAAACATCCCGTTAATAATTTTGATATTTGATTTTTAATGATCATCTTTTTCTCCTTTATAATTGATTATTCTTTTTGCTTTAACCTGCATTTTTTAAGGTTTTCATTTGCCAGCACATAAAACTGGGGGCTGAGTTCAATTGCTTTTTTAAAGCATTCTGCTGCTTTATCAATCTTCTCATTATTTAAATACCCCACACCAATATTATTATAGGCAACCGCTTCAGAGCCGCCCTTTTTAAACGCTTCAAATGCTTTGTCATACAGCTCCAGCTTCACCAGTACCCGACCCAGGTTATTATATACCCTGTTGTTGATATATTTTAATCTCAAGGCCTGGTAGAATGAATCAACCGCCTCTTTATACCTGCCGGACATATAAAATGAAACACCCAGATTATTATGTATAAACCCGGCATCCGGCTTAATGGTAAGAGCGGTTTTATATTCTTTGACAGCCTGGTCATATTCTCCCGCAAGATCATGCAGGTTGCCTAAATAACCATATGACCGCCACAAAAGAGGATCCAGAGCAATGGCTTTCTCAAAATTCACTTTTGCAACATGATACAATTTATTTTTAAAATTGGTCCTTGCCAGCCCTTCACGGGCAGGCGCAAAGTCAGGTTTTTTCTGCAGGATCAATTGAAATATTTTCTGGGCTTCATCATTTCTGCCGCCCCCCAGCAGGGCAAGTCCTTTTTTATATTCTACCCGTAAATTTTCCTTATCTTTTTTTAAAGAATTTTCATACTGTATGAACGCCATGAAATACTTGCCGTTTGAAAGCATGGCATCCCCCAGTTTTTCATATTCATCCGCATCAATCTCAATCTCAGTCTCAGGGGGCCTGGGTTTTTCAATTGAAACTGATGGTTCTTTGTACCGAACCTGGGAGGAATTCCCATATTTCGCCCCGCACCCGGCCAGAAAAAAACAAATCAGGCCCAATATTAACAAAAGGGTATGTCTTCTTTTAAACATCATCACATCTTCGAGAACATATGAAAAATATTTATGGCGGCAGGGCCCAGTATGACAACAAAAAGAACCGGGAAAATAAACACCAGCAACGGAAATAAGATAGAAACCGGAAGTTTGGCAGCCTTTTCTTCTGCCCGCTGAAATCTCTGCGTTCGAAAAGACTCGGAAAACACTTTTAACGCGACAGCCACGCTGGTTCCGAATTTATCTGTTTGAATGATTAATGTTGCAAGACTTTTTGTTTCTGAAAGCCCTGTTCGCATGGCAAAATTATTCAGTGCAGCTTTTCTTTGTTTTCCCGCCCTCAGTTCAAGGTTCAGTAAATTCAACTCGCCGCTGAGATCAGGATAACTCAGGTTTAACTCATCTCCTACTCTTTTTATTGCACTGTCAAGCCCCATCCCGGCTTCCACACAGACAACCAGCAGATCCATGCAGTCCGGCAGGGCTTTTAACACCCTTTCCTTTCTTTTGTCGGTGATCTGTTTCAGCCAGATATCGGGTAAATAAAAAGCCAGCAAACTTCCCAGTACGACAATCCCTGCCGTATAATAAGTTGTAAGCGTTATATAGACTGTCATTCTCAACAGGGTAAACCCAACCAAAAACAAAAAAGGAAATAATATTTTAGCGCCCCAGAATGCAGTTTCAATATTTTTTTGATACAGCCCTGCTCTTAAAAATTTCCCCCTGACAACATCCAGGTCATCGACTTTCTTACCAATGAATATTGTATTCACAGAACTAAAAAAAGAGGACAATAGCTTTGAGCCCCGGCCACTGGTATCTTTTTTAGCTATCAGTGTTTCAGACTGATCGTCATACTCGCCTTCATATTGATCATATCCTGATTGTTGTATTTTTTTGATCAACTTCTTTTTTTCATTCCGAATATTGACGAACCGGATGATACCCCAGACAAACAGAAAAATAAGAAAAAAAGCAATAGGAAAGATAATGATTAAAAGATTTTCGTTTAAAAACAGCATATAATGAACTCCCGGGGGTTATACTTCGATTTTAACCATTTGTCTCATCACCAGCATTCCAATGACTAAAAAAACACCGGCCCCGACCAGCATTATCTTTCCTATAGGGTCAGTAAAAAGAGGGCTTAAAAAAGCAGGGTTTGAAATTTGAAGCCACAGCCCGATTGCAAAGGGCATCGCGCAGAGAATGATAGCTGACAGCCGGCCTTCTGCTGTCAGGGTCCTGACGTTTCCTTCAAATTTAAACCGCTCCCGAATGATATGGGCAAGGCTTTCAATCAGTTCGGCAAGATTTCCACCTGTTTCTCTTTGTATAATGACAGCAATAACAAAATATTTTGCTTCGCTGCAGTCCATCCGTTGTGCAAGGCCTTTTAACGCTTCAGGCACACCTACACCAAAATTAATCTCATCTATTGTTTCGGCAAATTCCGTCCCCAGCGGGTCTGCAAATTCATCAGCGGCAAGTTTCAGACTGCTGGTAAAAGAATGTCCTGCTCTCAGGGCCCTTGCAATCAGATCAAGTGCTTCATGCAGCTGGCTTTGAAATTTTGAAATCCTGTTTTTTTTTAGATTCAGAAGATAAATATAGGGAAGAACCATTAGACCCAAACCGATTAAAATAGACAGCCATATATTATTTAAAAAATATTGGCCTGCCAGCACGCCGCACGCTCCCAGAACAGCCGCCAGAAGCAGAAAAAACCCCAATGAATATTTTGTATTAGAATGCATGACCAGGGTATCGAATCTAATGGCACCGGGCAGTGAAGCCAATATCCTGTTGAAGAAAGGGACGGTACTGAATTCTCTGTTTTTCAGGATATCGCCCATATCATTTTCAACAAATGTATATTTCTGAAGTCTTTTTTTTATTTTTGCCCGCTGGGTAGAAACTAAATTTCGGTAGGCAAAAAGAGCCGTCTCTATAATGGCAACCGTTACAATAAAAATCACAATACCGATAATCATGAAATCCATATAGTTCTTCCTTTCCGGCTATACCTCAACCTTAAATGATGGATCAAACTGTTCGTTGCTCACTCTTATCCCGGCGATTTTAAATTTTTCAAGAAACTTGGGCCGGATACCATTAAACTGAAATCTCCCCCGGACATTTCCTTCAGAGTCTACTCTTGTCTGTTTAAAATGAAAAACTTCCTGGGTCGTGATGACATTTCCTTCCATACCCGTGATCTCCTGTAGACTGATGAGTTTTCTTTTTCCGTCCACCTGCCTTGCGACCTGGATAACAATATGAATGGCGGAACTGATAAACCGTCTTAAAAATTCATTGGGTATATCAAAATTGGCCATGGAGATCATGGTTTCAAGTCTTATTAATGCATCCCGCGGGCTGTTGGCATGAATCGTGGTTATGGACCCGTCATGCCCGGTATTCATTGCCTGGAGCATATCAAAAGCTTCAGCGCCGCGAACCTCGCCGATAATGATTCTGGAAGGTCGCATTCGAAGACTGTTCACAACCAGATCCCGCTGCAGGATTTCTCCTTTTCCCTCAATATTTGCCGGCCGGGTTTCCATCCTTACAAGATGCCTTTGTTTTAACTGAAGTTCAGCCGCATCTTCAATGGTTACAATTCTCTCATCTTCAGGTATAAACCTGGAAAGCACATTTAAAAACGTGGTCTTACCGCTGCCGGTCCCACCGGAAATCAATATATTAAGCTTTGCTTTTACCAGCCCCATTAAAATATCCCGAAGCTCCGGCACCAATGTTTGATTTTCAATCAGATCCTCAAGTTCAAGCGGTATCACTGCAAACCGCCGGATAGACATCATGGGGCCGTCCAGAGCAATCGGCGGGATCACTACATTTACCCTTGATCCGTCAGCAAGCCTGGCATCAACCATGGGAGTGGATTCATCAATTCTTCTTCCGACAAGTGATACAATTTTATCAATAATCTTCATCAGATGTTCATTATCTTTAAATCTGACATCTGTGGGTTCCAGTTTACCAAAACGTTCGACATAAATCTGGTTGTAAGCATTGACAAGGATATCCGAGATAGTGGGATCTTTTAAAAAAGGTTCTAAAGGACCCAGACCCAGCACTTCATCCACAATCTCAGAAATAATGGTTTCTCTTTCCTTAAAATTAAGCGGCATCACATTTGCCTGGTCAAGCAGTATCTTTTCAGTCAAATGCCTGATCTGCTTGTCCAGTTGTATCTGATCAACAGATTCAATCAAGGAAAGATCAATAATATCCAGCAGCCGTTCATGGATTTTGGACTTAAACTCAAAATATTCATCCGGCAGATATTTATCTAAAATAGGGCGGGTTTCCGATCCTGAAAAATTGTTTTTCACTCAATACTCCTTAAACCTAATCTAATTTCTGAATTTACCCTAAAACCATTTCCACTTTTTTTCTTCTTTTTTTTCATGGGGCAGCAGTTTTCCAACATAGTCATTAAAACACTCAGCGATTTTTGATCTCGGGGAGATCTGGCTGAGTGGTTTACCGGAATTTATTGCAGACATTGTCGTTACATAATCATTGGGAACAACCCATGATATTTTTTTGCCAACGCCCTCTTGTGCATTGGCCAGTGTAACCATACCTGTTTTAAGATACCGGTTCAACACAATATTGATTTTTCCTTTATTGATGGAACCGAAATCCATAAATGATTTAATAAGCCTGTTTGCGTTTGACAGGCAGGGAAGACTTTGAATCGTAACGATTTGAATCAGTTCGGATCGTTGCAGGATTTTTAATGCTGTCTCATTCAAAGACTGCCCCAGATCAACAATGATATAATCATATCGGTCTATCATTAAATCAAGCAGAACATCCATTGCCGAAGGAGGCGGCACAGGCTGATTATCCAGATACCGGGGGGAGGGCAATACATGAACACCTGATGAATGCTCGGAAAGAATATTTGACAGAAAAAAATCATCCAGCCGGTCCATGTTTTTTATAATATCCCCCCAATGATATTTTGGAGATATATTCAGCAGCATGGGTATTTCACCAAACAGAATGTTCATATCCAATAATGCCACAGAAAGCTCTTTTCTTGCCAAAGCCATTGTAACAGCAAGATTTACAGCGATTGTGGTGGTCCCGACACCCCCTTTGCTGCCAACCACACTGATAATTTCACCTGAGGTTTCAGAAGTTTCTCTTTTTCTCTTTTTCTGCCGTTCTAAAAATCGAAGGATCGAATCGTTAACCACCTTAGGGTTCAGAGGCAAGGTCAAAAACTCATTCACCCCCATGCGGATGGCTTTAATCAAAACCTGGGGGTCTGAATTACCCGACAGTAGAAAAACTTCTGTATCTTCTGTATTTTTGATATAAGATCGAATTCGATCCAGATCTGATTCTGATTCCAGTTCAAAAACAGTCAGATCGGCTTCCTGCTGATCTAATTCAGCAATAATGTCAATCGTTTTAAATTCCTGAACTGCCTGTTTGAATTCATCTTCAAGAATTACATTATTCAGTGCTAATTTGATTAAAAATGGTTTCATTTAAATTGCTTCTATATTTGGGTTATTTTTATTATTTTAGTTATCATTATTGTACCAGATCTGGGATAATTGCCAAAAGATTTCCAATATCCCCTCCTCCTCCTTGGCCAGTAATTGCTGTTGTGTCACATGGAACGCAAACTTTAATTGTGCCATCTGGATTAACCTCAAGAATTTGTATTGTAGCATATCCAACTATTGATAAAGTTTTGTTTGGGGCATCGCAGGTATCGCCATCATCATAAATTGGTACCGTAGCTGTCCAGACTGAGTTTGCTAATGGGTCTAGGGATCCACCTGATACATCAGGATCACAAGTTTCTATTGTCTCTCCTGGAACACCATCACCATCTCTGAATCTAAAAAAATCAAAAAGCGTTATAATCGGTGCTGGAAGATTTAAATTACCACTGCTGATACCCTCAGTCTCTTGAGGTGTCTCCCACCCCCTTCCATCATC
>NZ_JAUWQB010000007.1 GCF_030611305.1 Desulfobacula sp. | reverse complement strand
TCTCTCATAGGTTCTTCCTCTCTTCTCCCTTTGGAGCTTTCCCGGGGAAGAACCTTTATCATATTTTTTCCACGCCGGAACGGTAAAACCTTTTAGGGTCGCTCGGGCATAGCCCGAGGTTTAATTTAAAACAATTAAAATAACCGGCCTATATGATCTTGCCCAAAAATGCTGTAACCGGAAAATATGAGTATTACAAGGACTGACCATATGAAAATGCAATTGATATATCCCACTTGGCCAAAGCTGAAAAAACAAACACAATTCCATCTGCCTCCCCATGGTCCGGTTGTTTTTGCGGCCACACTTCCGGAATATGTTGAGGTCGATTTTATCGATGAAAACGTCCAAACGCTGAAATATGACCATTCCATTGATATGGTTGGGCTTTCGGTCATGCTGACATGCCAGCTTCCCAGGGCATTTGAAATTGCCGACCAATATAGAAAAATGGGAATTCCAGTCCTGTTTGGCGGTATTGCCGTTATGCTTCATTCAGAAGAGGTTAAAAATCATGCAGATTCGGTATTCCTTGGGGAAACTGAAGGACGTATGGCGCAGGTTTTCAAAGATTTCAAGCGAAAAAAAATGAAAAAAGTCTATGATTACATGAATAATTTTCCCGAAATCAACCTGATCAACACTGCAAAAAGAAATATTTTAAAAAGGGATCTGTATAATTACAGAGGAATACAGATGCTTGACCTTGTCCACGCTTCTCGCGGGTGCAAATTCAATTGTTTCCCCTGCTGTAACGGATTTCTAGGTGGACGACTGTTCAGACCCAGACCAGTTGAAACCGTTATCAAAGAGATGGAATCCATACCCAACAACCGGCTTTTTATTGTGGATAACTCTCTTGCCCATGATAAGGCGTGGCTCATTGAGCTGTTCACCGCCATGAAACCCTTAAAGAAAAAATGGGTTTCCCATCCCCTAATGGATGATGATCAGGTCCTTAAACTTGCTGCCGAAGCCGGGTGCTGGTATGTCTACCAGGCAGTGTTTGATACGTCAGATATTATCGAAAACAGGGTTAAAAGGCTTCATGATAATGGTATCGGCGTGGAAGGCACCATTCTTCTGGGGACGGATGATCATGATGAATATTATATCAAAACCCTTGTTGATTTCCTGATGAAAATCAAACTGGATCTGGCCGAATTTACAATTTTGACCCCTTTCCCAAAATCTCCTATTCGACAAAAATTTAAAAATGAAAACCGGATTTTAAGTAACAACTGGATTGATTATACATGCGATAAAGTCGTTTTCCAGCCCAAAAACATATCTTGTGAAAACTTAGAAAAATTATATAACTATGCGTGGGATACATTTTATTCCAACGGCGGATACCAGACAAAAATGGGAGAATTGTTTTTCAAAGTCATGAAAAAGGAAATCCTTGACGGAACATACAGAAAATATAATCCAAGGGAAAAAAAATCTTTCAAAAAAGTTGATACTCCATGAGCAGAATATTACTGATTTCTTCAAACACAACCACAGAGCCGCTGCCGGTTTATCCCTTGGGGATGGCATTGATTGCGTCTTCGTTAGTTCAGAATGGACATGAGGTCAAACAACTTGATCTGCTGTTTAACCTTGAGAACATATCATCTTCTGTGACTTGCTCCATTTTGGAATTTAACCCTGATTTTATAGGAATCTCCATTCGAAATATCGATACAGTTGATTCACTTTCCCCTTCGAACACCTGGTATCTTGCAGATGTTAAAGTTCTGGTTGAACATATCCGGAAAATTTCACAAAAACCTATCATTCTGGGGGGGCCTGCTTTTTCAATAATGCCTGAACAAATATTGAAATTTCTGGATGCTGATTTCGGAATTGTAGGAGAAGGGGAAATTTCGTTTAATAAGCTTATTGATACCATCTCAGCCGGTGTTAAAACAAAAAAAATCATATATCCCTTTAAAACACCCATCACTCAAAATGGTTTTTTCTCTCCCCTTTATGAAAAAGAACTTGTGGCGTATTACTTTGATCAAAGCGGCATGTTAAGTTACCAGACAAAAAGAGGATGTCCGCATGGATGTAATTATTGTTCATACCCTTTGATAGAGGGGAACAAACTTCGGAACCAGAGCCCTGAATTTGTTGTGGACAACCTGATTCGGCTAAAAAAAAATTTCCATGTTGATACATTGTTTTTTACAGATTCGGTTTTTAATGACCGGCAGGGCCATTATCTTACGATTGCTGAACTAATGATCAAAAAGAAATGCAATATCAAATGGGCAGCCTATTTCAGACCTGAACATATAAAACAGAATGATCTGAAACTATTAAAAAATTCCGGTCTTTACGCCATGGAAGTCGGTTCCGATGCAGCTTGTGATGTGACTTTAAAGGGTATCAACAAATCATTTAATTTTGAAGATATATTCAGCTTTAATGAAAATTGCATTAAAGCAAAAATCCCTTGTGCCCACTTTTTCATGTTTGGTGGGCCCAAAGAGACACGGGCAACTGTTCAGGAAGGATTAAAAAATATAGACCGGTTAAAAAAATGTGCTGTCTTTGTATTTTCAGGCATCCGGATTCTTCCAAAAACAGGGCTCCATAAAATTGCCGTTGAGGAAGAGATCATCTCCAGTAACAATGACCTGTTAAAGCCCTGCTATTATGTTTCTCCTCTCGTTGATAAGAACTGGATGGATATAAAAATTAAAGAAGCTTTTCATAAGAAAAAAGACCGGTTTTTCCCACCGGAAGAAGGACAGATGAGGATGAGGGCACTAAAAGTATTTGGTTTCAGAGGGTTGTTATGGGACATGGCTATAATTCCTAAAAACCGTAAAAAAAGATCATTATAGATATGATTCAAAAAAAAATCCTGTTGATCCATCCCCTTGGTTACAATTCTGCGAATGCGAAAACAGATATCTCCAGAAAAGCCAACATTATGCCTCCTCTCGGGCTTGCCAGCATTTCAGCATACCTTGACCAGTTTCAAATCAACTCCCACATAATTGACTGTTATGCTGACCCTGAATCAGATGAGTTGATCGTAAAATATCTGGAAAACGAGGCCCCTGTTTTTATCGGTTTTTCATGCACAACATCCAGTTTTCTTGACGGGATAAGGATTGCCGAATATGCAAAAAAAATTATCCCTGAAACTCATATTATTTTTGGAGGCGTTCATGTTTCTTCTTTAAAAGAAAAAATTCTGCAATTATACCCGATTATTGATTATGTTGTGGTTGGAGAAGGAGAACACACCCTGTACCAATTATTAAGGACAAATAAAACAGACCTTGAAAAAATAAAGAATATAGTTTTCAGAAAAAAAAATGACAAGATCATATTCACAGGTTTTCGTAACAAACTGATTGATTTGGATACACTACCCTTTCCTGCTTATAAAAAATTATCAGGTTACCCCTCAAGTTATAAACTTCCCATATTTAATTATCCTAAAGTCCCCAATGCAAGTTGTATATCCAGCAGAGGGTGCCCTTATTCCTGCAGTTATTGTGACAGATCGGTTTTCCAAAAAAGCTTCAGATATAATTCAGCTCGATACCTGTACAATCACTTGAAATATTTGAAAGATAATTTCAATATCAGGCATATCAATTTTTATGACGATCAGTTTACTTTTAATCGCCCCCGGGTGGAAGAGTTTGCCAGGCTGATGATTCAAAATCCGCTGAAAATCACTTTTAACTGTGCAGCAAGAGCTGAACACCTTGATTTCGAACTGCTCAAACTCATGAAAGCTGCAGGTTGCTGGATGATCAGTCTGGGGATTGAGACAGGTGATGAAACTCTTTTGGCGCAGCACAGACAGAATCCTGATCTTGAAATGATGAGAGACAAAATCCATTTGATCAAAAAGGCGGGGATTCGTGTCAAAGGCCTCTTAATGATGGGCCTTCCAGGCGAATCAGAAGAAAGCATAAAAAAAAGCAAGGCTTATGTTTTTTCTCTTCCAATTGATGATTTCAACCTGGCCAAATTCACTCCCTTTCCGGGTTCCCCCATATATAGCAAAATCAAAGAACAAGGCGAAAAGATTGGGACATTTACTGAAGATTGGGAAAAAATGGACTGCATGCAGTTCCTCTTTATCCCCAAAGGCCTCACAAAAGAAAGAATGGAAGTTCTTTTTATTGATTTTTATAAATCCCATTTCAAACGGACAAAAGTTCTGATGGGCTATATATCAATGATCTGGCGATCGCCGGACAGCTGGATAAGATTTATTAAAGACATTGCCGGATTTTTAAAATTTGCATTCACAAACAAAAGGATGTGAAAAATCTGTAACAAAAGAGATGATTTGAAAACAAATGAAGACCAAAGCCCCTGGGGGCTTATTTTAATCCTGTTCGGAGCCGGGATTCTGTCTGCCTTCCAGGTTGGCAAGGTGCCGCCTGTCTTGTCAGATATCAGGCTTGATCTTGTGATCAGCCTGTTTTATGCGGGATGGATTTTATCCATTTTTAATCTTACCGGCCTTTTACTTGGGGCCTTCACAGGGGCCATTGCCGATGCCATTGGCCACCGCCGCCTGATGCTTACCGGTCTTGTCTTTCAAATTATAGGCTGTCTTCTAGGATCGTTTGCCGATTCCTTTTATGGATTGCTTGCAACCAGGTTTCTTGAAGGGGCTGGCTTCCTGGCGGTTGTTGTCAGCGCCCCGACACTGATTTTCCAGGTGGTAAAGCCTAAAGATATGACTATAGCCCTTTCCATCTGGACCTGTTATCTGCCGGCCGGGGCCTCATTGATGATGATCCTGGTTCCATTTATTTTAACCGGCACGGACTGGAAAGGCCTTTGGCAAATCAATGCCGTCATATTGATGGCCTATACCCTGTTACTTTCAAAAAAGACGTCCCATATCAAATTCATGAACCGGTCAACTTTGGTGACCTTTAAAAAACTGATACAGGATGTTATAAGGACATCCACCAGTGCCGGGCCATTGATTCTTGCATTGATTTTTGTCACCTATGCCCTGCAATGGCTGACAGTCATGGGGTTTTTACCCACACTGATCCTTGAGAAATATGGATTTTCCAAATCCATGGCCTCGATTTTGACGGCCGCCATGGTCTTTATTAATATTTTTGGCAACCTTGCAGGTGGCAGGCTGTTGAAAAGAGGCATCAACCGATGGAAATTAATCGCATTTGCCTGCACGGTAATGGGATTGAGTTCCATTGCCATATATTCTGCCGATGCTAGCTTTATATTAAACTATACAGGTTGTCTTATTTTTTCTATTTTTGGCGGTTTAATCCCTGCCTCTATCCTTGGGGCAGTCCCTGATTATGCACCCTCAAAAAACCTGATTGCAACCACTAACGGGCTTGTGATTCAGGGCGGACAGGCAGGCCAGGTAATGGGTCCACCAATACTAGCCTATCTTGTTTCCCAGACAGGGTCATGGTCATGCGGGTCATGGTTTCTGGGAAGCGTTGCACTTTTGGGCCTTGTGTTAAGCCTGTGTCTTTCCCGGCTTAAACCCGGCATTTCCTCTTAACAAAATCCTGGTCTCAACTGTTTACGGTTTTATCGTCTGGCTTTTCTCAGGGTTAAATACACATTGCCGACAAAAATAAGGAGTGCCCCTGTCCATCCAGAGGCGGAAAGAGCTGGGTCCATTGCAATAACAGGACCTAACACGGCTGCCAGCAGAATCCGGGTTGAAGAGATAATACCCCCTTCAATGGCGGTCACATATTTAAAACCAAGGGTAATCAGGTATTGGCCCACAATGGCAGAAAGTGAACAGAAAAAAAGATATTTCAATTCTGAGTATTGGGGCAGATGCATCTTATTAAAAAAGAAGATAAAAATTATCACAGACCCAAGGCCAAACAGAAAAAACAAGATGGTTTCCGTATCATGCACCTGCCTTGAAAGGTTAAGGTACATAATGGCAATGGCCGCGCTGATCCCTGATGCCAGCCCCCATAATGAATCCAGATGAAAACTCATTTTCCCAGGCGTCAAAATCAGCCAGATCCCTGCAAATGCAAAAAAAACGATAAGGATTGCAACGGCATCCCGCTGTTCCTTTAAAAAGATCCATGAAAAAATTGCGATAAACAAGGGATAGGTCATATTTAAAATATTGGCCTGGGCCACGGATGTTAAATCAACCCCTTTAAAAAAACAGTATACTGCGACACAATTGGCAACCGTCCTGCCAATCAGATATCGTTTTTTTTTAACTCTGATCTTCTTCTTTTTGAGGGCCATCAGGATCAACACACTGATAAATCCCAACAAAAACCTTGCAAATACAAAAGAAGCTGTATCGACCTGCAACCCTTTGATCCGTGCCCATTTAATAATGACCGTGGCCAAATAAAAAAAGAAGGCGGATCCAAAAATACAGATGCATCCAAGCAATACCTTTAAATCAAATTGAAACTTTTCCTGCACTGTTTAAATATCCTTAGTGTGCTTGAATAACAAAAGAAGACTTGTTTATAAGGAGAGAGTAAAATACCTGTTTAGGAAAGATCATTCTCCGGAATCTCTTTTTGCTGATCATGGGTAAGATTGCGAACTCTCTTGATAATTTCATCCAGCATTTTCATATTGGTTTCCATTGTTGGTTTATGGCCGTTCTCCCATGGTAAAATATGGATTTTCTATAACCCATTCAGAGTGATTTAACAAGTCATTGCCCAGATTTTTTTGTTTCATTTATCTTGATTTATAATTTATTGCAGATGTCTTAATTTTAAAATTGCCAATTGTCCTTGAACTTGTTAGGCTTTAGCGATAATCCATGCTGCCTTGAGTTTAACGATTTAAAAAGAGAAAAAATGAAAAAAGATAATCATACATTTAATAAAGAAATCATTTCTTTACGGACCAATATTGATTACATTGATTCGCAAATACTTTCCCTTCTTGCTCAACGCCAGGTCCAGGTTGAAAAAGTAGTCAAGTTAAAGAAAAAGCACTATATTCCGGTGTATCATCCTGCAAGGGAGGAAGATCTGATCTCAAAACTTCGACTACAGGCCGGAAAAGCAAATCTTGACCCGGATTTTATGGAAGACCTTTACCGGGTGATTTTAAGGCAATCACGCATCAAGCAGACCGGCCAAATGGAGCATAAGGGAGTCAGGCCGGATGCCGGGATACTAATCATCGGCGGCGCCGGTCAGATGGGACGATTTTTTGCTTCACTCTTTCACAAATCCGGTTATGAGGTTAGAATCCTTACAGAAGAGGACTGGGACAAAGCAAAAAAACTTTGCAAAGATATTGACCTTTGCCTTATCTGTGTTCCCATTGAAAAAACAGAAGATGTTATTGAACAGATTGCATCATTTCTTGAACCTGAAACCATTCTTGCCGATCTGACCAGTATCAAAGCGGGACCATTGGAAAAAATGCTTGAATCCCATCCAGGCCCTGTAACAGGGCTTCATCCTTTGTTTGGTCCTACCACAGGCTCCCTTGACAAACAGATCATTATCGTCACCCCGGGAAGAGATTCAGATCACTGCCAGTGGCTGGTGGAACAGCTTACCCTCTGGGGTGCCGTTATTGTCCGGTCGAAGGCCAAAAAACATGACGAAATAATGGGAATTGTGCAGGCATTGCGCCATTTTGCCACTTTTAGTTTCGGACAGTTTTTATATGAAAAACATGCCCGCATTGAAAGTACCCTTGAATTTTCAAGCCCGATTTACCGCCTTGAGCTGGGAATGGTGGGAAGGCTGTTTGCCCAGGACGCTTCTCTTTATTCTGAAATCATTTTTGCAACAAAAAAACGGCGACGTCTTTTAAAAGACTATATTGCATCCTTGAATAACCATCTTGAAATGCTGGAAACCAATGACAAACATCTTTTTATTGAAAAATTCGACCATATCGCCAGATGGTTTGGTCCATTCAGTGAACAGGCCATGCGTGAAAGCACCTTTCTCATCGACAAGTTGATCGAACGGTTTTAATGTACTTTGGTTCAGCTTTTCCCATATTGTTTTAATTTCTTCAATAAGGTTTTCCTGGTGATACCAAGCCTTCTGGAAGCTTCACTCTTGTTGCCGCCAGCTGATTCAAGGGTGGAAAGAATGGCTTTCTCTTCTATCTGTGAAAGCCTGATATTTCCAAAATCCGTCCCGGCATCAAGCTTGTCAACTATTTTTGCCTTTATAAAAGAAAGGTCTTCCAGGCAGATATAATCGGATCTGGCAAGGACGACTCCTCTTTCCACACAATTCATCAATTCCCTGACATTGCCTTCCCATCCATATCGAATCATGGCATCCATGGCATCGGGTGAAAAGCCTTTGATATCCCGCTTATTTTTCTTTGAAAAATTTTTTAAAAAATGCAATGCAAGAGTTGGGATATCTTCTTTCCTTTCCCTCAAGGGCGGAACTTCAACACTCACAACATTCAGCCGGTAGTATAAATCCTGGCGAAAGCTTCCCTGTTCAGACAGTTTTCTTAAATCCTTATTGGTTGCGGCAATAATCCTCACATCTGTTTTAATGTTTTGATCACTTCCCACTGGTGTGATTTCTTTTTCCTGAATCACCCTCAACAGCTTTACCTGCATGGCAAGGCTCATTTCACCGATTTCATCCAATAGAATACTGCCCTTGTCTGCCAGTAAAAATTTTCCTTTTCTTTTCTTGTCTGCACCGGTGAACGATCCTTTTTCATGGCCGAAAAGTTCGGACTCAAGCAGAGTCTCTGTAATAGCAGCACAATTGATCCTTACAAACTGCTGATCTTTCCGTGAAGAATTAAAATGAATAGCAGATGACACCAGTTCTTTACCGGTTCCCGATTCTCCCATTACCAGGACATTGGCATCCGTAGGCGCCACCATGTGGATGGTGTCCAGCAAAGAGAGTATGGCAGGGCTTTTCCCGATGATGTCATGGGCAAAAGACTGCTCCTTTAACCGGGTCTTCAAATGCCTGTTTTCCGTTTTTAAAAAAATGCTTTCGAATATACGCTCAATAGTCAGTTTCAGCTTATCAAAATCCAATGGCTTGGTCAGATAATCATAGGCACCGATTTTCAAGGCCTTTACGGCTGTGTGAACTGATGAATAGGCGGTCATGATAATCACAGGCAGGGAAGGATTATAAGTTTTAATGAGCTGCAACGCTTCCATCCCGGACATTTTCACCATTTTCATATCCATCAGAACAATATCAAAGGACTGTTCTTTTACCATTGCAACGGCGGTTGTCCCATCATCTGCCAGATGGACATCAACCCCCCAGTCAGCCATCAAGGTTTTGAGCATCCTGGCATGGGCTGCATCATCGTCAACCACAAGTATCTTTTTCATTTGTCTTTTTTATCCTTTTATGAAACAGGCAAATTAATAATAAAACAAGTGCCGCGGCCTTTTGTACTTTCCACACGGATGCTGCCATTAAGGTTTTCAATGATCCGGTGAACGATTGAAAGCCCAAGCCCAGTACCGCTGGGCCGGGTGGTAAAATAGGGATCAAAGATCAGATCAAGGGATGCCTTGTCAATCCCAATGCCATTATCCATGATTCTTATTTCAATTCGTCCATCCTCCACAGCATCCTGCACCTGAATTTCTAATTTTCCTCTGTCTCCCAGTGCATCTATGGCATTAATATATAAATTTAAAAAAACCTGGTTCATCCGGTCCGGGTCCGTGTGAATTACGGCTTTTTCTGTATCAATATTGACCTTTGTTTCAATTGTCTTCTGATCCAGATCATGGTGAACAAGCCTTAAGGCATGGGTAATCAACTCATTGATATTCACTTGTTTTTTTTCAATAGCCATGGGTTTTGAAAACTCAAGTAACTGGGTAACGGATCGGTTGATACGCTCCACCTCCTTGACCATAATTTGGGCGGTTTCCTTATCAGAGGCATTATCTTCATACCGTTTGCCAAAATAGGTTGCAAATCCTTTAATGGAACTCAAGGGGTTTCTGATCTCATGGGCAACGCCTGCTGCAAGCTTTCCGATTGCTGCAAGCCGCTTGTTTGTCTCCACCTGTTTTTTAAGCTCTTTAATCTGGGTCAGATCCCTGAACAGAAATAAAAATCCCATGACTTCATTTTCACTCTCCTTGATAGGGGACGCAATGATATCCAGCCGAACCTCATGGTCGGGTTTAATTGCGAAATTGATCTCCCGGTTTAGAACCCCTTGAGATATTTCCATTTCCTGTATCAATTCGATCATTTGCGGGAAGGGTTGCGTCAGATCCCCTCCCAGGATATCTTTTGCTGCTTTATTCATGGATGTGATTTCATGATCAGAATTGATGGTAACCAGTCCTGACGGCATGTTCTGGATCACATTATCGGAAAATGCCTTTACGTGGGTCAAAGATGCTTTTGCAGATCGGTATGCCTGGAAGACAAACAAGGCAACCATACCAACACATCCCAATATAAAAAAAAGAATGCCCCGCCAGATAGTCTCTTTTAACAGCCTGTCCCGGGCAATCTTCTCCCTCTCCATGGAAAGCCCGGCAAAAATATAATGTTCCACCATTTCAGACATTTTACCTTCCTGGCTTTGAAGATAAGGCCGGCTCCAGTCCAAAAATCCCCTTTCAGTATTCTGCCGATCTGACAAGTCCTCAACCCGTAACATTGACATCCTATCCATCCGCCTGTGCCCGCGTATGGGTCTGGACCTGATCGGTACAAACCGCTTGAACACTTCAAAAACCTGCATCTGATCTTTTTGCAGTCTTACCCTGTGATAGACCAAAGCAGTATCTTCATTCATCTTTGCAGTCCCGGGCATGGCATCAAAAGTTAGTCCCACCATGGCGGCATCCGAGTGTGCCAGTATCCGGCCGTCCTTTGATGTAATCATCATATAGATAACTTCAGGCTGCAACGAAGTCTCCAGAAGCATGGCCTGAATTCTTTTTGCACCCCATCGCATGGTAAACATTCCCGTTCTTGTCCCCGCCTCAAATGTCCGGATCAGTGAACCGCCTTTTTCCAATAGTCGTTGAGTGAAGAATTCCTTTTGTTTTTCAAGCCTGTCCAGGGTCATAACCGTAAAGATCGGCAAAAGGATCAATAAAACACCAATGAGGAATAAAGGGGATATCAATGGAAAATTATGCTTTTTCATTTTCTTTTCTCTTTTTTATACCCGTCATACTTTAGTTATTTCTTAATATATTTAATTATACCCAAATATTAGAAGCAAAAACAATACCATGGGGGGAACGCCTTTGTTTTAAGGGACCATTGATTTCCAGGTATCATGGTTCTGGGTATTTTATATACACCTGGATACATTGCCCTGAGTAAAAAGTATACAATACCACAGATTTAATGACAATGCCTTATTATTGTATAATTTTAAATATGTATTGTAAATTCAATGAGTTGAAAAATATTTTTCCTCTTGGCACACCCCTTGCTATATTATGCTTCAACAGAACGAAACAAAGTTCAATAAACAAACTAAATTTTAATTGGAGATTATTATGAAAAAAACAATCATTATCATCAGTTCAATACTTATTGTTGCATTTGTATCAGGAAATGTATTTGCCTGGGGCCAGGGCAAAGGCCGGGGAATGGGCTCAGGATACAATCAAGACTGCCCGCGATATGGTGGGCAAAGCGCCTTCAATGATTTGTCCAAGGATCAGAGAAATGCACTGACTACCCTTCGCCAGACATTTGTTGATGAAACCTATGAGGTCAGATCTGGAAAATTTGTAAAACGGCAGGAAATGAGAATGCTCATGGAAACATCCGACCCGGACAGGGCTAAACTTGAAAAATTATCCCGGGAAATCACAGATCTGCAAAAACAGATAAGAGACAAACGGATCGATTTTCAGTTGGACGCAAAAAAAATCTCTCCTGAACTTGGTATGGGTAAAGGATTTAGGCAAGGCCCTGGCAAATGGTCAAAAAGGGGCGGGCAAAGAGGTTTTCAGGGACAGGGAAACGGCTGCTATTATAACAACAATTAAGATCTAATCTGATTCACTTTATAAACCCCCGGGATGATGGAATCATCATCCCGGGGGTTTTGTTTATTCTTTCTCAAGCGTTACATAATTTTTCAACACACCGATTTTATCAATTTTTGTTTCCAGCACATCACCCGGGCCAAGATAAACAGGCGGCTTTCTGATAAACCCTACCCCGCTTGGTGTTCCCGTTAATATAATGGTACCCGGTACCAGGGTGGCTGACTCGGATAAATATGAAATGATCTGGGCCACCGAAAAAATCATGTCGCTTGTATTGCTTTTCTGCATGGTATTGCCGTTTAACACACATTCAATATCAAGGCTACCCGAATCTTCAAGTTCATCCGGTGTCACAATCCAGGGGCCAAAGGGACAGAAGGTGTCAAAACTTTTTCCCTTTATCCATTGCCCGCCGCCTGCATGCATCTGCCACCTTCTGGCAGAAATATCATTGGCACAGGTATATCCCAGGATATAGTCAAGGGCATTTTCCGGTGAGACATTCTTGGCATTCTTTTTTATGACCACGGCAAGTTCAGCCTCATAATCCACTTCCGGAATCTTTGCACAGGAGACCGGAATCCTGATCTCATCCAGGGGACCTGCTGCTGCACTCAGATTTTTCATAAACACCACCGGATACTTTGGCAATGATAGGCCGGTCTCTTTGGCATGAAGTGTATAATTTAACCCAATACAAAATATAACACTGGGTAAGACGGGCGTTAAAATTTTTTTAACCGGTTTTCTTTTCCCTGTGCTGGAAAAATCAGTATAAATATCCCCCTCAAGAACAGAGGCACTCTCATTATCAAAGTCACAACCTGTATAGATTTTATTGTCATCACTTTCAAACCTTAGTATTTGCATGTTTATTTTCTCCTGGTATTCATATATACGTTTAAATCATGAATTGCTTTTTTATTTTATTAAAATCTTTGTCTTAAAAAATCAAGGCCCTTTAGCCCGTGAGCCGGAATTTAGAAAAATTACTGACTGGTCTTTCTGCCAAAAAAGCAGATTTAATCATCCTGATTTTAACCTCTCAAAACATTGAAACCCGGGTTGAACGGAAAAACAAATCATTTGATATCCTTGTAAATCATGCTGATATGAAAAAAGCCCTCATCATGATTGAGGCCTATTATAAAGAAAATAAATTTTTCAAGCTCAAACAACAGTTACAGGAAATTCCCATATCCTCATTTAAATCATATACTGCTTTTTCTATCATGGGACTGCTCTGGCTTATCCATGCGTTATGTCTTCAATATCATATCCACGAGGACATGATACTAAAGTATGGTGCATCCGCCCTTTTTATTCTCCAGGGAGAGACGTACAGAGCCGTTACAGCCCTGCTTTTACATTCAGATGCCCGGCATCTTGCAGGGAATATGGCAGGCATGCTCATTTTCGGGGCACCCGTGATCACCCTTTCCGGGTTTGGTGTGGGGCCTTTTATGCTGCTGTTTGCAGGCACCCTTGGCAATCTTATCAATGCCCACATGCACAAAACCGCCCATCTTTCCATTGGCGCCTCAACAGCCATCATGGGAGCGGCAGGCCTTCTTGTGGCATTCCAGATAACGCAAAAGGCAAAACCGTTTCGATTGAACATTCTCATGCCTATATTCGCCGGTACCGTGCTGATCGCCATGTTCAGCCAGGGAGAGAAGACAGATGTATGGGCTCATGTTTTTGGATTTTTCAGCGGGCTTGGCTCCGGTGTCATTTTCTTTCCTCTGAACAGGATGCTTCAATTTCCGCAAAAAAATCTCATCGCCCTATTCATCACTATCTTTATCATTGCCTCATCCCTCCTGGCTGCAACTTAGACAAGCCATCAAAAGGATATCCCCCTGATTTTACGTCAAGTCTGTTTTATGAAATTTTTTTCAAAGTTATGAATACCACTTCTCCCCGGCAGCCGAATCTGACAGGGATACCCGAGGTTCCGGCACCCGAACTTGTATACCCCTGCATCCCTTTATAAGACCATTTTCCATGCACCATTTTCCCGGGCCCATTGAAATGGGTAATAACGGGACCAAAATAAGGAAGCTGTATCTGTCCTGCATGGGTATGTCCGCAAAGATAAAGCTGCGGAGAGTATGCTGCTGTCTCCTGGTAAATCCCGGGAGTATGTGCAAGAAATATGGTAAAACTGTTGTCAGGTATCCGGTCAAATGTTTCCCCTAAATTCTGGCCCTCGAAATAAGAGGGATCATCCACCCCTGCAATCCAGATCCTGTCACCATCCCTTTCAATACTTTTTGCATCATTTACCAGAAATGTCACATTTTTTTCTTTTAAAGGGCTGACCATTTCAAGGCAGTCATGATTTCCTAAAACCGCATAAATTCCATGCTTTGTCTCTATATGGTCCAGCAAATTTTTTAAATGGAATAATGCTTTTGAAAAAGAGCCCCAGGATTCGGTCCTGTAATCCCCTCCCAGCAGGCACAGGTCGGGTTTCAGCCCTTCAACCATATCCTGTGTTTTTTGAGCAATCCCTTCCATACAGTCAAGGTGAAGATCGGAAATAAAAAGAATAGTGGTATTATCAAAACCATGAGGCAAATCATCAAATTCAAACTCAAGTTTGCGTAATTTTAAATCCAGTGCATTCTGTTTTCCTCGTTCATACAGGCCTGTCGCCCTGAAAATCGTTTTCATGAACCAATGGTAATAAAGTGTGCGCTCAATATTGATAATGGGATGAAAAGGGTATTCAATGGTATCACATGCCTTCCATTCCCTGAATCGTATTTTTGATCTCAGTTTCCTGGAATAACCTGCAAACGGCTCTGTAAGCAAAACCCGGGTTAAAAACTGTGCGCCAAGATAGGCTGTGATACCAAACACTAAAATTAAAAAAAACAACTTTGCAAAGGATAATGAGTATGCCGGAGCTATGATAACAAAGGGGAGTGCCCCCTCAAGAAGCTGGTCCATAACAGGCAAGTCAGCACCTTCAAGCATCTTGAAACGTCTTTTAATAAAACTGTTTAAAAGATCGCCGAACATGCTCATGATACCGGCCGACAATGCCACCCACAAAGAAATTCCCATAACAAACCCGAAAAGAATTCCGGCTATAATCCCTCCTGCCGTTCCGCGAATTGTTTTATGACTTCCTAAAAACGGCTTTCCATCTATAAAAAGCATGCCTTTATCAAGGGGGGTATCCCACTTTTCCTCAAAAAAGTATGCCAGCAGAACCGGCGTAAGATTGATGGCCCACAAAAGGATTAAAATCTGAATAAAGATTAGCATGTTTTCCATTGTAGCTTTTCGATCGGCAGTCGTCTACAAATTAGTGGTCAAAAAAATAGGGAATGTTTGGAATCCAGTTCTTTTTAATTCTGTAATATGATAAGACTCTGCTGTGGTTTTATCCATTTATCATTTAATTTTTACAAAACCAGTATTGATGAATATTGGAGGAATATATGAAAAAAACAACCCCAAATATCCTGATTATAGGGGGAGGCGTTGCAGGAATGGCTGCGGCGCAAACCTTTGCTGATCAGAATGTTGCCGTACACCTGATGGAAAAAGAAAGCGCCCTTGGCGGGCATGCCGCCATGTGGGCCTGTATGGCAACCGACACCTGTGAAAACTGCGGTGCCTGCCTCAGTATTGAAATGGCAGATCAGATCGGAAAACAGAAAAATATTATTTTACACCTCAATACCATTGTTGAAACCATTAATAAGGAAAAGCAAGGGTATGAGGTAGTCTTGGAAAATAAAGAGACGTTCCGCGTAAAAAAAATTATCATGGCCACAGGATTTTCCCCCTTTAACCCTGGCCAGATAAATTCCCTTCACTATGATGAGTATAAAAACGTGATCACCTCGGCTGAGTTGAACGCCATACTGCGAGAGGAAAGGCTTTCCGGGTATTTTAATGGGAAGCCTGATCCTAAAATTGCCTTTATCCAGTGTGTGGGTTCACGAAACCGTGAGCAGGGCAGAGATTTTTGTTCCCAGGTATGCTGCAAGATATCCATGCGCCATGCTAACAAGCTTACCCATCTTTACCCTGAGTCCGACATCACACTCTTTCACATGGATCTTCAGGTCATTGGGAAAGAGGTAAGACCCCTGTTCAACACGCTTTCCAAAAATATTGCCCTGGTTCAGGGAGTTCCTGCCGAGATCCTTGAGGACAATCAGACGAATATGCTGACCATCGTGGCAGAAGATAAACTAACCCAAGCCAGGGTTTCCAAAGCCTTTGATCTTATCGTTCTCTCTGTCGGCATGCAGCCCGCCCAGACCCTTGAGGCAACTGCCGGCATGCTTGATCTGAAACCCAATTCATGGGGATTTTTCAATACGGATCAGGCGGTTCTGTCTAAGGACGTAATTATTGCAGGCTGTGCCAATGGTCCCAAAGATATCCTTTCTTCCAAACAGGACGGCAGGGTTGCAGCGGCCAAAGTCATTGAAGATCTTGGATTGAATACAAAAAAGGAATTGAACATAGCCGTATTTGGACAAAGTGTCCAGGCAGATCAGACAGCTATGGTCATCTCTTCAAAAGGTTATTCCACCTATCTGTTCGGACCGGGGACAAGCCTTTCAAAGGATGCTCCTGTCACTATTTTAGATGAGAGCAACATCATTTCTGTCAGCGGTACTGCCGGCAACTTTTCACTCTATTATGAATCAGGAAATGAAAAAAAATATCTGGCCTGTGCGGCCATTATTGCTGCATTTGAACCAAAACAATCATTGAACAGGCTGGACAGCCTCACAAATGCTTCCTTAAGCCTTGATGCATTCTCTCAAATGATTGAAAAAACGCCTGACACCTGTCCGGGTAATAGTGTCATCCTGCTGGATTATTTTGGTCCTGAGTTTAAATCTTTTGCACGCCTTGCCCTGGAAATTTCTATCAAAGCAAAGGCTTTGGGGAAAAACATTTCCATTATCATGAATAAGATGCTGGTTCACGGTGCGTTGGGACAGCGCCTCTATGATACTGCAAGGCAGCAGGGGGTCGATTTTTTCAGGTTTGAGACCAGTGAAGATTTAAAATTTGAGAATTCAGGTACTGGATTTCTGATTAAACTCAAAGAGGCTACACTGCCATCCATTGAACTGAATCTCAATTGTGACTGCCTTGTTCTGCCGCCGAGCCTGACACCGGCGGCAGGATTTAAAGATGCTGCCGCACTCTTGCGCCAGCCCCTTGACAGTGAAGGCTTTTTACAATCTGCCAACATCCGTCACCGTCTGACCAGATCCCCTCGAAAAGGCATCTTTTTTGCCGGGACCTGTCATGATGAGACCGACCAGGATGATCTGAACGATGAAATCAATGATATTTTATCCGGCTTTTCAACCGAGTCTTTTGATTTACCCGAGATTGATACCGGGGTTGAAATCAATCAGAAAAAATGTGCCCAGTGTCTGACCTGTATCCGGGTCTGCCCGCACGCAGCCATTGTCATGAACGAAAAAAACAGACCACAGATTGTACCGGATTCCTGCTTTTCGTGCCACCTTTGTGTGTCCAGCTGCCCGGCATATGCCATTGAATCAAAAACGCTTACCAATGATCAGATTGCCCAAAAAATTGAAAAAGACAAGGTGACCATTCTGGCCTGTGAACGGTCAGCAGCCCTTGCAGCAGGCAGCCTTACGCTGCCGGACAACATCACTTTGATATCCATTCCCTGTGCCTGCAGGATCAGCAGCGACGTGATTCTTAAAGCCCTTTTAAACGGCGCATCAAAAGTGATTGTCACAGGTTGCCACGAAGAAAACTGTAGATCCCTTGAAGGCAGCAATGTTGCCGATGCAAGTGTGAGACAAGTGTTAAGTATTCCTGGAATGGATGCCTCAAAAGTGGTGTGGGAACCTGTCGCAGCTAATGAAACCAAAAAATTTGAGCGCATTATTTCCAAGGTATGAAGATAAAGGAAAATAAATATGAATACTGCAACAATAAATAAAACTTCGGCTTTGTATAAAATGTTGAACCAGTTTGAGCTGGGGGACAATATTTCTGAATGCCTGACCTGCGGAGCCTGCAACTCAAGATGTACATGGTTTGACGGGGAAGGCGGGCCCTTACCCCGCCAGATTATCCGCATGGCAGCCCTGGGGCTTGATGAACAGCTTGTGAACAGCAATATGCTATGGGATTGCCTTTTGTGCAACCGGTGTACACAGGGATGCCCCATGGGTATCTCCATGGACAAGGTTGTCAGGAAAGCAAGAAGCCTCGCCATTGCAGATGACAATATCCCAAAAGATATCAAGATAGGCATTAAAAATCGCATTGAGCTGGGAGATGTCAATGCCCTGACCAAAGAGGAGTTTGTTGAAACCGTTGAATGGGTCAGCGAAGAATTTGTTGATGAGGTGGATGACCCGAATGCCCAGATTCCCCATGATATAAAAGGAACAAAACTTCTCTACCTTCCCAATCCAAGGGAGCTTGGTATTAACCTGCTTCATTTAACCGCCATGGCAAAACTCTTTTATGCCACAAAAGAAACCTGGACCCTGTCAGCCCATCATACCGATGTGACCAACTGGGGATATTTTGTGGGCAAGGATGATATTGCAAAAAAAATGGTTCTGATGGTGGTGGAACCGGCCGAAGAACTCGGCGTTGAAACCCTTGTACTTTCAGAATGCGGCCATGGATATCATGCTTTAAAATACCTCCTGGAAGATATCATTGGAAGAAAACCCGGGTTTGAAGTGATCAGCATGCCTGAACTCATTGTTCGATATGCCAAAAAAGGAATCCTGAAATTTGATCCTGAAGTACATCCCTATAAAATCGCTTACCATGATCCCTGTAATATTGCCAGGAAATCCGGGGGATATGATGCCCCAAGAGAACTGCTTTCCATGGTCTGCAAAGGGGTTGTGGAACTGATACCTAACAGGGAAGACGGCGTCTGCTGCGGCGGCGGCGGCGGTATCCTGCAGGACAGCACCAGCAAGAACAAAAGGATGATTACAGGAAAGCCCAAGGCAGACCAGATGAAGGCAACCGGCCTGCCCAATCTTGCCACGGCCTGTCTGTCCTGCCACAGGCAATTGAGTGAACTTTCCAATCATTATAAGCTGGGAATCAAGGTTGATACCGTGGCATCCCTGGCATCAGAATCGCTGATAATATAATTTTTCATACTTTTAAATTAAGGAGAAAAAATGACAAATATTGCTATTCTTCGTTGTGAAAAAAATGAAAGTAAATGCCCTTTAACCGGTTGTTTTACGGCGCTTAGTAAAACCAAGCAGGGTTTTGATAAATATGATACATGTACACTTACAGGGGTATTTACATGCCACTGCCCCGGGGATAATATAGCAGAACTTGCTAAGATTCTTAAATCAAAAGGTGCTCATGCGATTCATTTTGTAACATGTTCTTTTGCAAAAAAAACAGACAATGGATGGGACGACTCAAATGGCGGTTTTTGTGATAATTTCAACCGGATCGCCAAACAAGTTCATAAAGAGACAGGACTGCCATGTGTCCTTGGGACAGCTCATCTTCCCAAAGGATACACTCCCAAAATTTTAGATTGAATTATTTTAAACGAACAGCGAACCAACTACCCACCGGCTCAAAGTCGGTGGGTTCAAATTCGCAACCCTGCCAAAAGGTTAGTTTTGTTTTTTGTTTCATCCCCAATCCTTACTTTGATAAAACACCCCTCTTTCCTGTCTGTTTGTTTTAATTTTTCCATCGTCTTCAAGCACTCCAAGATATTTATTTACCTCGTTAATATGTATTCCGAGTATTTTACTAAGATCATTGAGGGTGCATGGTCTTCTTGAAATTGTTTCTAAAATAGCGTTTTCAGTATCTTCACGGTACGACTTCATATCTTTGCGTTCCGGTACTGATGCAATTATTTCAGTATTATTAAAATCCCAGAAATTCATAATTTGCTGCAATTCAGCCTTATTGGCCGGTCTTAAATTATTGACGGTTCCCGGTCTGTCCAAAGTATTCAGCTGTACTTTATCGGGATTAATTTTAATAATTGCATTTTTTAACAATTGTAACTCTTTAATACTATCATTTATATCCGGCAAAATTAAAATTTCAAGCCAGATTTTACCTTTATACTCTTTCCTGAAATCAATAAGTCCCTGAATATAATCTTCAATACTAATTTTATGAAAAGGTCTGTCAATTTTATGAAAAGTTGAATTGGAAGCAGCATCCAGGGAAGGTAAGACCAGATTGGCTTTTAAAATCTGTGTTCTGACCTTTTCATGGTTGAATAAACTTCCATTGGTTAATAAGGCCACGGGAATATCGGGCCAATTTGTTTTAATAAAATCTAACACATCGCCTATTCGAGAATTTAAGGTTGGTTCTCCGGCACCTGAAAAAGTAATATAATCAGGAGCAGGATTGTTTTTCATATAATTTTTTAATTCCTCAACAACATCATCATAAGGAATATACTCTTTTCTTAGTATTGTTAAATTTGTTGTTCGTCCGCACTCGCAATAAATACAATTTAAAGAGCATACTTTATGGGGAACCAGGTCAACTCCGAGTGACATGCCGAGCCGTCTGGATGGGACAGGGCCAAAAAGATATTCATACATATGTATTTCTTTTTTTAAAAGGTTATTTAATTTATTGCTTTTAAAATAATATCGCCATTTTTAACTTGCAAATCGTTTGCAATAATAGAGCACTTAGCCATTAACATAAAAAAAATTCTATCCTGTTTTACATTGGAAAGACCTTCGTAATTCCCCTGCCCTTTACTGATAATCATATCTGCATTATAAAATTTATTTAAAAAATTTTCATTGCACAAACTTAATATTGTCGCAGGAGCAGTACTTCCCGAGGAAATGATTTGGGCAACTTCATTAAGGCCTGAAGCCGCAGCATCATCTATTGTGACATCGTTTATTATTGGAATTTCACGTACAGCATAGATTACCGGTTTATTTAATTCTTCTATCAGAATTTTATCAAAAACCGATTCTCCTGCATTATCACCGAGATATAAAATTGATTCTGTATTTTTTAATTCATTTTTAAATTTTTCAAAATCAAAAATAGCAAAATCCTGTTTTAAAACAGTTTTTACATTTTCAACAATATTAAAATCATTAAGGGCACCAAAATCAATAACATTACCTGCAATAGCAATACGAATTGCTGTTAATAATTTATTTTTTGATTTTTTAATAATTTCTTTTAGTTCAGGATATAATGATAATGCTTCTTTAATATTTGCTTCTTTAATATTTTTGTAAGGATCATCTACTCCTGTTATTTCACTAATTTTTTGATAAACAATTCTTGCAGTTTCAGGTGGCGTATTTTCCATTGGTATATCTTTTATTAAACCACCTATGATGTTGAGCAGCTCTTTTATTTTTTTTTCGTCTTTGGTTGCTATGCGGCCTGCACGCAAGGCCTGCCCCATAAAGCAAGGAATACAATCCAAGTAAGTCTTCATATCTTTATAGTTGTTCTTTTAAATTACCTTTAAAAAGCCATAGGCTTTATATACCTCAAATCCTGATACGACCCTCAAACACCAGGGTGGCAGGGCCTGTCTTAAAAATGTGATTTGTCTCTTTGTCCCAGTGAATGTCAAGATCTCCGCCATCAAGGTGAACGATGGCGTTTTCCTGCGCCCTGCCCGTCAGGCTGGCGGCAATAAGAGCGGCACAGGCACCGGTACCGCAGGCCAGTGTAATCCCGGCTCCCCTTTCCCACACTTTCATCTTTAATTCCGCGGGATTCACCACTTCAATAAACTCAACATTGGTCTTTTCCGGGAATCTTTCATGGGTTTCAATGGATCGGCCAATTCTCTTGATATCCACTTTTTCCACATCATCCACAAAAATAACGGCATGGGGATTTCCCATGGATACAGCAGTAATACGATATTCCTTATCCCCGACCATCAAACGCTCTTCAATGGCTTTCTCCTTTGTGCTTTCAAAGGGGATGTCTCTGCAAAAAAGAACGGGTTCTCCCATATCCACCCTTATTGATCGAACCTGATCCTTATCATCGGTGATCACCTCTGGAATGACGGTCCCGGCCTTTGTATCCACCCTTATCTTTTTTTGGAGGATCATCTTGTTTTCATACAGATATTTAGCAAAACACCGAATGCCGTTGCCGCACATCTGGGCCTGTGAGCCGTCAGAATTATATATCCTGAACTTAATATCATGGTCAGAGGACTCAAGAATCAGAATAATACCATCTGCACCAATGCCAAAATGCCTTGAACAAAGCTTTTTTGCCAAAGTCGGGTAATTTTCATATTGTTCGATTGTTTTCTTTCTATCATCCAGGATGATAAAATCATTGCCAAGGCCTTCCATTTTAATAAAATCAAGTTCCATATTTTTCTCCATCATCAATACCCAAGGGTTGAAATAATATCCCGGCCGATCGCCTCTACCTGCCAATACCTTACATGTTCAATCTTTAGGAGGTCTTCGGATGTTGCAGGATTTTTAAAAGCAATGGAACCAATCACTGCATTATTCAATAAAAATCCCGGTTCAATCCCAATTGAGTGGCTTTGCTTTTCTCTTCTCTTTTTCAGCCGTTCGATCCTTTCCTGAACCCGGACATCTTTTCTGGGCCTTCTGGTTTTCGGATATGAAGGTAATTCCTTATGATCAAGATTAATTGCCTTAACAATGGCTTCCTGGCAAAGTTTTCCATACATATCTGCCTGTTTTGGGCTTATTGCCCTTATTCTCACCATCTGATCAATTGTCACAGGTTTCTCGTAGGCCATAGTCATTAAAGAGGCGTTTGACATAATTTTAAATAAGGGTTGGTCCTTTTTTTGTGCAATCTTTAACCGAACCTGCAATAAATTTTCAAGAACTGCAAGACTTCTGTTGTCTATTTTACCGGCGCCTTTAAATTTTCTAAACAAGGGTAAAGCATGATTGTTTTCATATCGGACCTGCTCTTGTATTTCAAACTCTTCTTTGGCCCAAAGAAGCCGCCCCTTTGCCACAAGCTTTTGATGAATAATATCATGCAGCTTTACCAGATATGCCACATCCCCCACACAATATTCAATCATCCCCTGTTTGAGCGGACGTTTTGCCCAGTCTACTTTTTGATATTTTTTATCTGCGTCTACGTTAAAATTTCGTTTTAACAGGGCGGCAAGCCCCCGTTCTTTGATGCCTAAAAACCGGCAGGCAATTTCCGTGTCAAACAGGTTGTTCACCCGTGCCTGATAATCCCTGTCAAGACTTCTGATATCAAAATCTGCCCCATGAAATACTTTTATCACATCATCATTTTCAAGCACCTTCATAAACGGTGATACTTCTTTGATTTTAAACGGATCAATTAGAAAGGCTTCTTTTTCCGTGGCAACCTGGATTAAACAGATTTTTTCCTTAAAACAGTGCATGGAATCCGCTTCCAGGTCCACACCAATTATTTTTTCGCTTAAAAGTGCATCACAGACGTTTTTCAGTTCCGTATCCGATTCAATAAACTTGTAATTCAATGTTTTTTCCCTTGATTGTTTACACCACTTCTTCTAAAATTCATGTTTTACATTTAACTGACACCATAACACAATGGAAAACAAGATGATTAACATAACATTTCCGGACAATAGTATAAAGAGCTTTGAAAACATCCCCACAGGAATGGATGTTGCCAAAAGTATTTCAGACGGATTTGCCAGAAATTGTGTGGCAATGAAAATTGATGACCTGCTTTTGGATTTAAGCCTTCCCATCAAGGAAAATTGCACCATCAGTTTTATAACCGCCAAGGATGATGAAGGTCTTGACATCTTAAGGCATTCTTCTGCCCATGTCATGGCCGAAGCCGTGTTAAACATTTATACGGATGCCAAACTGACCATCGGTCCTGTGGTGGAAGACGGATTTTATTATGATATTGATATGGACCCAATCTCAAAAGATGATTTTGGCGCCATTGAAACGGAAATGAAAAAAATTATCAAATCCAAAAATACATTTGAACGCAAAGTTGTTTCAAAGGGAGAGGCCCTTGACATATTCAAGGACAATCCATTTAAGCTTGAACTCATCAATGAACTTGACGGAGCCGAAGAAATATCCCTTTATCAGAATGGTAAATTCATAGACCTTTGCCGAGGCCCCCACATTCCCCATACCGGCATGATTAAAGGTTTCAAACTGTTAAAGATATCCGGTGCCTACTGGAGAGCAGACCAGACAAGGGAACAGCTCCAGCGACTTTACGGCATCTCGTTTTTTGATAAAAAAAAGCTCAACAAGTATATCCACCTGATTGAGGAAGCCAAAAAACGGGATCACCGAAAACTTGGCACCAAACTGGATCTTTACTCTTTTCATGATGAAGCTGCCGGCATGCCCTTTTTCCATGCAAAGGGCGTTGAGGTATGGAATGCCCTCCTTGAATACTGGCGTGATGAACACAGAGCTGCAGGTTATGTGGAAACCAAAACCCCTGTCATGCTCAACAAAAAACTCTGGGAACAAAGCGGTCACTGGGAAAATTACCGTGAAAATATGTATACGTCCGTGATTGATGATGAAGAATATGCCATAAAACCCATGAACTGCCCCGGCGGCATGCTGATTTACAAAACAAAGGCCTATTCCTACAGGGATCTTCCCATAAGAGCCGGCGAAATCGGCCTGGTTCACAGGCACGAATTTTCCGGAGCACTTTCAGGTCTTTTCAGGGTTCGCGCCTTTCATCAGGATGATGCCCATATTTTCATGACTCCGGATCAAATCGAAAATGAAGTCCTTGGTGTACTGAAACTGTCCCAGAGAATCTATAGCAGGTTCGGCCTGAATTTTAATCTGGAACTCTCCACCCGGCCCGAAAAATCAATCGGCTCAGATGAGCAGTGGGAAGAAGCTACAAACGGCCTTAAGGCTGCATTGGAACTCTATGGTCATGGATACGTTATTAATGAAGGGGATGGTGCATTTTACGGACCTAAAATCGATCTCCACATCAAAGATGCTTTAGACAGAACCTGGCAATGCGGAACAATCCAACTGGATATGGCTTTGCCGGAAAGATTTGACCTGACTTACAAAGGCAAAGATAATGAAAAGCACCGACCCATAATGATCCACCGCACTATTTATGGATCTCTGGAAAGATTTTTCGGCATCCTTGTGGAACATTTTGCCGGAAAATTCCCGTTGTGGCTGGCGCCTGTGCAGGCCATCCTGCTTCCCATCAACCAGGATTTGTTGGAATATGCCAGCCAGATCAAATCAGAACTTGAAGCATGTAAAATCAGATGTGAGGTGGACAAAAGAAGCGAAACCCTGAAAAAGAAAATCAGGGATGCCCAGTTAAACTATATCCCGTTGATCATCACCATCGGAGATAAAGAAAAAGGAAGCGAAACTCTTTCTGTCAGAACCCTTGACGGCAAGGTCAGAATGGGACTTTCCATGGATGAGTTTGTCACGTCAGTATCCCATCATGTTAAAGAAAGAACATTAAATAATGAGGCCATCTTCTAACAACCTGAACCTGATTCTTTTCTACAGACTGCCGGTCATTGCCTTGTGCATTTTGAAATAAGATTAGCCAAAGCCTCATTTTTATTTTTTGAATACTTTTCCTAAAAGCCCCTTTTCTTTTTTTTCCGGAAACGGCAAGTTCAGATGTCTGCAAATAGTCGCCTCTATATCATACTGGGGCACATCTGCCCCTTCCGTCACGATTTCATCGCCCACCATGACTGCAGGGGCCAGGGGCAGATCCAGTTCAAAGTATTCATCTGTATTGTATTCGGCTTTGGGTTTGGATATGACTTCGATCTCTATATCATATATTTTGCCCAGCCTGGGCATGATTTTTTTGAAGTGCTTTCATGGCTTCCCATTGGGCTCGTTTAAAAAAAAACTCACTTTTAACATAATTGCCTCCTTAAATATTTTTATTGTATCTGTTTTGCCTTGTTTAACCTTTCCAGAAATAGTTCCGGGGGTTCAAAATCTACCAGACGAAGTTCTTTGATTTCCTGGCCTTTCCTGTCCAGGAACACAATAGTTGGAACCCCTTTAATATGATATTCATTTAGTAGTTTCTCATGGATTGGATTACCTTTGAGGGTCAGGTCCACCTTGATCAGAATAAAATCCTTTGCTATCGGCTCCACCACTCTGTCGTCATGAAAAGTAATATCATCAAGTTCCCGACAGGGGCTGCACCATTCTGCGAAAAAATCTATAATCACAAGTTTTCCCTCATTTTTTGCCTGTACCAGCAGATTTTTATCATAGGAATTAAAACTTACTCCAGGCCCCTGGGTGATAAAGCTTCCCACAAGAATGGTCATGAATACGAATGCCGCCATGGCTACAGTCATTTTAATCCATTCAAAGGATTTAAACGCTGCCTTTGTTTTGTCGACCCAGCCCAGGTGAAGCCCTGCCAAAAGAGCCACCCCTGCCATAACAAAAATTCCGATGGTTTTGGGAAAAAGCGGCTGGATAAAATAGACAGCCATACCCATCAAGACCCAACCCATGAGTTTTCTGACCCATAGCATCCATTCACCCGACCGGGGAAGCCTACTGATATTACCCGAAAATATGGCCAGGAAAAAAATTGGCAGACCCAATCCTAAACTTAAGGTAAAGAAAATGATAAACCCCAGCCAGGGACTACCCATGCTGGCTACCCAGGTGAGCAAACCCAGGACAAACGGACCGATACAAGGGGCTGCAACGACCCCCATCATGAGTCCCATAAATAAAGAGCCTAAAAATCCTGCATGTGATTTTGTTGCTGCCTGCATAAGCCCATAAGGAACCCGTAATTCCCAGAACCCGAACAGGCTGAAAGAAAGAGAAATTAAAAGAACTGCGATAATCATCAGTACCAGGGGATGCTGGAGAATTGCTCCCATCAAGCCGCCTGTCAAGGCGGCAAACACTCCCAGTAATGAATTTGTAAAGGCGATTCCGCCCACATAGCATAAGCCGTGGGCAATAGTCTGTCCTTTACCGCTCCTGCCGCTAAAATAGGATATGGTGACCGGGATGAGGGGATATACGCATGGAGTAAGGTTCAGGGCCATACCACCGACAAAAATACCCAGAAGCGTCCAGGTCATGGCCCAGCCGTGTAGTTGACCATAGGCATTGTCTCCGGAAGAGTTTGAAACCTCTCCGATTTGGGCTATACCAGCTGTTCCGGCTGGAGTGCTGTTTACAGGAAATCCTTTTGCCTGCCATTCAGGATAGCCTAGAGGATCACGATAAATATTTGTGTAACCAAGTTTTACAGCCACACGGGCTGCCGAGTCGCTTCGGACTCATGCCAGGCCGGCTCAGTAAAAAACAATGGTCCGGTCTTTATCCGGCCCTAAAAACTTTTCAAGAGAAGTTTTTTTCTGCCATCGGGAAAGCCAGGTTGGCTCCATGGGAAAATTGACGGCCTGTTTGATATGTCCTGTTCGAAATTCCCATTCCTGGCGGGTATCAACAAAGAGAAGGTTGTCCGGATCTTTCTGGTATTTTTCCCAAAGCTCATCTGTTTTTATAAGGTTATACCCACCGGCCTTTGATTCTGCTACTACATCCTCCCAGGATGCATCCTGGAGAGTAACCGCCCGGTTGGTAAACCACAACGCACTGATTGTAAGAAAGATTACAATCAATGCAGTGAAGTTTTTTTTAATTGTCTTCAAATCACTTTCCTTAAATTATTATTCACCTGAGGCCACAGGCAGTCCCATGGCACGCCAGTCCTGGACACCTTCTTCAAGACGTACTGCATGATATCCTTTCTCGTTTAACAACTGGACTGCCTCAACAGAAAGGACACAATAAGGTCCCCGACAGTAAGCAACAATTTCTTTATTTTTAGGAAGTTTTGTCAGCATGAGTCCAAGTTCCTTCAAGGGAACGGACACGGCTCCTTTAATATGACCTGCCCTGAATTCTTCCGGCGGGCGGACATCCAGTATGGTGACCTCTTCTTTTTGTATGCGTTTTATCAATGCATCCCGGTCAATCGATTCCATTCCTTTTTTCCCTTCAAGAAAGCGGTTTTTAATCTGTTCAATTTCTGCAATCCGATTCTCAGCAACCTTGCGCATGGATAAAAAGAATTCGCAGACCATGGGCGCAGGCCGGTAGACCACATACAATCCCTTTTTTTCCTGTTCAACTAGTCGGGAATTTTTTAATACCTGAAGGTGTTGAGACGTATTGGCAATGGTAAGGGAGGTTTCATTTGCAAGGTTTTCAACCGTTCTTTCTCCCTGGCAAAGGATATCTAAAAGCTCAAGTCGTTTGGGGCTTGAAACCGCTTTGCCAATCCGTGAAAATTGATCATATATTTCATCTTTAAATCGTCTGTTCGGGTTCATGATATTCTATTCCTCTATTATTCAAGCGATTAATTGAATAGTAACATATGAATCTTTTTTGTCAAATAAAAAAAGTTGCTGTATAGATTTTTAACCAAGTCCGGTCTTATTGGCAAAATTTTATAATTTACCTGCAATCACCTTGGGGTCATCCCTTTTTTGCTTGACTTGCATGGGGAATCATCTATGTTGGTGCGGAAGCAAAAAAAATGTCGCATGGAATGGCATTAACTTGCACAGCCCGTTTGTGACAAAGGAAATGATTATGCGGCTCACTGTTCTTGTAGACAACAATACTCTTATTGACCGGTATTTTCTGGCAGAGCCCGGATTGTCATTCCTCATCGAGGTTGAGGGGTTGTCTGTTTTATTTGATACGGGTTATTCGGACATCTTTATCAAGAATGCCCAGAAGATGGGAAAAGACCTGAATCATCTGGATTTTATTGTTCTTTCCCACAGCCACCTGGATCATACATGGGGGATAGAACCGTTCATCCGGTATTTTGCTGAATTGGAAATTGAACACCGTTCTTTTTCACGCCCTGCCCTGGTCGCACATCCGAAAAGTTTGACTGGTGCCGGCGCTGACGGGTTCAGAGAATTCGGCTCTTTGATTTCAAAAGACAGACTTGCCAAGCACTTTGATCTTAGCTTGAGCAAAGAACCTCAATTTTTGACCGAGCATCTTGTATTTCTTGGAGAAATACCAAGAACAAATGATTTTGAGGGTGACCTGACATTTGGCAGAAAAGACGGGGCCAGTGAAGACGATAAAGTCATTGAAGATTCCGCCCTTGTCTGTAAAACCTCAAAAGGACTCGTCATTATTACCGGATGTTCCCACGCAGGCATATGCAATATCATTGAATATGCAAAAAAAATCTGCGGGGACCAGCAAATCCTGGATGTTATCGGAGGATTTCATCTGCAAAATCCCTCAAAACACCAGCTTGATGGTACCATTTCCTACTTTGAAAACCTTCATCCCATAGAGATTCATGCCTGTCATTGTACAGACCTTACATCAAAAATCGCCCTGTCCAAGGTTGTCAATTTAAAAGAAGTCGGGGTGGGGCTTACCCTTCAGTACTATATTTAATACGAATTAATCTTTTGCAAAGGAGACATAAAAAATGAAAGCATTTCAGGACTACTATTCGGAAGATTTCAGTCACTGCTACGGATGCGGCAGGCTGAATGAGCACGGATTACAGATAAAAAGCTATTGGGATGGAGAAGAAAGTGTTGTTAAGTTCCTTCCCAATGAACACCATATTGCCATTCCGGGATTTGTTTATGGCGGCTTGATTGCATCTCTTATTGACTGCCATTGTGTGGGAACTGCTGCTGCTGCAACCTACCGAAAAGAAGGCAGAGAGATGGATACGGAACCATCCCTTCGGTTTGTCACTGCATCCTTAAAAGTGGATTATCTTGCTCCGACACCTTTGGGTGTGGAACTTGAAATCCGTGGCAAAGTTGTTGAAATAAAAGAGAAAAAAGTGGTGGTCGATGCAAAATTACTGGCAAACAATAAAGTCTGTGCAACGGGTAATGTTGTGGCCGTCCGTCTACCGGAAAACATGATAATCAAATAAATCCATTGAATCACTGAATAAATTATATACCAATTCTATAATTAAGAAGATGAGGGGATTTATTGAGAAGTTCCAGTAATACTTTTGTTGATCCTGTTGGGACTCTTTTCCCTTGCTCCCATTGCTTGACAGATGATGGACTGACATTTAACAATTTAGCAAATACAGCTTGACTTAGATTCGTTTTTTTTCTAATTCCTTTAATGTCTGTAGATGTTATTACAATATCTGGAATTTTAACCCCGAGCGAATTGAGTTCTTTTTTTGTAAACGATGATTGAAACCCAGAGTCAAGCATATCCTGAATAGTTGTTCCAATTGCTTCTTTTATTGATTTTCTCATTTAGTTGAAAGTCTTTTCATAAATTAAACTATACCTCATTGTGATATAGTTTTCAAAGTATATTTTTCTATTATTGTTAGGATTAACGCAAAGCTGAGTGGTCGGGGGCATAATGCCGACAATCTCTGCATGATTAAAATTTTTGTTAAAGCAGAAACTTTCGAAAGCCGCTCAGTAGCACCCGATCCACTCCAGCGCCATGTTCGGTCACGCTGTCATTGAATCATCCACTTGCATGGTTAAGTCTTTCAGTTTGAGAAAAATAGACTTTGACTTCTTTTTCAATCTTTTTTCCTATCTTCTTTCGAGCAATTTTCATATTGTATCGCACTTGCAGGTTAAGCCAAAATTCTGGTTCTATACCAAAATATTTACCGAGCCTAAGTGCAGTGTCAGCGGTGATTTCTCTTTTACCATGAACCACTTGGCTAACACGATTTGCAGGTACGCAAATATCTTTTGATAATTGGTTTTGAGTGATGTTCATTGGCTTAAGAAATTCTTCTAAAAGAATATCACCCGGTGTGATTGGAGATAATGTTTTTGTCATGATTTCACCCCTTATGGTAATCAACAATTTCTACCGCATTAACGCTTTCTCCTTTCCAGATAAAACAAATGCGCCACTGATTATTGATTCTGATGCTATGTTGACCTTTTCTATTTCCTTTTAATTGTTCAAGCCTGTTTCCTGGCGGAACTCGTAAACTGTTTAATGATACAGCAGCATTTAGCACCTCAAGTTTTATTCGTGCTGTTCTATAAATGCTTCTAAATTTTTTTACCTCTAAATCATTAAAAAGCTTTTCGGTGTCTTTACATTTAAACGTCTTTATCATGACTTTATGATATGACAAGTTACGTCAACCGTCAAGTATTTTTTGTTTTGTAAAAAAGGAACCGAACGTTTGAGTGAACCTGCTGACCGAGGAACTGCTTGGAAGGACCGCCGTGGACTCCGGTCAGGGTACACGACTGGTTCGATGGATTTTTTCGTTTTTCAGCTTCTGGGGGTCTAAACCGTGAACTTTTGTGTCCAGCTTTAATATTTGGATAGATTATTCAATCCATATACGAAATGAATCAGAAGGGATTCACAAGCGAAAGCTTCTTCCTCGGTATCTATAATTGCCACCACCCTGCAAATATCTTCTGCTTTATATTTTTCCTCAAGCAATTCTGCGATTTAAGCCTGCTTATCAGTTAAGCCCAAAGTATTCAAATTTGTCAATGCACCTTCAACATCTTTTTTAGAGTCTGTATTTGTGCTTGATATTTCTTTTTTTGTTTCAACGATGTGATGAGTCGCTCTCGCACCTTTTCCTTTACCAACATAAAAAACCTTATTCTGTTTTCTGGGATCAATAAGTACATATACATAAGGTTTAATCATGATCTACTCCTGAACTTTACCAATATGTTTATCAAAATATCACTGCCCCTTTTAAATTATATCGCAGAAGTCAGGTGCGGCCAGGGTTACCACTACCTCTGCTAAAAATAATATATTTCAATTTTACAACAACCTGCCAAAACGGCGAAGACCCTGGCTGTCACCTGAACTGACAGGTTATATTCAATTTATTTACTCAAAATGAAATTGAGACAAGTATTTTTTGAGCTTTTCTCTGTTTTCTGCTTCTATCGTAGGGCAGTCATTATGACCTTTTACACCTTCTACTGCTCGTGCAGCAAATACCATACAAGTAGGTTCATTACACTCTCGGCAGTTAGATTTTGGTAAAAGCTTGAGAATCTCAAAAAGAACAGGCTGAGGCACACTTTCATAGCTGGGTTCTATTTCATCATGCCTATCCCATGTGTCATTTATTATGCCTTTAAGCCAAATTAATATTTTTTCAGCTTCCTTTTCATCCTTGAGTGCATTAATTGCAATTTTCCTTGGATGAACGGTCATTAGTTTGCCATGAACTTTAAAGGTTACTGATGGTGGTTCTTTTGTATAAGAAGAGCCACCGAGTTCGGCGTTAAGATAAGGTAGCACATCTTGAATATCCTCATCAAGATGTGCAAAACAATGAACTGATTCAGCGCTTGGCATACATTTTGATCTAAATATTTCTTTTGTGAATGTCTTTAGCAACATAATCTTACACCTTTTATTTTAGGTTAGAAATATAACGCCGCTCTTCAGCGAGCGCGGCTTTTTGCGATCCGCTGGAAGAGCTTGTTCGAGTGGCCATACATTACATTGTAGCAATTATTTCACATCAATCGTCTCATTAATATTTAGGAAGGTTAAAACGACCTTGGCAAATTCGATAGGCGCTTCAATTATCAAATGGTGTGTTCCATTTTTGAATTGAACCAGCCATGCCCCAGGAATTGCGGAAGCGAGGGTCTTTGAACTTTCAATTCCGACTATGTGATCCGAAGTTCCAACAAGAAACATGACCTGATTAGCAATGGAAGGTAGTTGGTCCATGGGGGTCTTCCAATGGATTGTAGCTAAAACTTGTCGTATAACGGTTGGGTTGTCAGGTGTTTTACCTGTTAAAGCTTTAGCGACATCACTTCCATCTGCAGAGGTTGCGTGGATAATTGCTTTATTAAATTGTTCCGGATACTCCAGTAATAGTTTTTGGGTGATCACACTTCCCATGGAATACCCTAGCACATTTGTCTTTTTTACACCAAGAACGGTAAGGAGGCTAATGACGTCATCTGCAAACAATTTATAATTAAACTTTTCGTCATTAGTCGTTGTATATCCCATGCCCCGGTTGTCCAGTATGATCAGTTGATAATTCTTTGACAACATTTGGATGATCTCTATAGGCCAAAGATCCATTGTAGCACCCAACCCCATAATCATGACGAGTGGTTCACCTGAGCCAATCAATTTGTAGCCTATTTTAATTCCATTCGCTTGGACTTGATAGATAGTATTTCCCTGCTTATCTATCCCTATTTCCTTGCCTGACGGTTGTATGCCTTGGGCAGTGGCGCTGGCAGTGCCAATAGCCAGCACAATAAGTAGTGAAATAAACAGGTAAGTGATTTTTTTCATATGCATTTTCATTCCCTCCTTTATGGATCGAACGCCGCAAATAACTGGTATTTTGTAGAGCGTAGCGTAACAAAATATCCATGTTAATTTGCCTTGTTAAGTTTTTAGGTGTTATCAAATTTATTTCCTAACCGTTGCCTTGCCCTCTCCGCCAAACCTCGTGGCTAAATATCCCATAATTAGTCCAATAATCGCTCCTTCAGCAGTGAACCAAAACGGTGAAGTTAATATACCATTCTCACCAAATACAGAGAACATCATAGTCTGCATAGCATCAAAAGCAAAAAAGGTTAGAACAAAGTTCATCCACGCTCCCAATAAGGGTGCCCGAAACCACCAGGGGAAAGGCAGTTTTAGTATTGGATGATAGGTAAAGACCCCGAATACCCCAATAATTGCGCCAAGTGTGGTGTACCACAGCAAAATACCCCACCGAAGTAACCAATCAGTTTCTGGCAAAAAGTATGGTAAACAAATAAAACCGATAAGCCCAAACAAAAAACCTACTGCTTTACCAATTGCTATACGCGTTATTAATGACGGATTTTCAAACATGTACTTTTCTCCTGTTGCAAACCTAACGCTTTGAATGAGTGGTTTTTAAATGCGTCAGCATTTAAAAATCCATCTCAATTCATTTGTTATGCCTTCCATTATATCCGTTTGTAATTATAGACACTATTCTTCTTATTAATAAGCTCAAATATATTTGTTTGAAGTATTGCTTTTGGCACCCATGAGTGTACCAAAGGTGGAAAAAGCCATACTGCCATGGTAGCATCTGGTTTAAGAATTCGATGCATCTCAGGTAAAAGCTTATCCAAAGGTAGCAATGGAAAAGGGATCACGCCAAATAAAAGAACTTTATCTATGCTTGCAGTCTCTAATCTTGTATTCAGCGCATCTCTTTGAATAATAGAAACATTTTTCAAGTTGGCCTTTTCCACTTTCTTGGCTACTACTTCAAGAAATCCGGATGAAGCATCCATTGCTACCAAAGACCCTTGGTCACCAACCAGTTGTGCTGCCGGTATTGTGAAAAAGCCTGTACCACATCCCACCTCTAAAATGGTCTGGGTAGGCTGAACATCAGCTATTTGAAGAGTTTTCACAGGATTCATTAGCCATTTTCTGATCCTACTCCCCATAAGAATTCCAGCTGGCTTGAAAATAAGATTTATTAATTTTGAATTTCCCAAGTCTTCTGTTTTCATTCTGGATCCTTTTGGGGCATAACGTTTGGGTAACGGGCAGCAAGGGTTTCCAATAAAATCAATTGAAAGCACATCATTCAAAAGTTTTTCAATCTTTAAAAAGAAGCAGCCCCTTGCTGTCCGGTTCACCCGCTGGTTACGCAAAATTTTCAGAAAATTATTTCATTACAACTTAATCACATTCTCTACTTTTTCGATTATTTCTTTTAATGCTATCGCCATAGGAATCAATGCGGGGGTTTGTCCTCCTTGAACCACAGCCTTTTTTTCTCCTTCCTGATATCGAAAATAAAAATTCGGACCATGGCCTAAGCTAAGTATTTTGACCCAGTCAGGTGGTGATTTTGGAATATTCAAGGTCTTTTCATTGTAAGACATATCCCAAAGGGTTATTAGGTTATGTTGGACTTTAGGTTTACGAATCTCCTCTTTTTTGCCCTTATACCACAAAAAAGCTTTAAGTGTACATTCCAATGCGTGTGCGGCAATTAACGAACACGCTCTATGATTAATAGTATTAATATTTGATAGCGCTTCAACCCCTTGCAAAAGGTCACGGGCAACAATTATATAAGCATCCAACTGGCTTGGGGGAACCATCCTAAGGGGTGGTAGAGATCCATTAATGCTTCCAGAATTATCCATTATTTTTCACCTTTTGTTTTATTGCATAACGCAAAGCTGAGGGGGTCGGGGGTTTTATGCCGACAACCTCAGCATAGTTAAAATTTATGTTATAGCCGAAATCTTCAAGAGCCGCTCAGTAGCCCCCTCCTATCGAGCGGCTTGTTCTGTGGGGTTTTTAGTCATAATCACAACCTGACGTATGTTCAATCCAAGGTTCTTTATCAGTAATGCTCCATGAGCCATTGCTATACATTTCATATATATGGATTAGCTTTTTTTTGTTCTTAAAGGTATTAGTATTACCATTTTTAAGCATTTCTTCTATGCGAGGAGAGCACAAAGCATCCCCACCTGCTTTTAATCTTGAAAGATATTCTTTTAAATCATCCTTCATTAAGCTAGTGCTTTTGAAATAGTACAATTCAGGGTGACTGTTTTTTGCTTTGCTCACTTCAAGTGTTATTTGGTTCACACCTTCAATAAAAGAATCAATAGGGCGTTTAAAAAAAGATATACTACATCTATCAGATAATATATCACCTTCACTCCATAAAGCCGCAGTTATATGTGGTCCACTATAGTCAGATGATACGCTCACCATAATACTTTTATACATGTGAGTGTGATTTCTGCGATGCCAACTCTTTTGAAAGTCGATCTTAGACGACAAACTACGTGATAGACCTTTTTTAATCATTCTTCCGATATTCTTATAATCCATTTTTTTCAATCCACATTATTCTTGTCGTTTGTTTCATGGCTATCTACACAGAATGTAAAGCTGAGTGGCTGGACAACGATAACCGAAAAACAATGATAAAGGTAAAAACTACCGGTCAAATACTGCCTTTCGAAAAGCGGCACGGCTTTGCCCAGTCCATCTCAAGCGCCTGGTTGTGCCTTTTAACTTCAACGGAAAAAAGCTGTTTGATTGTTTTCACATAGCTTTTCCTCAACTTTTTCAGGTAGGGAGGAGATAGACTGAACAACTGGATTTCTAATGTAATAAGACTTGTACTGAATACCATTTCCCCAATTACCTAAGTCAAGGATGAAAATTCCGCCAAGGTATTCAATATTTATTTTTGAAAGTTCATAATTAATTTTAGGTTCAAAAATATTTCTTGGTATTTCAAATGGAGAAAGAAAAGATAAATAGCCTCCAACAGCGAGAAGATTGATTTTGTTCTTTTCAAATTTTGGAAGTGCTTTTTCTATAGCGCCAACAATCAGGCTAACTGGATCGGCAAATCGAGCTTCATCATGTAAATATTTGGGCTGGAGCTTGCGTTCACCGAGCAATTCTTCTCGTGTAAGCTCGCCTTCCCATGTAGGTGCTTTTACCTCAACAAATATCTGTGGTAAGTTGCCAAACTGAACAGTAAAATCACCTTCGTAATTGCCTGCCCCTGTGGGTTCCCAGGTACAAATTTTAAACCCAATTTGCTCCAGAAAATACGATATCCTCGATTCTGCAAGTGCTCCAATCACTTGTGTCTGTTTTCCCTTGAAACGAGAAATATATTTTTCAATTTGTTGATGTTTCTCCAAATGGTTCAATACCAACATAAGATCTTCAATAAGTTCCTGGTCATGAAGAAACTGACTTTCTTTCCCATGAAACAACTTCTTTGAAATTTCTTCAGCAAGTTTTCTTGTATTCAACACGATAGAAAATACCATTTTTCTTTTTCAATATAGATAGGCACAACAGTGTAAATAAATAGAAAATCACCTATTGCCTTTTTTTCCTTTGCCAATACAATATGAAACCATGGAAGTCAATCAAAAATTCAAGCCTGATTCATCATTAAAACTCATGGATCAGGTTCGACAGGTTTTACGCTATCATCATTATGCATACCAGACTGAAGAAACATATTGCAGGTGGATTGCCCACTATTTGAGATTTTTTTGTATAAAAAAATTTTAGGTATTAATATTGATAAAAAAATTGCTCCCGTACAATCCAGAAAGATGAAAAAACCGCCCGTTGTGATGACTAAGCAGGATTTGGAAAGTGCGTAGCCCCGCCACAGCTTTATCCCCTATCTGCCGGTCAGAGGTCTTCCCAGGCTGTAAATCTCACCGCAATGTTCATAGGGGCGAGCATTCTCAAGACTTTTTATCTGATCAAACTGATCCCTGATCTCTTCTGCCCTTATCGGTCTTTTTGTATCTCCAATGCAACGGCCTTTGCCGGAAACCATTGCCGAACGGGCAAACCAGCCGGCACTCATGGTAAAAAGCATCCCGGATTCCCGGTTTTCTTCAGAACACAGAAAGGTCACCATAGGCGTGTTAAATGCAGGCTTGATTCTTTTGGCCACCTCGTCGGGGAAAGCCCCCTGAGTCATGCCGGTTGCGGCATTGGGAGCCACTGTATTGATTTTAATATTATACCTGGCTGTTTCCAGTTTCAGGGTGTTCATAATGCCTATAACCCCCATTTTGGCAGCCCCGTAATTTGCCTGGCCGAAATTTCCATACATGCCCGAGGATGAGGCAGTAAATACGATTCGGCCGTACCCGTTCTCTTTCATGATTTTTACTGCCGGCTGGGTCACACAAAAAGCGCCTTTCAAATGGACGGCAATAACGTCATCCCACTCTTGTTCCGTCATCTTCATAAATGTCCGGTCCCGCAGTATCCCGGCATTATTAATCAGGATATCCACCTTCCCGAAATGATCCATGGCTGTGTCAACAATGTGCTGACCGCCTGCCATGGTAGCCACGGAATCGAAACTGGCAACTGCCTGACCACCGGCTCTTTTTATTTCATCCACAACCCTGTCTGCTGTCCGGCACTGGTCCGGCCCATGGCCGATATCATTGACCACAACACAGGCCCCTCTGTTTGCAAAATCCAATGCATATTCTCTTCCGATCCCCTCTCCTGCACCGGTTACAATAGCAACCCTGTTTTCAAAACTAATTGATTCCACATGGTCTCCAAACTATTAAAATTTTTATCCATATTATCCAATATGAACTCTCACAGCAGGGTATCGCAAAAATGGGTCCATAACAAGGCCTCCTTGTATAGGTATTTTTGCTTAATGCCCTAAAACTCCAGGTACTCTATGTCCGAATTTAATGGTCGAAGATTAATATCATCGGTCTGGTTGCCTTTGAATGATCATCTCCTGAATCATCAAACAAGGCCATGGCAAAACTATACCTTTTCAAGGGATTAAAACTTACATCATCCCCATGGCCGGTATCCAGTTTTCTGGAAAGCATGACCGTCCAGTGACCATCTGCCCATTGACTTTCGGCTTTAACATCAAACCGCGAACCGCCAGGTTTTACAGGCAGCCGGAAAGGAATAATATCTCCAGCCTTGAAAATCGAATAGTCATTTATTTTTATTGCTTCTTCCTTCAGGAGAAATCCGGGCACAGTCTGCTTTTTAGTTGGATCTTGCATGTAAATCGGTTTTGATTCGTCCTGAGTATGATTTTTAATGTCTCCACCTTTTCCGGCATCTTTTCTCCTGCCGGTTTCACGGTATGATCCGGTTGGATTGCCGGCAATGGTCAGCCAGGCATCATCTGCATATTGATAAGGGGCGGACCGGGCAGATTTCCAGTGCCACAAATCGCCTTTTTCAGCACTGGTCCTGGTGGTAAATTTCCAGTCTTTTTTAGGGACATCCGGAGGGCTGTGACATGTCACCGCGCACCCCCGTGTTGCAAATTTGTTGATCCGGGTAGTTTCAAAAAGAAGGGCTATCCGGTCTTCATTTCCTTCCTGGTGATGCCAGTTGACTCCGTCAAATTTCCAGGATTGCTTAACGACACTTCTGGTGGGATCCTTCCATTTTAATTTAAAATAAATAAATTCATCCGTATAAGCTGACTGTGTGGATACGATGCTTTTTGATTCGGACAGAACATCTCTTCCCTGAACGGAAACAGGTATAGACGAGATTTGATTCCAAATCGGATCTTTCAATCCTTTCGGGGCCTGCTGAAGGTGTTCAGCCCTTATGATAAATATGTCTGCGGCCAGGCAAACGCTTTTCCCGGTCCACATAAAAAATAGAAGCGATACAACGGCAAAAACCGTAAATAGTTGTTTGTCTTTACGCATGATACACCTTTATTAAAATTATATATCTTAACAACTTCATAAATCTTGAATTACTCCGAGCTTATCCGGTCTTGTCCTGGCAAGCGTTGAACATATTAATTCTCAACCAGGACAAAGTGTTCCATGTATCCCATTATAGAAAGCGTGAGGATGGCAATCACTATCGCGGCGGCAGGCAAAAGAATTTTCCACCGGCGGGCCGGATGCCGATGGGGGGAACGATCTATGAATGGCAAACATATCAACAGCCCTGCCAGTCCTGCAGGAATTATTGTTGACCCCAACACGGCCAAACCGCCTTTAAAGACAGATACGAGCTGATTCAAAAACAGGACCCACCACTCTGGTTTGGGTATATATGAAGAATCTGTTGGATCGGCCGGATCACCAAAAGGTGGTATCCAATGCCAACTGATGACTCCCAGAATGATAGAAACCATAATGAACAAAAACAGCCAGCGATTCACCACATTCGGATAAAAAGGAATCCTGGGCCGGGAGACCGGGTCTGCGCCCAGCGGTTCTGATAATCCACGATGACGGATGAAATGAAAATGAACCGCTATAAGCAAGACAAGCAGCCCGGGCAGCATCAGGATGTGGAGTACATAAAACCGGGTCAAGGCCACAACGCCGGTCAGAGAACCGCCCTGAAGAAGTCGAGCGGCAATATGACCCATACCCGGGACTGATGAAATGATACTTAAACGAACCTGGGTTGACCAGTATCCCTTCTGATCCCAAGGCAAAAGATCTCCGGTAATGATAAACAAGGGCACGAATAGCAAAATTATCACACCCGTGACCCAGACCATCTGTCTGGGTGCCTTGTAACTGCCGAGGATCAAGGATCGACCAAGATGGACACCCATGACCATGAGCAAAAGATTCCAGGAATAATGATGAACGCCTTTTACAACGCTGCCAAAGGGAACATTAAACAGGGCAAAATCTACACTGTCATAGGCTGTTCCAGGAATCGGTGAGTAATAAAAGGCCATGAAGATTCCCGACAAAAACAGCAATACAACCAACACAAGGAGCAGGGCACCACAAAAACGGGTCCATGAAAGGGCATCCTTCGGGACCTCAAGGGCGAGCAGCCTGTCGGCACTCTTTTCCAGAGATAAAAATTCAAGCAGTTTTAAAGATCGGGTTTTCATGGGTATATTATTCACCGGTTCCACCTTGAAAATATCTATTATTTAAATTTAAGGGTGATGACTTCAGAATCATAAGAATCTTCATCACCGGAGTTATCAAAAAGCGCCATGGCAAAATTGTATTTTCTTTTTGGATTAAAGGCGGTATCATCCGGATTTCCGGTATCAAGTTTTCTAGACAGCATGACGGTCCATTCTCCGTTGACGTAACGGCTATCAGCTTTTATGTCAGCAAAAGAGCCTGTCGGTATTTTAGGCATACGATAGGTAATGGTATCTCCATCCTTGAAAACAGAGTAATCCGTAATCTCCACGGCGTGGGACGCAAGCAAAATTCCGTTTTTGACCAAAGATTTACCCTGGGCCAGCATATATTTTGGTTTGGATTTATCCTCCGTTATATTTTTCTTGTCACCGCCGCTTCCTTTATCTCCCTTTCGGCCGCCTTTTTTCTCACTGATCTTTGTCAACCAGGTATCGTCGGCATAGCCTGCCGGATCAGACCGAGCAGCTTTCCAATGCCACAAATCACCTTTTTCAGCAGTTGTCAGGGTACCAAATTTTCCATCCTTGGCATTTGTTGCACCGTCGGGAACATGACAGACTATTGCACATCCCTTGGTGGCGAAATTGTTGATCCGGTTAATCTCGAACAACATTGAAATCCGATCCTCGTTACCTTTTTGGTGGATCCAATTTTCATCTTTATACTGCCAGGCACCCTTGGTGATACTTTGGTTTGCATCTTTCCATTGATAAAGGAAAAAAATATTGTCCTTCGTATAAACTGCCTTAGTGGCCACACTGGTATGTTGGCCTGCAAACACTTCCTTACCTTCAAAGGGGACGTCGATCCCCCTGGCTTTTCCCCAGGCGGCATCATCCAATCCTGCCGGTGCAGACTTCACTTTTGCGGCAATGAGCACTTGCTTGGAAGCCCCCATGGCTTCCTGGGCAGTGAAATGCAGTGTGCCGATAAAAAGTGCCAGGCACACACTCAAACTGATAACAAATTTAGTACGCATAATTCATGTTCTCCTATTATTACGGGTTAATATTACACTTTCATAAAGACCATTAAATTGCCGTCTGCAACTTTATGTTCCAAAACAGTTAAAGGGCGGGACGGCGGACCTGCAATGGGCTGTCCTTGTGCATCGAACCGGCCGGAATGGCAAGGACATACAAATTCCCGGGTTTCCTTTTGCCAGATCACGTTGCACGCTAAATGAGAGCAGGTTGATGAAAATATTTTAATCTGTTGTTTTGCTTCGGCCTTTGCCCACACAAAACCTCTCTGGGGAAGGGTTATCCAACCATCTTTCACCATGAACTCATAGGAAAGCATATTAAAATTGTCCGGTTCCAAATCTTCAACAGATCCAAAATCAATCCAGTTACCAGGTTCTTGTTTCAAAGACGGTAAGATGACGTAAGTAGCCAGCGGAATTCCCGTGACCAAGGCTGTGCAGCCTGTGAGAATAGCGGTTTTTAAAAATTTTCTTCGGCTCATATCTTCAAATCCTTTTGTGTAGATTTTTTTGTTTTCATCTTTTTATAAATTGCGCATTGCGTATAATGATTATGGCAATAGAAAAGCGCCATTGCGATCTTGTTGCTGCTCATATCGAGAAAATAGCAGTCCTTGTATGGAGATCCGATAAAAGGACATTTTTTTTTCTTCTCTGGGTGTGAAACACTGGAATCGTCAGATTTCATAATTTTCCCGCTGGTCTTCATTATCTGTTAATGTTCATCAACTCGCCGATACGTACATAAAATATTTGGCTATAGAATTTAATTAGCAAGAGACATGCCACTTAGATTTAAAAATTTGTCATGAGAATAATTCTTATTTTTTCAAATAGTTATGAAAGAATACAAGAGGATAGAAAAGGCAAAAAAACTTGGGCAGAAGTGTGGCATGTCACACTAGTGGGACGTCACGCTAATGTGACAGGCCACATTCAGGTCTGTACTTTATATTTTGATTTTTTTTAATGATCGCTACTATCATGGTGGGACAGCTTGCGGTAAATGGTTTTGCGGTTTATTCCCAGTAGTCTGGCAGCCTTGGCTTTATTACCGCCTGTCATTTCAAGTGCCTGGAGAATATCCTTGATATCCACTGCGAAATTCTCTTCAAAAGAAGAATTTAACTTTTTATGATATGTTCTTATTTCCGAAGGAAGATGATCAACCGTAATAAAATCCGTATGACACAGAACGAATGCACGCTCCAGTACATGTTCCAGTTCTCTGATATTCCCTGGCCAGGGGTAGCCGGAAAAGATCTGAATTACATCATCGGAGACGTCTCCAATTTCTTTGTTGAATCGTTTATTAAACAATTTACAAAAATGTTCGACCAGCAATGCTATATCATCGATCCGCTCACGCAGGGGGGGTAGATTTACTTCCACTACCTTGAGGCGATAATAAAGATCTGCTCTGAACTTTTCCGTTCGGACCAATTCTTTAAGCAATTGATTTGTGCTGGAAATAATCCTCACATTCACCTTGACCGGTGTTGATTCCCCTACACGTTCAAACTCTTTTTCCTGTATAACTCTGAGCAGCTTTAATTGTAATCTGGGTGAGATATCACCGATTTCATCCAGCAGAATACTTCCTTTGTCAGCCATCTCAAACCGGCCCAGCTGGTCTTTTACCGCACCTGTAAATGCTCCTTTGATATGGCCGAACAATTCACTTTCAAGCAAAGAATCTGCAAGAGCTGAACAATTAACTTTAACAAAGGGCTTTTGTGCCCGGTGGCTGCCATAGTGGAGCGCTTCAGCAACCAGTTCCTTGCCCGTACCGCTCTCGCCTGTGATCAGGATGGTTGTATCAGAATCGGCCAGATCTTCCAAAAGGGAATATAATTCCTGCATTTTCTTACTTCTGCCAATTATATTCATGAATTTTTCACGGGGCTTTAATCTGCCTTCAAGATCACTTTCCCTGGTTACATCCCGGATTACCAAGGCCGCGCCTGAAAAATTATTTTCCAAGTCACGCAAAGGTGAGCCGGTCAGGACAACGATCTGTTTGTTCCTGTCATGATGGTGGCATTCAAGCCGACTGGTTTTGACTCCCTTTTGAGTGAGTATAACTTTTTCTAGAACATGACAGCATGTTTGACGGCATTGGCCGGAAACATCAGACAGCCGTCTGCCAATTATCTTTTTGCCATTCAGTCCGCAGATCCGCTCAAATGCGTCATTCACCTTTGTCACTTTCATTTGCTCATCAACGGTGACGATGCCTTCTTGAACACTCCTAAAAATTGTATCCAGCTCAGAACGGTATTTTTCTTTCTCAGCCTCCATTCTGTCTTTTTCTGCCATAATTGAATGATATTGAAGGGCACGATTTGTTATTTTTATCAGGTCCTGTTTTCCAACCGGTTTGGACAGGTAATCATAGGCACCCAGACGGACGGATTCTGCAGCCGTTTCAATGCTGGGTTGTCCGGTAATCATGATGACCGGGCACTCCACACCTTTTTCTTTGACTTTCCTGAGGATGTCGATGCCTGTATTACCTCCCAGGATAATATCGGCGATGATCAAGTCCGGTTCAGGCTCGGAAATGAGCTTTATGGCAGAAGAATAATCTTTGGCAGTTATCACTTCATGCCCTTCTTTCAAAAGGAATGATTTAAAGGTAAACCTTAAAATCTCTTCATCCTCAATGACCAGAATTCTATTTTTCCTTTTCAAAATCATCCTCACTTTGAACCGGCAGGTCTATTATTACATTGGTATGGTCCCCTTCAACACTGTCAAAATTCAATCTGCCGCCATGATCTTTAATGATAGAATGGCTGATACTTAATCCTAAACCTGTTCCCTCACCCGACGGTTTACTGGAAAAAAAAGGGTCGCAGATTCTATCCATTATATCTGCCGGTATACCAATGCCGTTATCAAAAAAATTCAACCGAACATAGTGATGGGTATTACTATCTATCAATTCCCCCTTGATTTCAATTGTTTTATTCTTCCGGACAATAGCGGCACCTTTGCCGAGAGCATATCTCGCATTGCTGATAATATTTAAAAATACTTGCTGAATATGATGACTTCGCACCCTGAGTTCTGGAATTTTATCCGGAATATCTACCTTAAGGTCTATGCCTTCCTTTCGTATCTGCGTTTCGGTTAAATCCAGACAGTCAGACAGCAGGCTCTTTAGCGTGACCAGCTGCGGCTCATCTTTGGTATCCCGGGCAAAGGATAGAAGATTACGAACAATCATGGCGACCCGGCCGCCGGCCTTGATGATTCGCTGGAAGATCTCGGCCTGTTCGCAGCCTTCTTCACTTTCATCGATAAGCAGTTGGGCACAATTAATAATTCCGTTGATGGGATTATTGATTTCATGTGCAACACCGGCCGCAAGTTCACCGATTGAAGCCAGTTGACCACTCCTGACAGCTTCTGCCCGCAACCGCTTTTTCTCGGTAATATCCCGATACACGACAATCAATGTTGTTGGAACACCCTCCTCAGAGCGGGTAGTCACGGAGGCCGTGTACCACAGGTCCATTCGGGCGCCATTTGCCCCTATACATTCAATCTCATCCTCAACACTTCGGCCGTCCTGAAAACACTTTTCAATATGGTATGTGGTACAAGGTGTATTTCGGGAATGAAAAACATCGTAGTATTTCTTACCCAAAGAATTTGTGCCAAAAAAATCATCCATGGTGTTGTTGGACCAGACAATATTCAAGTCCCTGTCAACAAGAATGACAAAATCGGTAAACGAATTAAGAATTCCTGTCAGTTTTTCCTCACTCTCAAGCAATACTTTTTCAACTCGCCTGCGCTCTTTAATGGTCTTATTCTCCTTTAGCCAGACCAGTACTATTGCAGATAAAAGACCAAACACGACAATGAATAAGACCGTAGAGGAAAATGATAAGAGGTTATCAAATTTTTCCTTCCGATCTGTGATGTCATAATAAATTTCAAATGCGCCCAAAAAAGTATTCCCACGCATTTGAGGTACATACGTCTCCACCACATCGGCTGTCAATCTCTGTCCTTCCATTGAGTTGGAGTCTTTTTTCACAACTGTTGCAAAAACTTTTCCCCGGGCTACGATCTCATGAAAATATTTTTCTTTATTTACTTTTCCAATATTATCCGGTTCTGAAGAAAAAATAATTTCGCCTGTACTTGAGAAAACCTGTAATTTATTCAGCTCAAAGGCGTCAATTATTTTTTTAATTTCACCCTGCATGTCTGCATTAAAAGAGGAAGGCCTTTGTTCAGTCCTTTCCGGCATAAAGGTTGTAGCCAGGTGCTTTGCCACACGTACCGCATCGTTTTTAGTGTTATCAATGACCAGTTCGGTAAGCGAAGGATAAATAAAAAATATATTATAAATGGAAAGTGCCGTTGCCATTGAAAGGAATACGATTAAAACATTCCTCACTAATTTGATTTTGAGAATCTGTTTTTCAGATATTAATTTCGGCATTTTTCATTCCGTTTTTTCATCATTTTATATTAAATACAGGTGGATAAGAGTACCAGATAAAAGTCAACCTTTTTTTCAACTTTTTTTCAAGTAAAAAATTTTAAACCTGATATTTTAAAATTCAAACAAATTAACCGTATGGTTCATTAGGCAGGGCATCGGAAAGATATATAACACCTCTGCCCCGCATTTCAGACAGAGGTGTTATGATTTATTTAGTTGACCTTTGAATTTTCCTTTTCGTTAGAAAAAGCAAACTCAACCAAATCAACAATTCTGTCTTCGGGATCAAGGCGGTTGAGTTTTACCATTTCAAAGCTGTCCACCTCAACAAAAATATTTCCTTTTTTATCAACCAGTTTCAGGTTGTAGGTATTGGTTTCTTCACCTGAGGCAACCTTTTCGGTAATACAAAAGTATTCTTGGTTCTTCTCGACATCTCTGTAAAATTTCAAAGACTTGATTTTATAGGGCAAAACTGTCCTTGAGGTGGTAAAGAACTCAAGAAGGCCGCCGGTCTGGAACATGGCATCAACCAGGATGGGGGCTGCTACAAAATTGGGATCTTTCACCCCTTTAAAAAACTCTTTTTTGCTTTTATCCTCCACTGTTGTGACCAGTGTTTTACCGTCAAAGGAGTTAATATCCGTGATGGTAGCGAAAAGGCCGAACATGAACAGCCGCTTGGGGTCATATACCAGGGTTTCAAGATCACCTTCATGAGAAACCGGGTTAAATTCCGGCAGTTTGATCTTTTTTGCCTTTAATGGTTTTCGGGCAAACCTGTATTTTCCTTCATAGTGAAGCTTTGGGTCTCCCATGACAAGGCCGTCGGGATTCTTGAACTGGGATGTTATCCTGCAGTTAAACAACCCACCTTTTCTCCTGTCTCCTGAAACCAGAAGCTCCTTTGGCCGCCCCTTTAAGAGTTTGATGGCGTAGGGAATCTGAAAATTCGTCAATTCAACAAAATGCCCTTTATCTTCGGACAGTGAACCAGCGAGTTCAGCCATAGTTTCAATCCCGGTTGCACCAAGAAAAAGCGGCACTTCTTCCATGGTATGGTCATGGAGGAAGACATCCCTTTCAACATCCAGTATCCGTGAATACGTCATACCGGTATCGGTCTTCTCCACCGGAGTATCGAGAAATGGAAATTGAATATCTCCGGGATCTTCCAAGAGACCGTCCCTGTCAAATGAATAATCAAGGCCGGAAAATACCATTTCAGAGTCTGTTTTATCTAAGAGATCTGCCATGAAAAACTTAACGCCCTGTTCCTTTGGAAGGAACTGGATGCCTCTGTCCTCCAGCACTTTTTTCACGGTTGGATTGGTTGCCATGCCAACACCACCCCAGGCAGTCCAGGCATAGACTTTGTAAGTTCTTTCAGGGTGAAGCTGTTTCTGACGAAACAAAGTCTTCCCAAGAAAATCATTGGCAGATGTATAATCCACCTGACCTTCGTTTCCAAATCGGGCTGTTACAGATGAGAAGGTAAAAAAGTATTTATACTCTCTGTCTTTGAAGGCGCGAAGAAGATTTCTCATGCCTTTGACCTTGACATCCACCACCAGCTCAAATGACCAGAGCTCTTTTTTGGCGATAAACTGGCTCATCTCCATGCCTGCGGCATGGAAAATTCCATCAATCCTGTCATACTTGTTAACGGCCGCCTTTACCGCCTTAAAATCCGTTACATCCACACAATTATACTCAACACTGACACCCAGCGACTCAAGGGTTTCAATATTTTCAAGTGACTGGCGAACCCGCATCAGGCGATCAAGGGCACGTTTGATTTCAACGGGTTTTACCCCGGGCATATCGTCTCTGAGAATGCCCATGAGGTCTGCCTGGGTGGATACTTTATCCAGATATTTTGGATCGGTACTGTAAATGTCATTGATATCCAGAATAATCAGGTTGACCTTATAGTTTTCAACCACTTTTTTAATAATTTCATAGGTAATTCCGCCGGCTCCTCCCGTAACCAGCAGAGTGTCATTCTCAGATATGATCTGCTGCGTTTTGTCTGCAATGGAAGGCTTCATGGAGAGGACATACCGCTTTTTATTCTTGTATCCCACCTCTACCCTTGTATCGTCGCAAAGAAGCTCATTTAAGAATATATCTGCAATCCTTCCTATGCTCTTTTTGGGCTGTTTATAAGAAAAGTCCACAACCTTGACCGTGGTGTCCGGCATCTCCTTATTCACGGTTTTCAAAAGACCTGCAAGGCCTGCAAACATGGGATGGATATCACCGCAGTCTTCCATATACGGGAATACAACCGAATCAAAGGTAATGGTTCCAATGATATTCTCTTTTTGATCAAGGGTTTCAAACAGAGCTTTAATCATGACAAAAAAAGATTTGATGGTTGTGTTGAGGGAGTCGTCTGAATCACCTTTTCCATCTTTCTTATCAAAATAGGTGTCAAGGGGTGCCAGATGGATGAACCCGTTCACTTCCGGATAAGCTTCTTTAAATTCTTCCACCCGTTTTTCCGTAGCTTTGACATCGGTCAGGTCAAACTTAAAATCCGCACCCTTGCCGCCGATGGTAATGACCTCGCCCTTTTTCTTTTTTATCTTTTCAATAATTTTTTTGGCAAACCCATGACTGTCAAGGGAAACAATAATTTTTTTGCCTTTAAAGTCCTTTTTGGAAAGTTCAGGAATCTGGGATTCTCTGACTCTTACAATCAACCGTTTGATGGGTGATACCGGATCAGGAAATTCGTCATCTTTATTTAAAGGAATGGAGATGTCGCTTGCCATTGGAACTTCATCGTTTTCCACATCAGCCGCTTCTTCTGTTTGGGGCGCTTGTACAACCCCGGCCCTGGACTGGATATACTCGGCCAGTTTGGCAATGGTGTTCAAATCCCTGAGTTTTAAATCATCCGGTACTGAGAAAGCAAAATGAGAGGCAATCTTAGCAAAAATCTCAACCTGTTTCACCGTATCAATTCCAAGGTCTGCTTCAAGGTCCAGATCATTCTCCAGCATGTCTGCCGCATATCCGGTCTGCTCGGCGATTACTTCCTTGACCTTGTCAATGGCATTAGAGGGGACTTGTGCTCCCGGTGCCGATTGTGTCTCGGGTTGAGCAGCGACAGGTGTCGGAATGCTCGTTTCTGTACCCGGCATATCAACTCTTGTAACAATATACTCGGCCAGTTTGGCAATGGTGTTCAAATCCCTGAGTTTTAAATCATCCGGTACTGAGAAAGCAAAATGAGAGGCAATCTTGGCAAAAATCTCAACCTGTTTCACCGTATCAATTCCAAGATCTGCTTCAAGATCCAGATCATTCTCCAGCATGTCTGCCGCATATCCGGTCTGCTCGGCAATAATTGACTTAACCGTTTCAAAGGCAGGAACTCCCTCAGATGCCCCTCCGGTTGTCTCTTCAACAGGTTTTGTTTCAACCTTGACTGGTGTTTCTTTCACTGCTGCAACGGGCGCAGGTGCTGCCAGCATGGCAGGAATAGCTACTTTTGCAGGTTTTTCAACTTTCCTTGTTTCCTTTGTTAGAGACAGCAGGGCTTCTCCTCCGGCCACAGCACACAGGGTATTATCAATTATCTTGAGTTCAGGATCTTCAGATCCGGTGATTTGTTTTATCCAGTTCTGATATCGGACATTGCCTTCAACCGGATTTTCCTCTACCCGTTTGACAAACATGAAAGCAAAATGAGAGCCAAACCCGGCAGCCAGATGGAGACCATACTCAGAATTAATTTTCTCCTGGCCGGAAAAACTGAGTTTCTTGAAATGTTCGGGTATTTTCTGAAGGTTTGCAATGGGAGGGGCTTTTCTTTTCTGAAGGGCTTTGACCAGCACGACATCTTCTATGGCAGCCCCAAGGGTATGGCCTGTAAATCCCTTGGTGTTGGATATGCAGATGCTGTCCAGGTGATCGGCAAAGGTTGTTTCAAGGACAGTTACTTCTGCATCGGCACTGCCTCCCCTTGCCGGAGTATAGGTTTCATGGGACATGAAAAGGAGCTTGTCTGCATAGTCTTCTTTCTTAATCCCATTTTGTTTTTCCACTTTATTGATAAATTTTTCCATCTCATGGGACATATGGGGCACATCAATATTATAGGTGTGAAAAGCGGAATTGGCGATATGGGTGCCAAGAATCTCGCACTGGCCGTTCATGCCTCTTTTCTTTGCACAGCTTTCGCTTTCAACAACAAGACCCACAGCACCGGAACCCAGGATGGTGCCGTTACGATCTTCATCAAAGGGTTTGGCCGCTTCTGAGACTCTCTTTTTAATGGTGGCGGCTCCAAGTGCCAGGAACCCTGATCCCACCCACTGATTCTGACTCGGAGAGGTCGCATTTTCACCGCCAACCACAAGCACTCTTTTACATCGGCCGACCCTGATCCAGTCTTCGGCAATACCAATGGCAAGGGTAGTGGATGCACAGGCAGAACTTACCAGCGTGTTAGGACCTTTGGCCTTGATAATCTGAGCCAGATGGGCAGATCCCAGAGGACAGGCATTGGCCAAAAAATTCCTGTCAAACTTGTAAGGACCAAAATCCGACCGTTTTCTTGACTTTGCCTTGAAAAACCACTCTGTCAACTGCTCTTTAATGGAAAGATCCTTTATTTTTTCCATGAGATAATAATAAATTTTTTCAAACTCTTCATAGGGTTTTAGAAACATTTTCTCATAAAAATATTTTTCAAACTCTGACATCATGGTTTCTCCATTGGGCCATAACGATGTAATAATCACCCCTGTATCTTCCTGCATTTCTTCAGGCAGAGCAAACCCGTCAGGAATCATGGTCTTCCCGTCTTTCATCTTTTTATACTGCATGACAAGGGGTATGTTCGCATCTTTTAACGCTTCAATCCCTGCGGCAATACCAAGGGCCATGCTGATATCGTATTGTTCTTTAATGCCGTATTCATCATTGAGGTCAAAATACCCTAACTGGCCTGCCAGATGGATTACATCTTCGGCTTTAGTGATCTGGACAAACCTTGCATTCCCATCCGGCTGTTTATAAAGCTTGGTGATATTCTTATCAATAATTTTCTCCTGGTCTTCAACCGTCAGGGAATCGATAAAATTTTCGCCATTGAGAATGGCATCAAAATTATCGGTTGCAAAGACACGTCTTGCTTTGCCCGGAAGCCCCACAGAAACACCTGAAATCAATATTTTGTTGGTATTAAAATCATATCTTTCAACGGCATCAATGGCTGATTGGCGTTTCTGGTGCTGATATTCCTTGTAAAGGATCTGATCAACCAGTCCTTGGTTATTTTGTTTAAAGGATTCGAAATCTTCAGACATCTCTATTTTTGATAACTCCTCTTTCATATCAGGGATAATTCCAGGTTCACTTACTCGAACAGGTTTTGCCTCAAAAATACTATTGCAGTCCTGTAAATATTTTCTGCATTCCTCAAAGGATTTCACCTCTCCAACTTTGGCATCCACGGACACGGCCGTGCCATACTCTCCGATATTGATATTTTTCAAAAGATTCACCAGCAGCCTTGACGGACCGATCTCTATAAAATGAGTTCTGCCGGATACATATACATTCTCAATAGATGTAATAAATTCAACTGGTGAGATAATCTGCCTTGCCAGCAGATCTTTTACATCTTCGTGCCTTTCCGGATATGGTCTTGCAGTGGTATTGGAAATAATTTTTCCAAACCGGGTGTCATTAAAGGTTATGGTATCCAGGTACGCCCTTAATTTTACCGAAGTTTCTTTCAGTAAAGGGGTATGAAAGGCCCCGGTAAGATTCAATTTTTTATAGAAAATTTCCTGCTGGGTCAAAAAGGTGCAAAATTTTTCAATGTCCTCAGCCTTTCCTGAGACAGCCGTCTGTTTTTCACTGTTTTTATTGGTAATATAAATATTGGACACAAAGGCTTTTCTGATCAGATGCTCTGTCTCTTTTTCATTTTTGAATACCACCATGATTTTACCCGGAACCTTTAAGGTGGCCTCATGCATAAGATCCGAGCGTTTGATGATCAGACGCATGGCATCGCCAAAAGAAAGCATACCGCTGCAAAAAAGGGCTGTGTATTCTCCCACACTGTGACCGATGAAGTAATCGGGTGAAAATCCTTCCCGGGACAGTCGGCTGTAAATGGCAGCAGATGAAAGAAAGACTGCGGCTTGAGTATTCTGTGTTGAGTTAATGGCATCATCCGTGCCAAACATCATGTCTAAAAGGGAATACCCCCTTTGTTCAATAAAGATTTGTTCACCTTTTTCCATCACCTTTCTGATGTGGGCATCTTTTTTGAAAAGTTCCTTCATCATGCGGCTTCTCTGGGCACCCTGGCCGGAAAGAAGTGCAACCATTCTCAATTTTTTACCCATATTATCAGCAGAGTAAGCATGATCTATTAATACAATATCATCCCCTGCAGCCGCCTTGAATTCGACTTCCACAACCTCTTCTTTCCTTTCAAGCCGGGCCGGCAATGTGCTCATAATCATATGGCAATGGTTTCCGCCAATACCGTTAACATTGGCTGCAAATCTAAAGGGCTGCCCTTTGGGCTTTACAACCATCTGTCGGGCAGGCTTTAAAATTTTACAATCATTTAAAATGGAATGCTCGGGATTATAATTAAAGTCCGGCAGAATTTTTCCCTTGCGGTTCATGAGCATAAGCTTTGCCATGGCAACGGCCGGGTTGGCAGCTTTGAAATACCCGAACTGGGATTTGATGTTTCCACAATGCATTTCATGATCAAAACAATGTTCAATCACCTGCTTTTCAACGATATCCCCAAAGATATTGGAAAATGCAAACAGGTCCAGATGATTGATATCCTGTTTTCTGATCCCGGATTTATAATATGTTTCGTTTATGGTGGATACAAAAGTCTGTTCCGAAGGGGCAAGCAGGTGATCCGGTACGCTTGAGCGTACGGCGCACTCGTTGATCTCACCCAGAATCTCCATATTATATTCTCTGGCCTTTTTATAAGTGGTCATCAAATGGATGGCTGCGCCCTCTCCCATCACATACCCGTCAGCCCTTGAATCATAAAAATTGCAGTCCCCTTCCGACAACAGGCCGAGGCGTTTAAATGCCATGAGGACTGCCGGGTACAGATTGCAATCGACCCCGCCTGCAAGGACGAAATCAAGATCTTTCTGCTTTAAATTCCTGGCCGCATTTCTTATGGCAATGGAGGAAGATGCACAGGATGCATCAATCACGTAATTAGCCCCGTTGAGACCAAAATAATTGGCAATCCTGCCGGAGATAATATTGGACAAAAGCCCGGGCGTGGTATCTTCATTATTCTCTGGAATTGTATTCCGGATGGATTCCACAAGCGCATCTGAAACCTTGTTGCGCTTTTTTGCATCAAGCTTCTGACAATTTTTAATGATATTACCAATAAATTGTTTTCTAACCCTGATAATATTTTTGCTCTGCCGTTCTCCTGAAATGGTACCAAGGATCACGCCAACCTTATTGCCGGCAGACAGCTGGTCCAGCAGACCCGAACTTTCAAGTGCCTCATTGGCTGCCTCCAGTCCGAAGATCTGTCCTCTTTCAATGGATTTTACCATCATGGGGGGCATTCTATATTTCAAATTGTTGAACTTATGTTCTTTGACCATACCCGCCTTTACTTTGGGAAGCCTGTAAGTGGAATTTTTATCAAGATTCGCATAGGCATCATTGTCAAAGTGAACAGCCGGGATATGGGATAATTGTTTTTGTCCTGATTCAAGTTTATCCCAGAACTCCTCTGTATTTTTTGCACCCGGAAGGAAAACCCCGAGACCTGCAACCACGATTCGGTCGTCATTAAAATCATAGGAAGGGTCAATAAAAATATTCCGGGAAATTGCCTGATAGTTCTCGGTCATCTGCTCAACCACGATGTGATAATTAATACCGCCAAACCCGTAAGAAGAAACAGCAGCCTTCCTGGATGTGTTACCTTCAGATTTCCATTCTTTTGGCTCTTTTACAATAAACAGGGAAGAGCCTTTTAAATCATGATTTTTTGAAAGGGTTTCAAACCTGCCATTGGGTGGCAGGATTCCTTTGTTAATAGTTAGTAATGCCTTTAAAAGCCCTGCTGATCCTGCACACCCTAAAAGATGGCCGATCTGAGATTTTATGGAAGAGATACCTGCATTGGCATTCTTATATATGGAGTTCAAGGTCTCAAGTTCTACCTGATCACCGATGGTGGTGGAGGTTCCGTGGGCTTCGATAAATCCGATATCTTCCGGGCTGATACCGGGCCGAATATTTTCAAAACACCGCTGGACGCTTAATACCTGCCCCTTCGGGTTTGGTGCGGCAATGGCCTTTCCTTTGCCGTCAGAACTTGAACCAATGGAATTGATGACACCCAGAATACGGTTCTTGTCCCTGATCGCATCTTTCATTCTTTTTAATACAAAAACAACCGATCCCTCTCCCAGAATGAACCCGTCAGCCCGTTCATCAAAAGGGAATGACCCAACCTGGGACAAGGTTCCCATTTTTGCAAACCCGATAAAGGCCTCAGGTGTCAGATTGGTATTTACCCCACCCACAATGACCTGGTCGTGTTCACCGGACAAAAGTTCATCTGTTGCAGCGTCAAGTGCAGTGACAGAGGATGCGCAGGCAGCATCCACAACATAATTTGCACCCCGGATACCTAAGTGACGGGCAATCCTTGAGGCTTCGATGTTCAAAAGCATACCATGGACAGGATCATATCCTTTGTTCTCCCCTTCTATGCCTTCCATTAAGGCTTGTTTGACTTCCTCTTTTTCATTATCACTTAACGTCTGATATTCATCTGTTTTCTCCATCATGGAAACAAGTTCCGGATACCAGTACTTGAGCTGAAGGTCATTTCCCAGTTCATTGGAAAGGCAGGTGGCAATAATAACAGCAGTTCTTGCAGGATCATCACAGAGCAGACGGTTGTCTTCTCCCAGAAACCCTGCATTTTCGACTGCTTTGTATGCGGTCTGCAACACCATTTTCTGACTGCGGGAAAGTCTTTTTTCCTTTCCTTGAGCATACCCGAACCGTTCCCATTCAAACTCAAACTGGTCTATATGTCCTGCAAGGGTGGTGTAGGTTTTATCTTCCGCACTTTTGTCAGGGTCATAATAGAGATCATGGTCAAATCTTGACTTTGGTATCTGGCTGATGGAATATTTTTTGTTTAAAATATTTTCCCACAAGCTGTCCGGATCATCGGCATCCGGCAGCGTACAACCGATACCCACCACGGCAATCTCATCATTAATTTTATTTTTCGAGCTTGAAAATATTTCAAGAAAATTAATATTTGTGTAAAGTGTTGATTTGGCTTCAAAGTATTTATCGTGGATCTCTTTTATGGTGACTGACCGATCAAAAAAGGCCAGGCTGTCCCCCACAAGAAAATTGCCCTTTTCCCTGTGTTCTTTATCTTCAAACCAGGTGTAATTCTCAGGTCCCGGATTTTTAAAATCCGGTATAAACCCTTTTGCACCGATGAGCAGCGAACCGATATTTCTCTTTTCAAAGGACCGCTTTATATCATCAAAATTTCCCTTGTTTTTCATCATCAAAACTTCGTCTTCAAGCATCCTTCGGGCAAACTCGGTGGGTGCGGTCCTGGATGCCAACCCTAAGCTTTTACCGATCACCACTGTCTCATTTTCGCGGATAATGATTTCCTGGTACTGCGATTTAATACTTTTGGTTGCTACAATTTCATCGGCAAAAAGGTAAGCGGTTCCCACCTGGATACCGATTTTTGCCCCTTTGGCCGCAAGAAAAGATGTGAGCCCTGAAATAAAAAATGATGCAAAGCAGGTGGAAATGCCACCGGCAAATACCAAATATAAATCCGTGAGATCATAATTTTTATTGATCAGTGTGGCAATAGCATCTTCCCACAGCACCATGCTGGAAAGAGTGCCCACATGGCCGCCGGCTTCCCCGCCTTCAAAAATAAACCGTTTGCATCCATTTTTCAGGGCATTTTCCATCATAGATACCGATGGCGTATGAAGATATGTTTTGGTTCCTGCCTTTTCAAGTTCTGCCACCTGAGAAGGAATACCTCCTGCAAAAAGCGCATAGGGGACCTTATATTCTTTAACCATCTCCAAATGTTTTTTTACCGCGGGATTAAAAGCTTCCATGCCCACAAGTCCTGCACCGAAAACATCCACTTTTTGGGCACCATCCTTGAGCATATCGTCCGCCAGCTGTTCAGGAAGACTTCCCACTGCAAAAAACGGCAAAGCTCCCTGCTCAAGGACCTTATTTGCAAAATCAGAATTATCCGAAATATTGGCCATGGGCCCCTGGATCAAAGGGAATTTTGTTCCCTGATCCTTGGCAAACGGGGAACCCGGCGTTACCGGATCATATACATCAATGAAATTTAAATTCTCGCCAATGGTTTTGAAAAAACTTGAAATAATTTCATGAAGGCTTGTTGACTCCTTTACAAAATCCTTTGCAAATACGCCGTCCTGGCCCAGGTAAAAAAGAGACTGGATAAACTGGGTATCCTCTTTGTCAAAGGCTGTCATATTATCCACGATGGAGTCATAAATCTTTTGTCTGCCATTTGGATCATCACTAAATTCAATTGCCTGCTGTTTCAGGTCTTTAACAATTTTAGTACCAAGTTTTGCAAACACCCGGTAACTGTCCAGAGTCTTATATGTGATCTCGGTGGAATCACTCTCATCCACCATCGCCAAGAGCTTTTTAAAGTTATCCGATACCGGGGCTTCGTCTGTCATGAGAAACTGACTGTCCATGACAAGACCGGATACCCCTGCTGCAAACATACCGGCAGCGGTATATTTTCCGACACCGCCATGGATGAATATCGGCAATTCATAGTTTTTCAAATACCATTGCATCAAAACAAAAGAAGAATATTTTGAAACCTTTCCGCCTGCTTCATTCCCTTTCAGGATCAAAGCATGGGGTGAAACCTCTTTGATTTTATCGTTAATATTAATATCTTTGATTTCTATCACTATTTTTGTATCTGCAAAATTTGTGAAATCTGCGAGGGCATCATCTTTTGAAAGTGGGGAAATTAAAAGATCAAGATTGATCATCTGCTGGTGTTTGATTTTCCTGATCAGCTCACTATCATGGGCTGAAAGCCTGATACCAAAGCTAAATTTTTCTTTGGAAAGCAACAAGGCGTTTTGAAGTATATCCTCATGGGTTAAACATTCCGTATCAAATACCGGAAGAGCGCCAGCGTTGAAAATTTCTTTAAAATACTTTACATCAAATACCTTTACAGGATTATAAACCATTAAAGGAAGTCTTGAATTCAGTATTCTTCTAATCATAAGTGTTTCTCCATAATTGTTTTGTACTTTTCATTTTCACACTGCTGCCGTGAAAATTCACGTTAACTTAATTACTTAAACTTATTTATATACTTCAAGTATTGTGCCAAAACCCTTGAAAGATATAACCAACCGAAATAATAGTATTTTTCAATTTAATTTTCTTTTTTGGTTATCAAACGACATGTTTCTTCTTGCATTTTATGTATATGACGTGTACAAAATTGCACATTATCGAATAATATCATCTGATGGAGGCTTGAATTGAAAAAAGCAATGCTTAATTCCGAAGAACGTCACTTTTTCAGAACGGTTTATAATGCCGCTTTTGCAAATCCGTTCAGCGATTTAAGAGAAAAGCTTGATCTTAAAATTGCAGGCATTTTCCCTTCAGCTTCCAGGCGGGAAAGCATTGATCAATGTATTAAGGAAGTGGATCACCGGATAAAAAAACTTGAAAGCCAGGGCCGTGCCAATATCAATGCGTTTCACGACCAGGATAAAGAAATCATTACGATTGTGTTCCTGTTTGATCTCTTTTACAAATTCAAGGATGATTTTGATCAGCTGATAAAGGATCAAATCAAGGCCGAAGACACACCGGTCAAGGTTCCCTTTGCCGAAAAAGCCAGGCACATGCTCCACACAAAGGGATTTTCCGCTAAGACCATCCCCCATTATTTTGCCCTTTCCTATCAAATCAGACGGGCCTTTTATTTTATTTCCAACTCCCTTGTGGGCAGCAGCCCGTGCATGAAAAAACTGAAAAAGCATTTATGGTACAATGTTTTCACTTATAATTTTGATCTGTACAACAAATTTCTATGGAACAAGATGGAGGATTTTTCCACTCTGCTTCTGGGTGAAACCGGCACAGGAAAAGGGACAGCCGCCAAAGCCATCGGCAGAAGCGGATATATTCCCTTTGATGAAAAAAAACAATGTTTTACCCAGAGCTTCACCCGGGCCTTTTCTTCACTGAATCTCTCCCAATATCCTGAAACTCTGCTCGAATCCGAACTGTTCGGCCATACAAAAGGTGCCTTTACCGGGGCAGTGGATGATTACCAGGGTGTGTTTGACCGGTGCAGCCCCCATGGTTCCATTCTTCTCGATGAAATCGGTGAAATCCCCAACCATGTGCAGATCAAACTGTTAAGAATTCTCCAGGAAAGAAGCTTTTCCCCTGTCGGGACTCATGAAAAATCAAGATTTAACGGAAGGGTCATTGCCGCCACCAACCGCCCCAAAAAAGATATTCTCAGCGGTAAGGTATTCAGGGACGATTTTTATTACAGGCTGTGTTCCGATATCATTGAAGTTCCGCCTCTTAGAACCAGGATCAGTGAAAAACCATCTGAACTAAATGATCTCCTTGACTTCACCATAAAAAAAATGGCCGGTACCCATTCTGAAAAATTAATCCTGAAAGTTAAAAGAATTATTGACCGCCGGCTTGGAAAGAATTATCAATGGCCAGGAAATGTTCGAGAGCTTGAGCAGTGTGTCAGAAGTGTTTTGTTAAGACGGGACTATAAAGGCAAGCAAAAAGATGAGGAGAAAACCATCTCCCTGAAACAGGAACTTTTACAAGGAATTTCAGACCGGGATATCTCTATGTCTTCCCTGGTATCAGGATATTGCAAGCTTTTGTACGATGATGCCGGTACCTACGAGAAGGTCGCAAAGATGACAGGACTGGATAGAAGAACAATAAAAAAACATATCATGAATTTTAAAAAACTCTGACTATTTTTATGTTATATTTTCTACCATACTCACTCAAAGGTGTTTTATCGATATTATTATACACGTTGAATACCATCCTGCTGACCATTCCATTAATTCTGATCTCTTTTTTCAAGTTTCTTATCCCGGTTCCCTCTGTTGTTGTTGTTCTTGACAAAATCCTGATATCCATTGCCACTCTCTGGATAGGGGTTAATTCATTCAACTCAAAACTATTTTGCAAAATAGAATGGGATATCAGAGGGCTTGAAAAATTAGAAAAAAAGGAATGGTATCTGATTATTTCCAACCATCAATCCTGGGTGGATATTTTAGCCTTGCAGACAACATTAAACCAAAAAATTCCCCTGTTAAAATTTTTCTTAAAGAAAGAATTGATCTGGGTTCCGTTCTTAGGGCTTGCCTGGTGGGCATTGGATTTTCCTTTTATGAAACGATATTCAAAAAAACAATTAAAAGAAAAACCCCATCTAAAGAATAAAGATCTTGCCAGCACAAAAAAAGCATGTGAAAAATTTAAACATACCCCGGTCTCCATCATGAATTTTGTCGAGGGGACAAGGTTCACACAGCATAAAAACAAGTCCCAAAACAATCATTTCAATCATCTTCTGATCCCGAAAGCAGGTGGAATCGCCTTTGTCTTAAGTTCCATGGGTGACTATCTTAATAAAATCATTGATGTCACTATTGTGTATCCGGATAAAATCCCCACGTTCTGGCAATATATTTCAGGCCAGGTCAACAGAATCATTATTGACTTTGAAGTCATCCCCTTAACGGATTCTCTGACCGGGGATTATTTTAATGATCCCGAGTATAAAGACCGATTTTGTATTTGGCTGAATGCTTTATGGCAAAAAAAAGATGAGAAAATAAAAACTTTGAAAGCTTAAATAATTAAAGCTTTTACCGCAAACCCACCTCCTGTTTTTTCTTAGAACTATTGTATGGCATACGAAGAAGGGTCTTTCGGGCACACGAAAGGCAATATTTTTTGCCAGTGCTGATTTTTCCGGCTTCTCCTCTACTTCTTTTTCTTCTTAAAAAACGTCTTGATGATTTTGCGCGGTTTTTTGTAGGTGCCAAAGTTTATATCCGCAATCTGTTCTTTGGATTTTACGTTAACCTTGATGGTCTCCGGTGTTGTCATTATATAACGATGAGGAAGATATTCTCTGTCGATCTTTACAACATAATCTCCGGGCTTTATGTCGGTTAATATATACCTTCCTTTCTGATCAGTAAAGGCTTCCTGAATTTCCTTCCCGTCTTTCAATAAAACTACGCGGATTGGCGACAGGCCGTCTTCCTCTTCATCTTTCTGCATGTTTTTGTTGCCGTCATCAAAGACCACTCCATAAATAGTTCCAACCTGCTCCAGCGGGACATCTATAAAGATGTTATCGCCTTTCTTCAAAGATATGTCACGCGGAAGACTTATCGCCGGTATAATCCCGCTGGGAAGTTGCGAGATATCCATATTCAGGCGATAATCTCCCGGGTCCAGGACTGGAAATTCAAACATGCCTTCCTCATCCGTATAGACATGCATCCGATTCAGTGTAATTCTGGTTTTCGGATATACTTTTTCGTCACAGCACTACGTCCCGCCTGATTCATCTCCACTCAAGCCTACTTCCCCTCTTCCTCAATTAAAATCTCACCTTGCTCAATAATCTGGATAGTACGCTTCCTCGGCAAAACCCTTATTAGCATCTCCTTTTTCTCACCAGGCGCCAGTTCGATCTCAAAGATATCTTTTTCAAGATAGTGATATTCAGGCAGATTGTCGGCACGCACGGTGAGCGTCCATTGCCCGGGCCGTACGTCGTCAAATCTGAAACGTCCCTTCCTGTCTGTAAGGACGCGCCATATCTCCAATTTACTCTTAAACTCCAAAAGAACATTCGCCAGACCGCAAGCTTCAACCATTTTGCCTTTACCCTCTTCCCCGGTTGCCTTCTTTTCCCCTTTACTTATACTGAATCCCTTTTGCAGCCCATCTTCTTCTGCAAACTCATAGACCATGACCTTGCCGGTAAGGTCAGCGCTTTTTGTTATTCCTATTTCAATTGAGGTCTCTTTCCCGCCCTCAATATCCACTTTAAGAGGGGTTCTTTGCACAGGAATCCGCTCAAGGCCGATGCTTGCGCTATCGATGTTCAGGTAGAAGGCCCCTGGTTTCAAGGCGGGGAAGGTAAATTCGCCATCACTATCCGTTACTGCGGGAACGCCGCTCAGGCGGAGGATGGCATTTTTAATAGGTTGACCGGTCTCCTGATCACGGACATACCCCTCAAGCATACCGATACTTCTTTTCCTCCCAACGGGCAGGCCGAAAGGAACGGTAAACTCAACAATAAAAGCGGTTTCATCCTCCTGATCAGAATTCCTGCCATATAAGGTATGACGGCCGTGAGCAGAAATCCTGCTCTTATTGGGGAACAGATAATTCAATGCCAGATCAAAGTTATGCCGATCTCCGGAATCGTTTCCTATAATATGATATCTATCAAGTTTGAGCCTGAGGTTGGCTCTTTTGGCTATCTTGAAAGCGCCGGTCAGGCCGGTATTTATGGTGTCCCTGCCTTCGCTTTCGGGGTCTTTATAAGTGCTGTAGCGCACATAACTGCCGTAGCTCTGATTATGAGTAGGCATAAAATAAAATGAGCCTTCATAAATACCTAGATCAGAGGTCTGATCCTTCAGTCTGTCTTTTGCCTTCCCCAGTTCGGCGGAAACATTAAAAAATAGCTTTTTGAAGCTTTGTCCTAACCTGACCTTGTGAGTCAGTTCTCTGTCGTCAAAATCAGGCCCAGCCAAACGGTCTTCACGGGTACGAAACCGCGACTCGATAGAAATGGTTGTTCCTGTCTTAAATCTGTAGTTCAGGCCTATCTGACCATACCTGCTTAAGGCGGCCGATTCAAGCAAGGGGTCTAAATCCAGATTGTTTTTTTCCTGGCGGATGGTGGCATTCAGGGTGAGCTCCTTTCTTATGGGAAAAAAGAAATTGCCTGAGATATACTCCTTGTCCTGATAATAGCCCGGAAATTCAGGTTCTGCATAGATGTATTCCAAACGGTAAGATCCGCCCCCATTCAGGGGAGCCGTAAAGATTGAGCCAGTATGCATTGTCATGCCTGTTGTCATCCTTCCCGTATGCTGCTTCAAATTCAATGTTCGTGTTTTCAAAAGGCTCAAGTTTCCCTTGCAGGCTTGCAATTTGAGCATCTTCGAGATCACTTTTTTTTAAACAGATTGAGACCAATTCTGTGCCTGTCCCGAAACAGATAATCAAAATGAAGGGCTGTCTCTTTCTTTTCCGGATCAAGCCACCTTGTTTTCATATAATAGCCCCTTAATCCGAAACCGCCTGAGACCAGCCCGGCCTCACCCCCCCTGCCATCAAGACTCTGCTCGGTGAGGCGTGAAAGAGAGTAATAATTATCGCCCAGAAAAACGTCGGCAGCCTTGTTCCGGTATCCGGCAAAATACCTGTCGCGCTGTCCAAACATTGAACTATCTTCAAGGATGTCAGGCCCCCTAAACAGGAACTCAATCTCATCTTCGCCTTCTTCACTCAGTTTCCCTCTCCCTGAAAATTCACCCTGAAACACGGTCTTTTTCTCTTCATTCCTTTGGCCTGTTGACCTGAAGGTCAACTCCATCGGAATCCTGTGAAACCGATCCACCTCTCCCGTTATCTTAGGGATAATGTTTACAGCGCACCTTGCCTGGCCTCTCATTTTTTCATCCTCAACGGACTGGACCGTCAACCTGAGGTGATGCTTGAAACCCTTTCTGAGCTTTTCATCGGTCTTTACTGTCACTTTGACGGTCTTTGATTCCCCGGGGGCAAGTTTAAGCTCTTCAGGCTCAACTGTATAGGGCAGGTCCTGACCGCTTTCGACCTTAATAACGACCCCCTGTTTTCTGTATTGCTGGCATTAATCACTGAAAAGATGGCTTCGTAAGGCTGTCCTGCAATAACGCTTTCCGGGGCTTGCAGGAATTCGGCCTGCAGCTTTGTGACAGAACTGACCACCACATAAATCCTGGCCAGGTCACTGATGGAGGGATATTTGACCGAACTGACCCGATAGATTATCTCATATTTGCCGGCTAAGGCTGCCTGGGGAATAAAAAAGCCGACCAGCCTTATTTCGGTTGCATTAGGGGCAAGGCGGAAAGGAAATGAAGGTATTGTAAGTTTCCATCCTGCGGGGAGTTTTACATCTGATATAAATTCCAGCTCTTCATCCGAGGTATTGGTTACAGCAAACGTGGTGGTTACAACGTTTTTTGGCTCAGTCTCAAATAATTCCTGGCCGCTCAGCCCGGCCTGCACACCTCTCTGCCGGGCCTCAAGCGTGCCGGCAATAAATAAGAGATGAGAAATAATCAGCAGGATAAAAAGATTTCTCTTCAATGATGAAACCTATTCGAACTTAAGGGTATATGTAGCCCCGAACAGATCCTCACCACCGCAGTCCGCTACCACCATGGCCTTGTATGTGCCTTTGGGCACCCGGCTCAGGTCAATCCTGAATCTGACAGAGGTGCCGGGGTAGATGCGCAACTTCCCTCCTTCAAATTTACCTGCCGAGATTCCTTTTTCATCATAAAGCTCGACCCATAAATCCGGCCTCAGCCATCTCTGGCCAGTGTTTTCTATATCAATCTGTAAAATCCTCTTGTCGTCCGTTTTCAAGACCTTTGTCTTCACAAACTTGAGTTTGCGGGTGCCGGTATCGCCGATCTGCGTTATCATCTGAGCGCCATAGCGCATAACCTGTTTTATCCTGACTGTAATTTTGTCTTTTTCTTGTCTAACCGCATCAGGCAAAATAGAAGAAATACCCTCGATCATCATCATGCTCCAGTAGGTTCCAGCCAAGGTCTCATTATTGGGAACAGTCACAGTATAGTTGACTTGTGCTACGCCTTTGGGAGGAATTATAAGGCGATGCGGACTGAATGTTATCCAGTCGGCGTTGGACCGGGGGGCCTTCCCGGGTTCACCATAAATATTACTGCCGTCAGAGTAAAAGTCGTTCTTATCAATGGTCTCATCAATCCAGTTGCCGGTTACTGTGATCGATATGGCGGCGTGGGCCGTCTGGGCTGCAAAAAACAGCGGAATCAAAAAAAATATGATCACAATTTTTATTGTAAATCTCATTTTTTTCCTTTCTCCAGCGTGTCAGGGATAGCTCAATCTGAAAGGGTAAAGGTAACGGTCCTTGTGTCGGTGGGAATCACACCCGCCTGCACAGTGGCGCTCAGTTTGTAAGTTATTGTTAAGCTGCTGTCGGCCAGATGGCTTATGCCTGTGACAACGTCGGACGCCGAGGTGGTAAGGGATACATCACCCTGACTTGTGCCGCTGCCAGACGGGGCGGCAACATTTACCTTGAGCGTAACGTATGCCGGTATGGCCGTGTCAATGCTTGCGGTAATCCTTTTGTTGGCTCCGTTTGTGGTTATGGCGCAGATAGATGAACTGTCTATGGCATTTTCAGGCTGTTCTCCTGCAACGGCTGAGTTGATTGTCAAACTGGGACTGCCTGTTATATCAATCTCGTTGATTTCCTGAAAATTAAATGTTACCGCATGGCTGGCAATTTCACCTCCCCAAACCGCTCCACCCGACACCAGGGTCAGTGCGACAGCCACAAAAAAAATCTTCAGTCTCTTCATTTTCAATATGTCTCCTGTTTCTGCTACAAAGCTTCCCTCTATCGTCAAGGCAAAAGATGGCGGGAAGCTTAAAGATGTTTTTTGCATTTGAAGACAAGCCTGAGCGGATGGAAAGACTCATCCGCCCCGCCATGCCTTATATTTTAATTCGCTTCTGTTAAAGTAAAGGTAATGGTTGGCGTTGCGTTCGCGCCTGCTACCAGGGCTGTGACATCAGTCACATCTAAACTGTATGTGAGTAGAGATCCGTAAGTCGCTCCGGTCCCTGTAGCACAGCTTCCAATAGCCGTAACTATGGTTTCTGCCGTTGTGTGATTCAGGATCTTCTCTCCTCCTGTAGTCCCCATCCCACTAGCTGGGGTAGCGGTCAATGTCAATTGGGTGCCGGCCGGCGCAGCAACACTCATTTGCGCCGTTATACTTCTTGTTACTGAGTCGGCAACGACTGATGTGTACTGAGCATAGGTGGTAGCGTCGCTAGCATCCTGAGGAGCAAGACCCCCAGTTGCAGGAGCGGTAATATTAAGAGCCGGAACGCTCCCGCCCCCAGTCACATCAATGACCGCTATTTCATCAACGGTCAGATTCGTACTCTGCGTAGCGGTGTCACTTTCTGCCGCCATTACCGGCCCTGCCATAAAAACCATGCCCAGGGCTGCTACGATTGCCATTAAAGTTAATAGTCTTTTTTTCATTTTCATTCTCCTTTTCATGTTTATGTTAAATTTTGTGTTAAATGGTTTAAAATTCTCTCAATCACGTCTGTTGCTTTTTGGTCAGGTTTCCTCGTTTCCCGGTTTCACCTCCTTATCTTTGTTTAAATGTTTCATGGTTTAATCTCCCGCTTTCTTTTCTTCCGTTGTTTGCCTTTCTGTAAAGCAATGCCCGTGCCAAAGCCGGAATCAAAATATATCTTGCAGTATTATCAGGGTGTTACACACCAACTCTCACACGTTCCCCTGAAAAGCGCCCCCATCCCGATCAAAAGAAATGGTTTGTGTTCAAAATACGGCACCATTTTGTAATTGATGAAGGGCTGTAAGTGGCTAAGAGGCTGGTATGAATGAGGAAAACAGCAGATTTAAACCTGAAAAGGCGTGTTCAATATCCGGCAGGGATAGATGTTGCTGTAGATTAGACAGGTCAGAGAAGGCAGGGCTTTTTGTTGTTTTGGGAAACATGGTACTGGGGTGAGAGATTAAAATGGCTGTTTCCCTTAAATTGCCCAGGCAGGGATTACATG
>NZ_JAUWQB010000100.1 GCF_030611305.1 Desulfobacula sp. | reverse complement strand
AATGCGAGTTTCTGCTGTTCAATGGAAGACCTTTGAGAACTTTAAAAAATTATTCAGGCACTGGACGGATAAGATAACCTGGATCGTAACGGGTTTATGGCAGATGTATAAAAATTTGATTCTTATGGCAAATATCCAGATCAACCCAAATCCACCGCCTGTTTTTAATGAGCTGGCCCAAGCATAAATCGGAGATTTGAGATCAAGATAAATATTGACCCGAATAGATTTTAATGATATACAAAATAGTTTTTATGCAACACCTGAACAGGCAGGTGTTGTTTTTTCTATTAATCCTTGCTCTGACTGATTGTCAGGGCTTTATATCCGTAAGGAGAAAAAATGAGGAAGTATGAAACTGTTTTTATTTCTGACCCCGATCTTCAGGATCAAGCTCGTGTTGACCTGTTTGATAAAGTCAGAAATATTATTGCGCAAGAAAATGGTATTTTTTTAAATTTTGATGAGTGGGGCAACAAAAAGCTTGCCTATGAAATCAAGAAAAAATTACGTGGTCATTATGTATGTGTCACTTACGGCGGAACTGGCGATCTTATAAAAGAACTTGAGAGAAACTTTCGTCTTAGTGATGATGTGATGAAATTTATGACCATCCTTCTTTCTGATGATGTAACGGCGGAACAACTTGAAAAAGAAGCTCTGGAAGCGGAAAATCAATCCAAACAGGTAGATGAGATAGAAGAAAAATCTGTTGAAGAAGAGACTGTTGAGGAAAAGGCAGACAAAGAATCTGCTGAGGAAGAGACTTCCAAGGAAGATGAAAAAGTTGAAGAAACCAAAAAGGAAACGGAATAATTAAGATTGAAGGGAAATGACAATGTATAATAACCGTAGAAATCAAAAAAGCGGTGGTAAAAATAAATTTTATCAACGTCGCAAAATATGCAGATTCTGTGTGGACAATGATCTTGAAATAAACTACAAAACTCCGAAAGCACTCAGACAATTCATTACAGAACGGGGGAAAATAATTCCCAGAAGAATCACGGGCACCTGTGCCAAACATCAGCGCCAGCTTACTGTTGCCATCAAGCAATCTCGCCAGATAGCGCTGCTGCCGTTTGTTGGCAGGCCTATGTATTAAAAAAAAGCAGGAGTAATGCAGGTGACGGGTACATTAATACAACCTACAGCGATTAAGGATATTCTAATCGGTATCCTTTTATGTGTGCTGATCATTGCCATCATGTATATCATGCCGTTGATCGGTATCTTTGCCTGGCTGTTCCTTCCTTTGCCTGTTCTGTTTTACAGGCTTAAGGCAGGAAGAAACGGTAGCGGTATTATCGTGGCGGCAAGCTTGGCTGTTCTGATTGTATTTACCAATAACTTTGCATTTAATACGCTCTACTTTGGTTCTTTATTGATGACAGGTTTTTTCCTTGGTGAATTTATAGAAAAACACTTAACTATTGAAAAAATTATGCTATACACAGGCCTTGCAGTTCTGGGGACCTGCGGTGCTGTTTTGCTTATTTATTCTTTAACTCAAGCCCAGGGAATTGAACAATTAATTTCAAATTATGTGTCCAGATATCAAGCTTTATCAACCCAACTTTTTTCAGAATCGGCTCAACTTTATCCGGAAATAAAAGTTGACCAGCAAATGCTTGAAAAAGCAAGTTCATTGTTTGTTATGATTTTTCCGGGAATATTTATCAATTCGTACCTTATTATGGTATGGCTTAACATCCTTTTTATAAAAAAGTTATTATTAAAAAGAGGCATTATTATCAAAAGTATTGAAAATTTAAATCAATGGAAAGCGCCCGATTATTTGGTATTTGGTGTAATTGCTTTATCTGTTTTAATATTTTTACCCGTAGATATGTTAAAATTACTTTCTGTAAACTGCTTGATAATTTTAATGTTTGTATATTTTTTCCAGGGAATTGCAGTGGTATCATTTTTTTTTCAAAAAAAGAACGCCCCTTTTGCATTGAAGTTTTTTTTTTACATCTTAATTGCAATTCAACCTCTTTTTATGTTCCTTGTCATCGGATTTGGATTGTTTGATACTTGGATCAATTTTAGAAAACTTGATACGGCTACATGATAAAAAAAATAAACTAAAAGTCAGCCTCATTAAAGAAAAGAAAACCGGCTGAATTTTTTTGGAGGTTTAAATGAAAGTTATATTAAAAGAAACTATTGACACGCTTGGCATCGCAGGAGCAGAATGTGATGTGGCGCCAGGGTTTGGTCGCAACTATCTTCTGCCTCAAGGCAAAGCCATTCTTGCTACACCCCAGAACAGAAAAGTCATGGAACAGGCAAAAGCAAAACTTGAGCTTCAGATTGCCAAAGAAAGAAAAATTGCTGAAGAGATGGCGGATAAAATTAAAAATGTTGTATGTACAATCAGCGCCAAGGTTCATGAAGAATCCCGTCTTTATGGATCAGTTACAACCCATGACATCAAAGACTCTCTAAACAGTCAGAACATTATGCTGGAACGACGGTCCATTCTTCTTGCCGAACCCATAAAAGAAATCGGTGAGTACAAAGTGCCCATTCGTCTTTACAAAGATGTTGAGCCTGAAATTACTGTAAATGTCATTGCTGAAAAAGAAGAAAAATAATATTTAACCTGCATCCGGGAAGATTTTAAAGTTTTCCCGGATGCACCTATTAAAAATTATATTGTGACCATAAAAAATAAAATAGCCACGGACCCACTTTTAATCAAAACACCTCCCCATGATATTGATGCGGAAGAATCAATATTAAGTGCTATATTTATTAATAATGACAGCCTTGATGATATTATAGACATAATATCTTATGAGGACTTCTATAAAGGCGCTCATAAAAAAATATTCAGGGTAATTATAGAGCTTGCCAACAAAGAAGAGCCTGCAGATCTTGTTACGGTTGCCAATCGGCTCAAAGAAAAAGAAGAACTTGAAAGTATCGGTGGAGTTGCCTATCTTGCAGCCATTTCTGATGCGGCCCCGATTGCTGTAAATGCTGTCCATTATGCCAAAATAATTAAGGGTAAAGCTTCTTTAAGACAATTGATAACTGCTTCTTCGGGTATTATTGAAAAATGTCTGAAAGATAAAGGCGATTTTGAAGATATTATTGATTTTGCCGAAAGCTCTATTTTAAATATTTCAGAAAAAAAATCGGGGAGTTCCTTTCAAAACTTAGGAGATTTGATCAATTTAAACATTGATAAACTTGAAGAACGGCAGGGAAAAGATGGAGGACTTTCCGGACTTTCTACCGGATATGTAAAATTAAACAATATTACATCCGGATTGCAAAAATCTGATTTGATTATTCTGGCAGCAAGGCCCAGCATGGGAAAAACAGCCTTTGCTTTAAACATTGCCAGAAATGTTGCCATTGAGGAACACAAACCTGTTGCCGTTTTCTCCCTTGAAATGTCCAACGAGCAGCTTTCCATGAGACTGCTAACTTCAGAAGCACGAATAGATTCAAACAGGCTTCGAACCGGTTTTATCAGCCAGGAAGACTGGCAAAATACAACGGATGCAGCGGGTATTTTAAATGAACTGCCCATTTTTATTGATGACACGCCTAATATTACTGTGATGGAAATAAGAGCAAAGGCAAGAAAGCTTTATCAAAAGCATAATGAGCTTGGCATAATTATTGTTGATTACCTTCAGTTGATGAAGCCCCCGTTTAGGACCGATCGAAGAGATCTTGAAATTGCTGAAATATCAAGATCTTTAAAAGCGCTTGCCAAAGAGTTGAATGTTCCGGTCCTTGCTGTATCTCAGCTGAACCGTATGCTTGAACAGCGCTCTGATAAACGTCCCATGCTGTCTGATCTTCGTGAGTCCGGCGCTCTGGAACAGGATGCAGACATTGTTGCATTTATTTACAGGGATGAGGTCTATAATAAAGAACCGGATAATCCTAAAAAAGGTACAGCTGAAATCATTGTTGCCAAAAACAGAAACGGTGCTACAGGCACTGCATTTATGCATTTTATGGGTCAATATACACGGTTTGAAGAACTTGCACCGGATTCATACCAGGAATTTGAATGAAGAGAAACCTTACCGGTAACACTTCCGGCCTGAGAAACACTCAGATCAAACGAATTGAAAATCTCTATAAATACAGCACGCCACCCGAGTATATTATAAATCCGGAACTCGCACTCCTTTTAGTTGAACTTTCCCATGATACCAGACGGCAGATCGGTCTTCTCATCGATCGAAACGGAAAAATTATTTATGTTGTTGTCGGAGAGTCCCACAGAATTGTCATTCCGATAACTGCAGGTTTTATGGCCCTTCCCGGTAAGCTCAAGGGGCTGCGCCTCATTCATACCCATTTAAAAGAAGAACCCTTGACAAGGGATGACCTCACAGACCTTGCACTGTTGCGACTGGATTATATCACGGCTATTTGTATCACACCGGGCGGCAAGCCTGGAACCGTTTATTCCGGGCATATCCTTCCGGATGAGGATTCAGCGCCATATCAAACTATAGCACCCGGCACCATTCATCAACTGAACATTGATTGTCTGGCTCAAATTCTGGCGCTTGAATCTGAGCTGACAAGAAAGAATTCTTTATACAAGCCTGAATCAGGCACTGAAAACGCATTTTTGATCAATGCAACGACTTCAGATCCCAAGAAAGCCTGGGCCTTGATGGAAGAACTTAAAGATCTTTGCAAAACAAGCAATATCAACGTGATTGGTACAGCTATCCAACGAAGAAAAACCATTGATCCAAAATTCGTTGTCGGCAAGGGAAAACTTTCAAGCCTGATTATTCAGGCGATTCAAAAGTATGCTACCATGCTGGTGTTTAACAGGGAATTATCTGCTTCTCAGATTCGTTCCATTACTGATTTTGTTGAAATGAAAGTCATTGACCGGACCCAGCTGATCCTTGATATTTTTGCCAAACAGGCTAAGTCAAGGGAAGGTAAATTTCAGGTGGAACTTGCCCAGATGGAATACCTTTTGCCACGACTGATCACTAAAAATACAGCCATGTCACGGTTGATCGGCGGAATTGGGGGCAGAGGGCCTGGCGAGACAAAGCTTGAAATCAATAGACGAAGGGTCAGGGAAAAGATCAACCGGTTAAAAAAAGAAATTGTCAAAATCCGCAAACAACGCCATCAGCAAAAATCCAGGCGCAAGCGAAAGGATTTACCCATTATTTCAATTGTCGGTTATACAAATGCCGGCAAATCAACTCTTTTGAATACCTTAACTCAAAGTAAGATTGTTGCAGCCAATCGATTGTTTGCTACCCTTGATCCATCCAGCAGGCGATTGAGATTCCCTAAAGACACAGAAGTCATTATCACGGATACTGTCGGGTTTATCCAAAATCTTCCAAAAGAGTTGATGCAATCATTTCATGCCACCCTGGAAGAACTGGCTGATGCAAATATTATCTTACATGTGATAGATATCAGCAATCCCCGTTATCAGCAGCAAAAAGAATCCGTAGAAAAAATTCTTAAAAATTTGAAACTAAATAAAATCCCTACCCTCTATGTATTTAATAAAATAGATCGAATTGATCTTGATTCTTTTGATGATAAATGGTTGCTAAACCAAGGTATTCTTATTTCCGCCACTCAAAAACAAGCCCTGAAACCTTTGGTTGAAAAATTGGAATCAATGATTTCGATAAAAAAATTAGGTGTTGACCGATAGAATTTTTTACACTAAATATGGAAAAAACAATCTATATATGGAATGAATATGGAAATAAAACAGCTGGACCAGATAATTATCAACAATTCGATTAAAAAAGACTCCATAGACATACCGGATTGTTTTGGAGAGTTTAATAAAAAAAACAAGCTTTGTTCAAAATATTGTTCAATATCTATACGATGCTGCATCCTGCATAATAAAAATCCAAAAATTGATATTTTGGAAAAATTATTAATCCACAATCATTATGCGATAAAACTTCAATAATTTTGTTTTGGTCTATGCGGAAGATTCAGGTCAAAGATTTGTGAATCCAGACGGTTAGCGGTTTTTTACATTCACTCAAAAATCTTGCCCGGGTTTAATATATTCTGGGGGTCAAATACCCTTTTAATCCCTTTCATTAGTTCAATTTGTGTGGCACCGATTTCAAGGGGCAAGTATTTCATTTTAGTCATACCGACCCCATGTTCTCCGGTAATGGTGCCCCCTAAGCTTAACGTCGCATTAAAAAGCTCATCAACAGCCTTTTCTGCCCTTTTTAACTCGTTTTCATCCGCTTTATTATACATGATATTGCAATGGATATTTCCATCCCCTGCATGACCAAAGCTGACCACCTTCAGTCCCGAGGTTTTTTGTATTTTTTGGGTCACCTGAACCAGGTCAGGTATTTTATCGATGGGAACAACAATATCTTCGTTTATTTTATTGCTTGCAATTTTATAAAGAATCGGAGATAACGCTTTTCTGGCATCCCATAATTTTTGTGCCGCAATGGTATCTTTTGCTACTAATACATCAAGGGCTTCATAGGAAAAGCATAATTTTTTTATATTTTCGGCATCTTTTTCAACACTGTTAACATCTCCATCCAGCTCTATTATCAACAAGGCCTTAATACTTTCAGGCAAGTCAAAGCTAAGGGAATCTTTTACAAGGTCAAGACAAGCTTCATCCAGAAATTCAACACATCTTGGGATAACCGTTTCCTTCATAATACCGGAAACAGTTCTGGCAGCCCTTTGTACACTGTCAAAAAAAACAGCCATTGTTTTAACAGTCTCAGGCTTTGGCAATAGCTTTAATGTAATTTCGGTAACCACTGCCAGGGTACCTTCAGACCCGACAATCAAGCGCGTCAGATCATACCCGGCAACCCCTTTTACTGTGGCAACCCCTGTTTTAATCACTTCCCCCGAAGGCAGCACAGCTCTTAATCCCAAAACATAATCGCGCGTGACCCCATATTTTACCGCTCTTGGTCCACCTGCGCATTCACCGATATTTCCCCCAATAGTACAAACAGATGAACTTGCAGGGTCCGGAGGGTAAAACAACCCTTTTTCTTCTACGCTTTTATGGATATCAGAAACAATAACACCGGGTTGAACTCTCACTAAAAAATTGTTTTCATCAATATCAAAAATTTTGTTCATACGGCTTGTGACCATCACAAGACCACCCTTTACCGGCACAGCACCCCCCGTCATCCCGGAACCGGCTCCACGGGGTACCACAATCAACTTTTCTTTTGATGCCAGTTTTAAAATCCGGGCGACTTCTTTTTCTGATTCCGGGAATACTATGGCATCCGGAAGAAAAGAATTTCCCGTAGCATCATAGGAGTAACACAACAATTCTTCTTTTTCTTTTGTGACGTTTGATTTTCCTGATATCTTTTGAAGGTGCCTGTAAACAGAATTGGAAAATCCCATTTATAATTTCCCTGTTTCGATTTTTTTAGAGAGATAGCTTACTTGTTCATAAAGAACGCTTTTTTGCTTTAACTCTCTTTCAATTGCATTGATGGCATATATGGCAGTTGCATGATATTTATTATAACTATTACCAATTTTTTTTATCGGCTGATCCGTATATTTTCTGGAAAGAAAAATAGCCATTTGCCGTGGTTTTACGATCCTCTTTTTCCGGGAAGCCGATACAATATCTTTTTCAGAAATTGAATACTCTTTGCAAACCATTTTTTTAATCGATTCAACAGTAATTCGTTTCTTTGCTTTTGTAATGTTTGCCAGAACACTCTTTGCAAGTTCAATATCAATATTGTATCCCATTAACTGTCCTTTTGCAGCCACACCAAACAGACCGCTTTCAAGCTGCCGGACATCGTCGCACAATTCCTGGGCAATATACTCAGTTACCTGATTGGGAATGTCATATCCAAAAATTTTGGATTTCTTTTTTAATATTCTGACCCGGGTTGCATAATCCGGCTTATCAATTTGTGTGACAAGTCCAAGGGTTAAACGGGACTTTAGCTGGACATTGAGTTTGGGAATATCATCCGGAAGCTCGCATCCTGAAAAAATGATCTTTTTATCTGCTTCAAGGAGGTTATCCAATGTGATGGCTAATTCATTTTGTGTCGCATCCTTTCCAGACAAAAAATGAACATTTTCAAGAATCAATACATCACATTTTTTCCTGTATTTTTCTTTGAACCTTTCTATGGTTTTGTTTTTCAAAGAAAATATCATTTCATTGGTAAACTCTTCTGCTGTTATATAATAGACCCTTTTGGAAAGGCTGTTTGTAATAATATGACGTCCGACGGCCTGGGACAAATGACTTTTTCCAAGGCCTGTTTTAGCTAAAATATAAAGGATATTAGAACCGTTTGTTTTTCCCTGGGCAAGGGATAATGCTGCAGAATACGCAAAGTTTGAATTGTCCCCCACCACAAAATCATCAAAAGTGAATCCTTTTTTGAACATCCGTCCGCTGTTAAACCTTACGTTAAGCCCGGGCAGATGCATTTGCTTTAATTTTTTCGATGGTAAAGGAACTGCTGGATATGCGCTTGTTTTTTTATTTTTTCCCACTGAAGCTGATTTTCCTTTGGAAGATACTTTAAATTCAATATTGATATCATTAATCCCTATTCTTGAAAACTCTTCTTCAAATATCGAAAGATAATTATCTTTTAACCGTTTGATAGAATAGGCATTTGGGCTGGATAGTTTAATATGATGATTATCATGCTCAAGAAGCTCGACAGGGTCTATCCACATCCTGTAACTATGATCGGGTACTATCTTTTTGATTTGGCATTTTACTTCTTCCCAGAATGATCCCATATTTTCCAAAAAAAAATCCTCTTCCCTTCAACTGCGAATTGAAACACAGGTTTATAAAGCAAATTTAATAATTACTAACGGATAAAACGGACATTTAAAAAAAGTATATTTTTAATTAATGAAATATCTTTTATTGGTCAAATCTAATAAGAAGCATTAGTATAATATTAGATTTTTGTTTGGCATAATTTTTTAATCATTTGATTTTATTAAATTTTTTCTGTGGAACAAAAATTTTTCTAAAAATTACAACCACTTCGACAACTAGTTATTTTTCCAGGAGATTTTAACATTTCAAAGCAAACTTTTAATTTCTAAAAAAATAAATTTCCTCCGATTTATTCCATTTTTCTTTTAATTGCTTTAAATTTAATAAAATTTCCATCTTTTTTTAAAACATGAATTTAACAGTAGTTTCACAATTTTATGAAATAAATTATATTTACACTTTCATTTTCCAATAGTATATTGCACTTTATTTTGCATTATTAAACTTTAATATTATAGATATTTTGATGAAACATTCACACACCCTTCCAATTATTGGCATTACCATGGGGGACCCTGTAGGGATCGGCCCCGAGATACTGGTAAAAGCTTTAAGTGATCCCAAACTTTATGCCTTGTGCAAGCCTGTGATTATTGGAGATTCATACATTATAAAACAGGCATTGAAATTTTTAAACTTCAACCATCATATTAATATCATAGATGATCCAAGACAAGGCAATTACCTGTTTAATACATTGGATCTAATGGATATCTCCAATATTAATATGGACTGTTCCGATCTTTCAGGGCCAACCATTGAAACCGGAATTGCCATGCAGGACTATATCATTAAAGGAATTGATCTTGCCTTGGCTAACCGCATTTCCGGCCTTGTGACCTGTCCCATCACAAAAACCGCTTTAAAGCTTGCGAACTCTCAATTTCATGGGCATACGGAATTGCTGGCGCATAGGACAAAAGCAAAAGATTATGCCATGATGCTGTCAGGCAATAAACTTAAGGTTGTTCTTGTCACTATTCATATTCCGCTATCCCAGGTGTCTGCCCATCTTACCATAGAAGGTATTATCAAAAAAATAAGATTAACCCATACTTCTTTAAAAGAACGGTTTAATATCAAAACGCCTAAAATTGCCGTTGCAGGATTAAATCCCCATTCAGGGGAAGACTCCATGTTTGGGCGGGAGGAAGAAGATATCATCGCTCCAGCTGTCAGGCTTGCAAAAGAGGAGGGAATGAAAGCCTTCGGCCCCCTGCCCCCGGATACTATTTTTTACCAGGCTGTCAATGGATGGTATGATGCTGTGGTTTGCATGTATCATGACCAGGGCCTTATTCCATTCAAGCTCATCCATTTTAAGGACGGTGTAAATACTACACTTGGCCTTCCTATTATCAGAACATCAGTGGATCATGGGACAGCTTATGACATAGCCTGGCAAGGAATCGCAGACCCTTCAAGCCTGACAGAAGCCATTAAAATGGCAGCATTCCAGGCCAAAAATAAAAAGCCGGGGATAAATGGATACTGATAAAATCATCATTGAAGGTGCCCGGCAACATAATCTTAAAAATATTAATGTTGAAATACCCAGAAACAGCTTGACTGTTATTACAGGGCTTTCAGGATCAGGGAAATCAACGCTGGCCTTTGACACATTGTATGCCGAAGGCCAGCGACGATATGTTGAGTCCCTTTCAACCTATGCCAGACAATTCTTAGGACAGATGGACAAACCAGATGTGGATGCTATTATCGGGCTTAGCCCTGCTATATCCATTGAACAGAAAACTGCCACTCACAACCCCAGATCAACAGTTGGTACGGTCACGGAAATTTATGACTATCTTCGATTGTTATTTGCGAGAATCGGTAAATCTTATTGTTATAAATGCGGGTTGCCCATTTCTTCCATGTCCATTGATCAAATCACTGATCGGGTTATGGATCTTGATAAAAAATCAAAAATTGTAGTTTTGGCTCCTTTGATAAACGGACAGAAAGGTTCCCATGAAAAACTGTTTTTAAAAATAAAAAAAGATGGCTTTGCCCGGGTCAGGGTTGATAGTGAAATCTATTTAATCGATGATCTTCCTAAACTTCCAAAAAACAAAAAGCACATCATTGATGTTGTTGTAGACCGACTGATCATTAAAGATGGTATTGAAAAACGCCTGACAGACTCCTTGGAACTTGCTCTTTCGTTGTCGGAGAGGCTTGTAACCATACTTGATCTGACCCGAA
>NZ_JAUWQB010000012.1 GCF_030611305.1 Desulfobacula sp. | reverse complement strand
TCTCTTCTCCCTTTGGAGCTTTCCCGGGGAAGAACCTTTATCACATTTTTTCCACGCCGGAACGGTAAAACCTTTTAGGGTCGCTCGGGCATAGCCCGAGGTTTAATTTAAAACAATTACTTTATTAGATGGCTTCGAATGGAAAGGGAAATGGTGGTTACCAAAAACTCCCGAAAATAAAATTTCTGGGTCTATTTCATTTGGAAATAACAAAGAGATACAGCTTAATCTTTTAGGTTCTTTCCATGATATTGCTACTGCGTTTAATGCCCCTATTAATCATAAAATCATCTATGGTCTAACTACAGAAGGTAAAATTTGCACATTATTAATGTGTAATCAAGCTGGAACAAACTTAAATGTTCCTGGCTTTCACACAACTATGTACACAGCTGAGTTTCTTTTTGTAGGTTTACATTTTGAAGATGAGCTCTTCACCTTTTTTTCTGCAATAGTCAATTTTACTAATTTAGAAGAGTGGATAAACATAATACCTTTTGATTATGAGCACGTTATAGTTGAAAAAAAAATCTGTGACATGACTGCAAAATACTCAAAACCTATAAATTTTGAATGTAATGTCCCATGTATTGATGCTAAAATTTCATCTGATTTTTCTTTCACTCAAAGTTACGATAAGCATCGATATCTTAGGTGGGAGCATCTCACCTTTTTAAAAATCAGCCCTAAAAAAAATAAAGGATACAAATGGTTTTTAAAGAATATTTTTATTTTACGAGAATTATTAACCTTATTTATTGGGAATCCAATTTTTGAAAGAATAATATATCTATTCATTGAAACAAAAAATTCTTCAGGAGAGATAAAAAAAGAACCAATCCAGCTATTTTTTACAGAATATCATGACACTACATCGAAAAAAGTAAACACTAACAATATTATATTTAATTTACCCTCGATATATGACAATTTAGCTACTATATTGAACAAGTGGTATACTCTCTATGACTCATTCGAATCTGTTTTAAATTTACTCTTTGGGAATATTTTTAATAAAAATATATATCTTGAATATAGTTTTTTAACATTAATGCAAGCTCTCGAAGCTTATCATCGAAGTTTAGGAAATGGTCATTATATCGATCAAGATGATTATGATACATCTTGTGAATCCATTAAAAATGCAATCCCAACTGATCTTCCTGATGATTTAAAACAGAGTCTTAAAAGTCGATTAAAATACGGAAATGAGTACTCACTGCGAAAACGAATTAAGAATTTATTTGAAAGTTTAAATCAAGAGACAAAAGATAAAATCCTTCCAAAGGCTAATATAATTAGAGATAAAATGGTGGATACTCGAAACTTTTTTACACATTATGATTCCGCTATGAAAAATAAAATAATCAGTGGGACTGATTTGGTTTATACAAATCAGTTATTAATGATACTACTTTCTTTGTTTTTGTTTAAAGAAATAGGATTATCAGAGGAGGTCATTCTTACCAATCTATCAAATAGCGATAGGTTTGGTCACATTATTCCAAATTTAAAAAAGATGGAATTTATCAATGAATAAAGTGGAAAAAAATTGATAAAGACACATGAAATTATTACACCACCATACAGATGGCTGTATCAAGAATAACTAATTGAAATTAAAAGAAATAATTGGTGGAGGCGGCGGGAGTTGAACCTGTGTTCCACCACGATAGTCAAGGGTCTTCAGTGGTCTGACCCACCAGCGACCCACACAGCAGTCTTTATTTTTGTTAAAGCACCCTCCCCTATTCTATGATAGTCTGATCTTCAATTCCAAAATATAATAGGATCTTGAATCTTGGAGAAAAGATTCTAATACAATATCTTGTATCATGAAAAATTATTAGCAAGAAAGCTTTACACGTTATAGTGCTTAGCCCGTGATTTCGGTTGAACCCCCAACAATGGATCATCCAGTCCTGCCCATTTCAAAAATCTTGACAGTCAACGTTTATACCATAAAGCATGCTATGATAATAAGAAATTGCAAACTATGCAAGATTCGTTACAGTCCCCACCCATGGGTGAATGCCGATCAACATTAATATTTTTACCAGCCGGATTTTTCTAAAAAAAATCAGTTGATAAAAAATCGATATCATAAAGTTTTACATATCGAATATTTTTTTAACTTAATCTCGCTGCCTAGTAAAAAATTGTGTGATTAAAGGATAGGCTTTTCATACGACCTTAAAACAATTGTACATATTCCCACCGTGTTAATATTATTAAAATTCAATAAAATTTATTCATGTGATTTTTTAAAAACTTGTCCTCCTGCTCTCTCCAGTTTTGTCCCTTAAATTTCCTGTCATAAAACCCGCCCAGTCTTTCTAACAATTTTTCCCATGGATTTTTTTTATTATCCAGAGATTCAAATACATCGGCAATAAGAACGTCAATATCAATCATTTTTTCTTTGGGTGCAAAATAGACTGCTCCGGAATTGATTGATTTCTCAAGACTCTCTTCTGTTAATGCATTCGCCGTGAGCATAAATGCAGGAATTCCCTGGTTATTTGCGATCTTAAGTAACTCAAATCCATTTACTCCCATAATATCCAGAACCGTCATGTCATAATGCTGGTTTTCCAGCATATGTTTACCTTCATCATAAGATGATGCCGTGTCTATTTTACATGAACTCAATAGTTCAATTAATGAATCGATCACATCGGGTTCATCATCAACGATGAGAATTTTTTTCCCCTCAAGTAACTTTCTGGTGTCCATCTCATCTCTCCTTCAAACTATGAAATTGTCTTTTGCAGTTGCCCTTTTTTGTCCCTCTTGACCCGTGTCGTTTCACGAGTAAGAGCCGTTCCTGAAGTGTTTTTGACTTTATTTTTTTCCATACGGTCTTTCCCCATAAACATCAATTTATTAAATTCGGTAAAAAGGTCACAGTTTCAGGGAAGGCGATCATTACCGCCGTACCGACAATTAAAGCCAGGAGGAATGGAAAAGACCCCTTGAAGATAGTTACGAGGGGGACATCTTTGGCGATCCCTTTTGTAATATAGACAGCGGTACCTACAGGAGGTGTGATAATGCCCATATGGGTAACCAATACAATAATGATACCAAACCAGATAGGATCATATCCTAAATTGACGACAATGGGATAAAAAATAGGGATGGTGAGCATGATCAAAGCCATCGAATCGATAAAGCATCCGCCCAGAAGATAGATAAAACAAATCAGGCCGATGATAATCCAGGGCGGCAAGTCGAGCGTGCCGACTGCAGTGGCCAGTTCAAGGGGAATTCTTGTCAACGCAAGAAAATGACCAAAAATAGTGGCGCCGGCAATAAGCATGATGACCATACAAGATATTTTAAGCGTGCCGTATATTGCATTTTTAAAATCCTCCCAGGAGAGCTTACGTCTGATCATGACAATCATAAGGATGGCAAAGGCCCCGACTGCACCTGATTTTGTCGGTGTAAACAAACCGGTGATCAGCCCCCCCATGACAAACAGAAATACGGCAAGGGTTTCCCAGAGTTTCCCCAATGAAAGAATCATCTCTTTGACAGTAAACTTTTCACCTTTGGGCCCCTGCTCTGGTTTGAATATACAATAAATTCTGATGGCCACCATAAATAAAAAGGTCATAAAGATGGCAGGAAGAACACCTGCAATAAACAACGCTCCAATGGACTGTTCCGTCAAAATACCGTATATGATAAGTACCACACTGGGTGGCATCAATGCCCCAAGACCACCTCCGGAAGCTATGCAACCCGTAGAAAGTTCGGAGCCGTATTTATACCGTTCCATCTCCGGGAGACCAATGGTTCCCATAGTAGCAGTTGTGGCCGTAGCAGATCCGCAAACCGCACCAAATGCTGCACACGCCATTACGGTGGCCATGGCAAGCCCCCCTCGGACTCTTCCTACAAGCTTGTAAGCTACATCATACAGCGAACTGCTTAAACCCGAGTAAAAAGCGATATATCCCATGAATACGAATAAGGGTATCAGGGTCAAACCATAAGATGAGAAAACACTGAAAATATCAGTTGAAAGAAGTCGCATTCCAACCTGCAGGTTGGTCAGGTAAGAATACCCGATAAAACCAACTATGGCCATAACATAAGCCACCGCCATACGGGAAAAAAGCATGGCAATCAGAAAAAAAATACCGATGATGCCAACGATAGTGTATTCACTCATTTGGGATCGTTCCTTTTAATAGAGTTAGCAGCTCAATAAATATAACCAGCGCCAGGGTTCCGCATGCAAAAGATACGCCGTATATGAGATAAAAAGTGGGAAACTGAAGGGTTGCGGAGACTTGCCCGGCCTCACCGACTTCGTCTGCATATAGCCAGCATTGCCAGGTAACAAGACAGAAAAAGGCAAACGAGAAAAAAGCGACTGCGCAATCATTTATTCTCTTGATTCGCGGCGGCAACATCATGTGGAGAAGATCCACTCCCACATGCCCTTTTTCTATCTCTGTGGAAGGCAGGGCAAATGCCAGCAGTAGAAATGCACCCATGCCGGTTAATTCTTCAGATCCGAGAAGGGGATGTCCAAAAAAGCTGCCCACTACATCTGCACACGTTAAAAGCATCATACCGATCAGACATATACCGCCCGCGTTCTTGAGAATATCAGACAGCCATTTTGCAATTTTCATATTTTATCTCCAGAGAACAGATTCAATATTTTTGTTGATTTTTTTTAAGCATATTTTTGATTTATATTTACAGCCGCAGAGTCATAAAGTGACATGACAATTCAATCCTGGGAAAAAAAGTGCTGTGTCAGTAAAATGTACAGTCACCTTAAAACTCTGCGCCGAAATTATATTATGATGGTTTAAAATACATGGGGTTAAAAGCCTTAAGCACTCCTGTTATTTTTTTTCCATGTAATTGCTTTCAAACTTTCCTTTTTCATTGTCTGCCAACCGTTTTTCTACATATTTAAGGACTTCTTCTCCAGGCAGGCCTTTTTCATTATTTAGATCGATATAATCCTGTAGCACGGGTTCGCATGCTTTCTTCCATCTTTTTGCTTCTTTGGGGTCGATACCAATCATGGAATTTCCCGCTTGAAGCAGAAAATTGATCCCTTCAAAGGCACCGGCTTCCCAAGTCTTTCCATGTTTAAAAATCCATTCTCCATTGATTCCTTCAATTATTTTTTGATCCTTTTCAGGCAATGCATTCCATTTGTCTTTGTTCATAACTACGAAAAATCCTAAAGAATACGCTGTAGGGTAACAGGCGATGACATAATCCGTAACTTCCGCCATCTTCCATCCCTTATTTGATTCCAGGGGATACAATCCAGCCTGAACAACCCCTTTTTGGAGAGATTGATACAATTCATTCATGGGAAAAGCAGTTGGAGTTCCGCCTAACGCCTGAACCATACTGGCCGTTGGACCGTGGGAACGGATCTTAAGCCCTTTTAAATCTTCCATTTTATGGACGGGTTTGTCTTTGGTGTGTATGAATCCGGGCCCATGGGCATGAAGATAAAGTACCTTTACTTCATCTAATTCTTTTGGTGCAAACTTTTCATATACTTCATTAATAATTGCCGTTGCGATCTGACCATTTGGGTACCCCAGAGGTAGATTGATGAAGTCCATCATAGGAAACCGGCCCCGGGTATACTGTAGGACCGAACATCCCAGATCCGACAGGCCTGATTTTACACCCTGATAATTCTGTGCGGCCTTGGTCAGGGTTTGTCCGGAATAATGTGTAATCTTTACCCGCCCGTTTGTCCTTTTACCAACCTCTTTGCACCATGCTGCTTCAAGTTTACTCTGTGCGTGGGTAGGAGGCATAAATCCACTATAGGTCAGATTAATCGTATCTCCTGAAAAGGCAACAGTGGGCAATATAAAACTACATATCACCAGTCCTATGAAAACTATTATTAAACTCGATTTAATTCCTGACATCCTGCAAAGACATTTTTTTTTCATTTTCTACTCCTTTTATGGTTGAATAAAAATTCAGGATAACGGCATGTGTCCATTATCCACCCCAAGCGCTGAACATACTCATAAATTATATTTTCAGGTTTCACGTATCAATCTTTTGGCCTTTCCTTCAAATCGTGGCAGCCCGCCTGCTTTAACGACTTCAACAGTCGGTGTAAACGTAACCCTGTACTTGAAATCCTCGATGAACTTCTCGACCGAATCTTGCATATCTTTCTGGGACACTTGAGCCGATAACGGTTCCACACGGATTTTTATGCGTTTTTTGCTATCCTTTTTGGGGACAATAATCTGGTACTCATTTGAGAAATTGTCCACTTCTCGAAGGAGATTCTCTATGGCAGAAGGGAATACATTCACACCACCAAATTGAAACATATCGTCGGATCTTCCCAGGATGCCGCCGTCCAGTCTTAAAAAACTTCGACCACATTCACAGAGTTCCCGGTTAAACTTCACCAGGTCCTTTATGCGGTAACGGATAAGGGGCATGGTTTCAGTGCACAGATTGCTGAGAACCAGTTCCCCCACTTCGCCATCTTTCACAGGTTCAAGGGTATCCAGATCCAGACATTCCGCATAAAACATATTTTCATTAACGTGGGTTCCCTTTTGGGCAGCACATTCAAAACCAAAATTGGTGATCTCACTGGAGCCTATATCGTCGTAGCATTTGGCGCCATAGGTATCTTCGATGGCTTTTTTAGTGGACGCTATATTGGCTCCCGGTTCTCCGGCAGCCACGACGACTGCCACCTGGGAGTCGGCCAAAGAAATCCCCATGTTTTTTGCGACTTCACCAAGGTGCAGAAGATAGGTGGGAGTGCCACAGATCACAGTGGCGTCCCACTCGAAAATATTTTTCACCCGGTCCTTTGATGACTGGGCACCGCCCGGAACAATCATTACGCCAGCTTGTTCAAGTGCGGCCTGGAATCCCCACCAGGCAATATAGAGCCCATAGCCAAAAGGCACATAGAGAATGTCTGACCTTTTGATACCGTAGGCATTCATGAAATACATGAATTGTTCATAATAATGTTTTGTCCAGTCCTTTTTGTTCAGCATTACTTTAAGCGGTGTACCTGTTGTCCCTGTCGTTTGAAAGACCCTTACACCATCCTCCGGGGGGACACAGATCATTTCACCCCATGGCGGGTTTCTTTTTTGGCTTTCTAATAATTCTTCTTTAACCGTAAACGGAACCTTGGAGATATCTGACAGCGTTTTAATATCGGAAGGTTTTATTCCTGTCTGGTCATATTTTTTTTTGTACATGGGGCTTCGATCATAAACATAGGCCATGCGTTTCCTGAACCGTTCAAGTTGCAGCGATTCTCTTTCCCTGCGAGGCATCGTTTCCAGTTCTTTGTTCCAATACATTACCTGTTCCATGTTAGACTCCCTTCTATGATTTTTGCGGAAATATCTATTTTATTTTCTCCAAACCCTTTAAAATTTTTTCCGGTGTAAACGGTGTTGAAAAAAGTCTTACACCTACGGCGTTGTAAATGGCATTGGCAATTGCTGCAAGGATGGCTGATACATAGCCTTCACCAACCTCCTTGGTTCGGTAAGGTTTCCCGACCTGGTACCTTTCCGTAATCACGTCGATGTGTTCTGAGTCTGCAATGTTACAGATAGAGGGCATCCGGTAATCCAGCCAGCTCGGATTCAAGGTGCGACCTTTTTCCATCATTATTTCTTCCATGAATGCGTGACCTAGGGCCATGGATACCTGACCGTCAATTTGCCCTTCCACCTGAAGGGGGTTGATGGGAAATCCACAGTCATGAGCGGTCACGGCCTTCAGCAGACGGACGTTCCCGGTTTCAGTATCCACCTCCACTTCGGCTGTCTGGGCGTCAAAGGCATAGTTTTCAGTCCATCTTCCCTTTGTTGTTGCAAGGCTCGGATGGAAAGGTTCGTCTCTCATAGTACGCCAATGCCCATTTCCAATGACAGAATCCCCTCTGTGTTTCTGAATGCTTAAGGCCACAAGTTCTTCATATGATAATGAACGTTCCGGCTGGCCGGATATATAGACGCGTTTGTTCTGGAATATCAAATTTTCAATGTCGGCATTGAGTTCTTCGGCAGCAATTGTCATGAGTTTTCGGCGGACATCGCCTGCCGCTTCACGGGCTGCATTACCTGTTACATAGGCATTCCCGCTGATCCACACCCCAATATCCACGGGTGTGGTTTCAGTATCGGCCGCAAACACTTGAACCTCTTCTATGGGAATTTTAAGTTCTTCTGCAACAATCTGGCACAGTATGGTTTCAGATCCCTGTCCGATATCCAGGGAACCCGTCAGCAGGGATACGCTTCCGTCGTCGTTCATTTTTACAATGACTGATGAACTATTGGGGTAAATCAATGATCCCCCAAAGTAGGCACTGACCCCAATGCCAATGCCTTTCCGGTACCGTCCTTGTTTTTCAGTTCGGCTGATCCCGAATTTTGCTGTAAAGTCCGTGTGTTTGGCAATATCCAGAACGCAATCCTTGAGACCGCAATTATGCACATTATCTCCATTGGGAAGCATTTCACCTGAAACCCGTGCATTTTTCAGACGAATGTCAATGGGGCTGATGCCCAGCTCAGCCGCAATCATGTCCAGTTGAGATTCCACTGCAAATCGCATCTGGGGTGCGCCATGCCCCCTTTGTGGAGATCGAATCGGATTGTTGGTATAAACCGAGTATCCTTTATATTTCATGTTGGGGATTCGATAGGGGGCCATTGCAAACCCCCACACCAGAAAGATGACTACCACGCCGCTACCGCGATAGCCCCCGGAATTATTGATAGTTTTGAACTCCTGCGCCACGATAGTACCGTCTTTTTTAACGCCGGTTTTTACCGTGACAATCATGGGTTGACCGTGACGATAAGCAGTGAATATTTCTTCACGGGTTGCAATGATTTCCACGGGTCTGGACGTTTTCATGGAGAGAAGTGCTGCACAGAATTCATGGGTGTATAGATCTATCTTCCCTCCAAAGGCACCCCCGACATAGGCTTTTTTCACCCTTACCGATGACTGTGGAAGTCCCAGGGTTTTGGCAAGCTTTGCCCGTTTGATGAACGGCCCCTGTGAAGATGTCCACACATTCAATTTTCCGTCTGCCTCAAAACTGGCTACAGTGGCGTGGGGCTCAAGGAATCCGTGGGTCCGAAGATGGCTTTCAAACCGGTCCTCCCTCACATAGTCAGCTTCTTGAAACCCTGCTTCCACATCACCCCAGCCCGAAGCAGTTTTACCTCCGATATTAACCAGGTCCTCCTTTACTTTGGGATGGGAGGGATGGATTTCCGGTGCCCCCGGTATCATGGCTTCTTCAGGATCAAAGACCGCAGGCAGGGATTCATATGTCACTTTTATAAGACTCAAAGCTTTATCTGCAGCATATACATCGGTAGCTGCCACTGCAGCAACTTCTTCACCAATAAATCGAACCTTGTCCATTGCCAGGGGATATTGATCCGCTGGATAACGAGGTGTTTCAACAAAGCCATGTTTAATGCCCAAAGTATCTTTACCAGTGATCACAGCTTTGACACCCGGTACCTCCAAGGCAAGACTGATGTCGATGTCCAGTATCCGTGCATGGGCATGAGGGCTTCTGAGTATCCTTCCAACCAGCTGTCCCTTTAGTTGTATATCAACTGTGTAGATCGCTTTGCCTGTGACCTTGTCCGGACCATCCTTTCTTAATATTCGTTTTCCGACATAATCCAACTCACTCATTTTCGTGCTCCTTTAGGTGTTGTCCCTATTCAGCTTTGCAGCATGATGCACAAACTCCATGATTTTATTGTATCCCGTACAACGGCATAGATGCCCCCCCAGGCTCTCCATGATATCTTCCTTGCTGGGATCAGGATTTCTTTTTAAAAGATCGGTAGAGGCCAGCACCATACCAGGTGTACAAAATCCGCATTGTACTGCCCCTTTTTCAAGAAAGGCTTCTTGGACCGGTGTCAAATCACCGTTAATAGATTGTCCCTCAATGGTTTCGATTTTTTTATTTTCGCATTCAACTGCCAGCATCAGGCAGGCTAATATCGGTTCTCCTTCCAGCAGTACGGTGCAGGAGCCGCATTCACCCGTACCGCATCCTTCTTTAGTCCCCGTTAACCCCAAATTATTGCGTAATACGTCCAACAATGTTTCCTGACACTCAACTGCCAGCTCATAAGTTTCCTCGTTAACTGTAAGTCCAATGATTTTTTTTCTTTGTGTTGTTGTCATACTTACCTCCCTCTGTTACTTTGATCAGCGAGTCCTTCTACAGCATCATTGAGGGCCTGCTTTGATTGAATTTTCAAGCACTCGGTTAGATATTTTTTTGAATACCCATGGTGGGGTATTATTTTTAAAGAACTAGCAGCTTTTTGTGAAACTTTATTTATGTTCTCTTTGGACAAGCTTTTTCCTGCCAGCCAGTCTTCTGCTTCCAGTGCCCTCTGAGGCCCCTCAGAAACTGCTCCCACTGCAATTCTCGCCTTTTTACAGGTCTTGAGGTCCTTTTCTGTTTCTAAAAAAACCCCGACATTCACAATTGCAAATTCAATGGTCTTTCTTACGGTGAATTTTGCAAATCCATTCCCGGACGGGCTTTGAGTTTTCGGTACAATAATCTTTGTGATAATTTGATCCGGTTTTAGCGATAAAGGTTTGAGGGAGTCGTTGGTATAAATTTCCTCGATTTTTATTTGTTGTTCACCATCTAAGCCTGCAACTATCACACTTGCATTGAGACAAAAAAGTGTCGGCGCAATATCCGACATAAAGGTGGCCCAGCACTTTTTCCCTTTAGGGGCGAAATAGCATTCTTTGCCTCCGCGCTTCAAACAAGGCTCTGTAAATTGAAACGTATGAGTTTGGTTCAGGTAAAGGCATCGAGTTTCCTGGCAAATGTTTCCACCAAGAGTTCCCATGTTTCTGATTTCACGAGTGGCAACTTTTTGAGCCGCCAGAGCTAATAAAGGAGCCTTTTCCAAAATTTCAGGTGAGAGCGTTATGGCGGTCAAAGATATATTTGCATCTATGATCAATTTGCGTTCTTCGTCAATTTGAGGAGGGAACGACGGCAAACCTTTCAGACTTATAAGGACCCCTGGAGAACAAAGTTTATATTTCATTCTTGGAAAAAGATCTGTACCACCTGACAAAAGCTTGGTCTGTTCACCGGAACCCAGAAGGCTCACTGCTTCTTCTATTGATCTGGGGCTTTCAAGGGTAAATTTTGGTAAATACATAATAATTCCTCTATTTACAGGATAGGTTATTCAGAAACTAACTGAAGGAAATGCAAAAGATATGCCAACAACCTGTCTATCATAACCCTCTAAAAAAACAGGTTTTTTTGAGGACGGCAGTGTGCCAAAATAGCGACAGGTGTCTCTTTTTCGGAAACACCACCGCCTCTTTTTAGGTTACTAATTTTTAAATGATTGGCTGCCGAGACCAGTTTGAGTTACAAGTCTTTGAAGAGAAGTGCGGCGCATGCCCATGGCTTTTGCTGCGTTTGTGATATTGCCTTTATGGAAAATAAGGCACTGGGTCAGATATTGTTTCGTAAAATTTTTCACAACTTCCCGCTTAATTTCCTGATAGCTTGCTTTTTTTTTAAAGAGATCAGAATAATTAAAACGAACCGGGTCTTTCTCAGTCCGGGCCGGGAACAGGCCTTCTATGGACAAGGTTTTATTTTCCGCCAGAACAATGGCCCGCTGCATGGCATTTTCCAGTTCCCTGATGTTGCCCGGCCAGTCATGGGAAACAATAATTTCCAGAACTTCATCTGGAAGAAAAAGCGGATTAAGATTGAGCTTTGCCGTATACCATTTCAGAAAATGCCTTGCCAGTAGAGAGATATCCTCTCGCCTTTCTCTTAAAGCCGGCAAGGACAATGTAATGACATTTAAGCGATAGAACAGATCTTCTCTGAACTCACCCTTTGAAACCATTTCTTCCAAATTGCGATTTGTAGCGACAATGATACGGGTATCAACCTTAGTGGCCTCTGTGGAACCTAATTTTACAAAAGCCTGATCCTGAACAGCCCTTAATAATTTTCCCTGCAAATTCAAAGGAACTTCACCAATTTCATCCAGAAACAATGTGCCTTTGTTGGCTTTTTTAAAATATCCGTCCCGGGCGGTATGTGCACCGGTATAAGCACCTTTAACGTGACCGAAAAGTTCACTTTCTAATATATTATCGGATAATGCTGCACAGTCGGCCACAACAAAGGGTTGTTTTTTCCGTTTACTCTTAGCATGAATAGCATTTGCAACAAACCCCTTTCCTGTTCCGCTTTCGCCCTGGATCAGGATATTAGAGTCTACAGGTGAAACTTTTTCAATGATCCTCATGACCTTATTCATGGCTGGAGAATTTCCAATGACCATTTGTTTTTCATTGGTCTTTGTCAGTTGACTCTTGAGTTCTATGACCTCTTGCTGCAAAGATTTTATTTCAACAATTTTATCGATTATGTTCAACAATTCATCTTTGTCAAAGGGTTTGGTAAGATAATCAAAAGCACCGTATTTCATTGCTTTTATGGCAGTTTCCACTGTGGCATAACCTGTCATGATTATGATTTCTATGGATTGCATTTGCGTCTTGATTTTTTTCAAAAGCTGTATGCCGTCCATACCGGGCATCCGGATATCCACGAGCAATAGATCGAAACCTGTTCTTTCATTTTGCAGCAGTTTCAAAGCGGTTGAACTGTTGTCGGCACCAACAACAGCATATCCCTGCCTGGATAAAAGCCGGATACAACGTTTGCGAATGGAATCTTCATCATCTACAATTAAAACTTTGAAATTTTCAGTCATGAATGTCCTCCGATTTATCACCCGATAAACTGGGAAGTAAAACGTGAAAAATAGCACCAGTTTTCCCTTTCACATCTTCGAAGATCAGCTTACCTCTCTGTTCTTCAACAATCCGCCTGCTAACCGCAAGTCCAAGTCCGGTTCCTTTGCCCCCCTCCTTGGTTGTAAAAAAAGAATCAAAAATCATGCCAATGTGATCACTGGAAATTCCAGGCCCGGTATCTGCAAAAGAGATTCGGATCCATGGATGTTGTTCTCCGATATCCAGTACTTCGGTAGTAATAATTATTTGTCCTCCCGCTGGCATGGCATCACAGGCGTTTTTAACGAGATTGATTATTACCTGTTGAAGGCTGTTTGAGTTTCCCCATACCAGAGGTAAATTTTCATAATAATTTTTGATGAAATTTATATTTTCAATTTCTGCCTGACGCTGGACAAAGATAAGGGAGGTTTCAATAAGTTTATTAAAGTTTAAGGGTTCACGTCCCTCCGGCTTGCGACGTGAAAAATCAAGTAATTTTCTTGTTATGCTTCGGCAGCGGCGGGCATCGCTTTCAATCCCTAAAAGTTCCTCTCTGGCCATTGTAAGATCCAGTTCTTCGTTTTCAATATCCTCTAAAAGCATTTGGACAGATATGACCAGTCCCCCAAGTGGGTTATTTATTTCATGCGCTACTTCACTGGCCAGAGTTCCTATTAAAGACATTTTTTCAGACTGAAACAACTCTTCTTTTAATTTCTGAATTTCAGAGATATCCGTTACTGCATTTACAATGCCCGACACCCGTCTTCCTTTTAGAGGTGAACTCCCGACAAAAAAAGGAATTTTTTTACCGGATTTGGAAATAAAGCTGGTTTCAAAAGTAGCTTTTACTTTGGAATCTGTCGGCGAATCGATTAAATTTTGAAATATTGGTCGGTCTTCAATTGTTACAATTTTTGTATAGTGTTTTCCTACCAAGTCATCGGGTTCATACCCTAAAACATTGGCCAATTGTTTATTTACAAACTCAATATTGCCTTCAAAGTTTATTATTTGAATCCCGTCGTTCAGGGATTCAATAAGATTCTCGTTAAACTCTTTCAAACGCGCCATTTTGTCATCAATCCGCTGTTTTTCCTTTTCTCTGGTCAGGTCCCTTGCCACACCGACCATGGCGACGGGCCTGTCCTGGTCATCCCTCAGGGGAACATTCCTCACATGGGCGGGAAAGTGTCTGCCGGATTTTGTCTTAAGGGTGATTTCATCGTTAAAAATTTTTCCTTCCCGAATGAGGTGGAGGACGTTCGGGTTTTTCCCCCCCAGTATGGCGATGTGCTGGTTGAGCACTTCCTGAGACTTAAATTCAAACATCTGTTCCGAGTATTTATTGAAATAGACCAGGTATCCGTCCAAATCCGTTATCACGATGGACTCTATGATGTTTTCCAGGACATTTTCGATAAATTCCTTGGTTGTCTTTTTCATGCCCAAAATGAGTTGGTTCCAGTTGAGATCGTCTCTTTCAGGAATTATTGATTTGTTGAAATTCTGATCGGAAAAGTTCATTGATATGTCTTTGTTCAAACGGTTATCGCTCGTCATGTTTAATCCTGTCTTTAAGAATCAGCCCTGAATTATAATAAATAATTATAAACTAATTAAAATTCAATTAAATGCCGTTAATTTTACTTTGTATAAAACAGATCGCAGTAAAATAGCAAGGGCATGTATAGTCCCAGTGTTAAAGCAACGGGGAATGTCCTTAAAAAGTGTTGACTATTTTTACCAGCAGTAATGATAATTCATATCCAGTCGGTGAGCTTATGTATTCATAAGGCTTGGTTCTTGAAATTTTCGACCACCCCAACATATGGTACATGAGATTTTCCCTGAATAAAATTTTCAATCCAAATATATAAGCCTTGGACATTGCTGTAGAATAAAATTTATAATCTAACTCCGCAGACCAACACATAATGGCCCTGAAGCACGCATTTAAAAACATAAAGATTGTCTGAAAAAGTGATTATTTACAGGTAATTTGAAAGGTGCTGCCTGACCCACATCTGACCCACCGAGGTGGGTAATTTATGATTTTGTAACTATTTGATTTTAAACTAAAATTTGATGTAATTTTTTTGAAGAAATGCGTTAAATCTGAAAAATTTGTGTAAGTTATTGATTTTATTAATAAAAATTGGTGGAGGCGGCGGGAGTTGAACCCGCGTCCGAAAACGATCACCCCAGGCTTCTACATACTTATCTCAAAATTTAAATTTTGCTGTAACGTCTCCTTTGAGATGGATACAAAACAGTATAGCCTGAAAAGTTTAACCTTTAAGGTTCAGACACCCTTAAAAGGCGGTCTTGCAAAGTCGACGCCCTGACCTGAAATCTGCAAGAAGGATATCAGCAGGACGGAAGCTGCTCTACGCAGCTACAGCGTAATTATAATCATCTGCGATTATGTTTATGTATTGCCAAGTTTACGAGCTGACAAAAGACTCGGTATGCTACCATAGACTTCAAAATCTCCGTCGAAGCCATTTCGCCCCCAAATTGTAAAAGATCAAGTATTTTTAATATAAGCTGAAAAGCTTAAAAAGTCAATAAAAACAAGCTAATCTATATATTTGATTTAAGGTTATCAAAAACAGGCTGCTTTTACATCACTTTTAAATCTCATTGACAAATTAGGCAATATTTGAAATAAAATTAGGATTTAAACCATAGTCAGATTGAGGGGGTAAGTCTTGACCGGGATAACTGAAATTCTTGTTTTAGTGCTGCTGATTGCCGGTGTCTTGATTTTGCCAAGACTGTTTAAGGGGGAACCTGTAAAAAAGGGGGCTTCTTCAAAAAAGCTAAAGCAACTTCCTGCAAAAATCCGATTCGGTATCGTACTTACCCTTGTTTATCCTATGGTCGTAGCCCTTTATCTAAAGCCATGGAATGAAAATTTTATTTCTTATATTTCCTATGGAATCATACCTGTCTTTCTTGTCTGGGCTGTTGTCTGGATCATATCCGGAAGAAAAAAATAAAGCCCTGCGATTTTATATTACTTTTTAATTTTAATTTATTTTAGTAATATATTATATTAAAATTCATTATTTTACTTGACGCATTTTATTTTATGATTAATTTTGTTTCAAATGCAAGCGAAGAAATGAAAACACAACAACCTAAACAGGAGAATTAATCATGAAACTTGTAAGATACAACCCAATTAATGAACTGGCTTTCCGGGGAAATTCATTTAATGACTTTTATTCCTTTTTTAACACAAAACCAAAAACCGATGAATCCTGGTATCCCGCTGTAGACATCCTGAACGAGAAAGACACTGTGATTCTCAACATTGAACTGCCGGGTGTCAAAAAAGAGGACATTTCTGTGAATATTGAAGACAGGGTTCTGACCATAAAGGGTGAAAGAAACTTTGAGAATGAAGAAAAAAAGAACAGCTATTTCAGAAAAGAAAGATCATACGGAAGCTTTAAACGGGCATTTACCCTTTCCGACGATGTTCTAATCGATGATGTGGATGCAGATTTTCGGGATGGCATCCTTAAACTAACCCTGAAAAAAGACAACACCAAAGAAGAGGTCAAACAAATCACCATTAATTAATTTAAGGCGACCTCAAATCATCTTTGCCAAATGGGGGCTGTTCAACCGGCTCCCATTTTTTTATTTTAAGATTCTTTCCAGCAAGCTTTGAGTAATGCGCCTGCATCAGTGTTTCAGGCGATGCCGGAGCCGGGTATACCGCCTGGATGATTTATCCGTATTGATAGCCATGGCAAGGGCTTTTTTTGTCCCCACGAGAACAACAAGTTTCTTACCCCGGGTCACTGCCGTGTAAATCAAATTTCTTTGCAAAAGGATATAGTGTTGAATCACAACGGGTATTATCACGACAGGATATTCTGAGCCTTGAGATTTATGGACAGAAACTGCATAAGCATGAACAATTTCATCAAGGGAGAAAAAATCATACTCAACTTCCCTTCCGTCAAAATTGAGCAGCACTTTTTGATCGATAAAATTAATATCAACAATCCTGCCGATATCCCCATTATAGACATGCTTGTCATAATTATTCCTGATCTGCATCACCTTGTCTGAAACTTTAAATTTCCTGTCCCCCCTTTGGACTGTCACCTTGTTCAGGTTCAGGATTTTCTGTAGTTCATGGTTCAGGTTGCCGGCCCCGACAATACCTCTGTGCATTGGGGTTAATACCTGGATATCATCTACCGGGTGGCAGCCAAATTTATCTGGTATTCTATTTTTCACCAGATCAATAATGGTACTTAAGACATCTTCCGGCTCTTCTTTCTGGACAAAATAAAAATTGCTTTTCTTATTATCATTTGCCAGTACCGGAAACATCCCCTTATTGATCCTGTGGGCATTGACAACAATCAGGCTCTTTTTTGCCTGCCTGAATATGGTATCAAGCGTAACAACACCAAAAGCACTGGACACAATCAAATCATTCAATACATTTCCAGGGCCCACCGACGGCAATTGATTGACATCTCCAACAAAAATAAGGGTGGCTTTGGGAGGAACGGCCTTTAGGAGATGATGCATTAAGACTGTATCAATCATGGATGCTTCATCAATGATCAGCGCATCACATTTTAATAGGTTTTTATTGTTCTTTTTAAAGCCCGACTCCTTCATGGAATAATCGAGCAGCCTGTGAATGGTCTGAGCCCGTTCCCAAGTGGCTTCGCTCATCTTTTTGGCGGCTCTTCCCGTAGGTGCGGCAAGTAAAATTTTTGCGCCTGCTTTTTTTAAAATCTTGATAATGGCATTAATAATGGTTGTTTTACCGGTACCAGGCCCGCCCGTAATAATTAAGACCTTTTCCTCCAAAGATTTTTTAACAGCCTCCTCCTGGTTCTTGGCAAGGGTTATCTTAATCTGGCCCTTAATCCATTCAATGGCTTTTTTTGAATCAATCTTTCTAACACTTTTGGAAGAATTTTTAAGTCGTTCGAAATTTTTAGCAATTTCTGTCTCACAAACATGAAATTTTTTTAAAAAGACAAGTTTTTTATTTTCATTGATATCTTCAATAACAATCCGGTCGGCTAAAAAAGAATCTGCGATAGCCTGTAAAACGATATCCCTGTCTACTTCCAGCATATGTTGAACTTTCAGGCAAAGCTCGTCATAGGGATAACAAACATGACCATCATCGGAAAGCTGATGCAGCACATATTCAAGCCCTGCTTCAATGCGTTGGGGGGCATGCTTTTCCATACCAAGCTTTTCAGCAATACTGTCTGCAATGATAAACCCGATACCAAAAATATCCCTGGCAAGCCTGTAAGGATTTTCTTTCACAATATGAATGGAATCCTGGCCGTAAGTTTTAAAAATTTTGGCTGCATAAGCAGTGCTGACTCCATGGGACTGCAAAAAGAACATTACGGTTCTGACCTCCTTTTGCTCATCCCAGGCCTGCCGAATCATTTCAATTCTTTTTTTACCGATGCCCTCTACTTCAGAAAGCTTGTCAATACTCTTTTCAATAATATCCAGTGATTTTATACCGAACCGCTTTACAATCCGTTTGGCCATAACAGGACCGATCCCTTTAATCAGGCCTGACCCCAGGTATTTTTGAATGCCGACCTGGGTGGCGGGAACAAGGGTCTTATATTGCTGGATCTGAAACTGATTGCCAAACTTGGCATGGGTGATCCATTTCCCCGTAAGTTCGACAAACTCACCAGGGATTGGATTCACCATATTCCCTACAATAGTTACAAGGTTCCTTTCACCTTTCACCTTGAGCTTGCATATGCAAAATGCACTTTCTTCACTTGAAAAAGTGATGCGTTCAATATGTCCTTTTAGTTGTACCATTTTAAGTTTTATTCCTGAAAATTTTTCAATGGCTTTCTAATGTTTTATAAAAATAAAAACGCATTCCAAGACTTTTAAGGCAAGCTCCGGAATGCGCTTTATTCAAAATTGTGGGGACAAATTTAAAAATCTGTCCCCGATTTCTATATTCAGTGCCTAATGATGAGAATCTCCACTATCATTAATGGTATCATAGGCTGCCTTTAAAATACAAAATGTCATACCGGCACCCAGGATGGAAACGGCATACCAGAATCCACCGAAGAAGACGACGTGGGCCATGTCCCATGCCCACTCAAAACTAAATGGAAACATAATCTTTCTCCTTTAAATCACAGGGTTTATTCTGCTTCTGCTACCGGTTCTATCGTATTGAGTTCCTGTTCCTGAGGGAATACAGGGAGGTAACGATAAGCAACCGCAATCAAAATAATTCCATAGGCAACAGGAAGAATTGTTGTAGCAATTTCCTGCCAGCTTGGAAAGTAAAGTGCCCAGGTATCAAAACTCATTACCGGAACCGCCATAATCTGAAGTACCATGACCCACCTGTTCAGACAGACACCAATTACACCGAGGATAATGGCAATTAGACGCAGTCTCGGATTTTCCCGGGTGGACTTCATGATGAGAATAGCACCCGGAACTACACCGCATAATACAATTTCAGTAATCAAAATCCAGTAACCGTAAAATCCGTTGTTACTGTAAAAATGGCTTAAGGTAAATCCAAGACTTGGAGCAGTTACTAGTGCCCAATAAATAGTGTCTATAATCTTGGCAATGATGTAGGTGACAATCATCCATCCAGATATTTTAGCTAATAAATGAACCACATTATCTTTGACCAGTTTTTTGCCGGTAACCGTTTCAGTAATTTTTGTCACCAAAAGGGTAAAACAAGGACCAAATGCTGCTGCAGACCATGTAAACAGAAAGAAAGTCCAGGGCCAGATCAACAATCCTTCCCTGACAGCAAAAGGACGACCATACAGAACACCGGCAACACCACCAAGAGATCCCTGATGGAAAAAGGAAAGGAAGGCACCGGTTGCAGCAAATACTGCCATGACACCATGCATATTATGGGCAAGGTGATGAAAAAACGGCACTTTGTTGGCCTGTCTGTTTTCCAGAATATTCGGGATAAACTCAATGGTCAATACGGCAAAATATGCGGACAGACAAAAGGCTACCTCTGTCAACATTGAATGGACATTGGCGTGCCAGAAAATGAACCAGCCTCTGAGGGGCTGCCCAATATCAATGGCAAGAATTAACAATGCCGAACTATAACAGATAAAACCGATGATCACGGCAAAATTGATAATATTTTTCAGTTCATCAATCTTAAAAATATATCTTAGCAGACCTGTAAAAAATGCTCCGCCACCAACAGCAATGACTGCAAGGTCAGCCCAGATCCAGAGGGCAAACCCGTAGTAATCATTCATATTGGTCTGGTTCAGGCCTTTAAACCAGCAAAGGAACATGGCAAAAACGCCCCAGAGAACTACGGCACTAACGATAGCAATTCCAATGGCAAACTTTGGAAATGAGCAACGTTTTGCACCTTCAGGTATTAATGCAGAATCCATATTTATTCACTCCTAAATAAGATTTTGGATTACTTAATCATTGGATAAAGTAGCCCCATGATAATTCTTAATTTTATCCCACTCACCATCCAGATAATTATCACCTGCTTTTCTTACCCATTCCCGTTCGGAAAGATAATAGATTTTCGGATTGGTGCCAAGTCTTTCAAGCAGCCTGAAAACCTTAGGATTTCTTGATTTTCCGACTACATGTTTGTTTCTCGGATCCGGGTGTGGATCAGGTTTAACAATCTGGTGTACTTGATGGGCGGGATTATTAAGATCTCCGAATACAATAGCGCCTGCAGGACAAGCTGTGGTGCAGGCGGTCTGATATTCATGTTCTTCAATATCATCTCGCCCTTCATAGTATGCTATATCCCTTGCAGCCTGGTATCTGTGGTAACAAAAACTGCATTTTTCTACAACCCCTCTCATCCTTGGTGATACATCAGGGCTCAGGTAGTTTTCCATGCCTTCGGGCCATTTAGGATCCCACCAGTTAAAATACCTTGCATGATAAGGACATGCCCCCATGCAATATCGACATCCAAAACAGCGCGTATAAATCTGGCTGACAATCCCTGTATCATAGCCATAATCGGTCGCAACAGCAGGGCAGACGGAAACACATGGTGAATGACCATGATCCCCTTTTCCTCCGCAATGCTGACACGGTCTTGGCATATATACAATTTGCGTATCAGGAAAGGATTTACCATTGGTTAATTTATAAACACTCATCCAGGTGATGCTATCCTTTTTATTGGATTCATCCTCCTTAAACGGAACATTATTCTCAGACATGCACGAAACCATGCAGGAACCGCATCCGGTGCATTTGTCCAGGTCAATAACCATCCCGAATTTATGTGCTTTATTATTATTTTGTTTCATTAAGAACCTCTTTAGCAATTTATCCTTGAATTTTAGGCCTTGGAAATTTTTACTTTAATTCCAAAGGCAGCATCCAGTCCTGAACCGGATTCAATTACCGGGCCTATTAAGTCATTCACATTTATACCCTTGTTTGACACATACTTATTATCAAAGGTATGACCAAGACCTTCAACCATTCCAATTATGCCTGGCATCATGCCTTCGTTCAGGTTTATCATAACCCTGGCTGTGCCCATTGGGGTAGTCAGGGTTGCATACCCGCGATCTTTTAGACCCTTGGCTGTTAAAGGATTAATCTCTACAACAATATCACTGCCCTTTAAGACTTTATCTGAAACAGTCTTAATTGCAAAAGGAGATGCGGCAATTCCTGCGTTGATCAATCTCATGTTATCAATTGGAATCAGTGTGAGTTCGTAATCGCCCTGGGCCTGAATCGTTGCGGGGTTATCCGCAAGAAAAGAGACGTTAACTGCTACAGATCCGGAAGGAGCACCTTCGGATATAATCGCATATCCATCTTCTGATAACGAGTCCCAGATTCCTCCCGCCACACTTTCAAGACATTCGTCATAGGTTTCCCATTCAAAATTTTGGGCGATACTTCCTTCCAGTGCTTTTGCAATAAGAATGACAGCATCTCCCGCATGCTTCGTGTCAAATACAGGGTCAATGACAGGTTTTGTAAGTCCTACAACACTCTTAGCAAGCCCGGCACAGGATGGGACATCTTCAAGCCGTTCCAGAAATGTATGGCTTGGCAGAATAATATCCGCTTCTTTAGCCGTTTCATCAAGAAATGATGAAAAACTTACGACAAAAGGAATTTTCCCGATTGCCTGTTTAACACTTTTGGAATCATGCAGAGAATAACAAGGATTTGCATTGTAAACAAAAAGGGCTTCAACAACAGGTTTTGAAGACTCGTTTACCTTTTCAATAAGCTGGTTCACATAGCGCCCAGCTTTGTTTTTTGAAAACCCTGCATCAGCTATGCTGTCCATTGATTCATCCGGGAACTCAAGATACTCACTTTGGGGTTGAACAAACGCCCCACCCTCTTTATTGATATTATCAACCAGACAATTCAATGTGTGAACCGCTGCAAGCTCTTTTAAGCTTTGAGCGCCGTCGCCTCTGCCTTTGCCAAAGACAGCAACAGGCATTTTTGCTTTGGCAAACAGGGTGGCAATCTTTTCAATATCTGATGCTTTCACACCGGTAATTTCAGCAGTTTTTGAAGGTGCGTAATCCTTTTGAATCATAATGGCAAGTTTATTAAACCCACCTCTAAAATTAGCTGTAGCCCCGCCGTTAAACAAATTGTTTTTCAAGATAACCGCGCAAATACCCAAAGCCAGATCTGCTTCGGTTCCAGGTTTTATTGGAATCCATTTATCTGCATTGGCAGCGGTATTAGACAAACGCGATTCAATTTGATAAAGCTTTGCGTGTCTGGCTCTTCTTGATGCATTTGCTTTAAAGCAGTTTACAGGTGATCCCCAACCTTCGATGATCCCTGCGCCAAAGCTTAGAACAAAATCTGAGTTCTCAAGATCAAACCCGATGGTCATTCCCTCACCATGCAGTGCTTCTGCTGTCACTTCAAGATAAGATTCAAGGCTTGGCATGGTATAAAAATTGGGTGATCCAAATGTTTTTAACAGTCGTTGAAATAACCCTGAAACCGATCCTTGCTCCTTATCTGCAATGCAGGCAAGTTTTTCAGGCGAACCGCTTTTGCGGATATCAACCAGTTTCCCGGCAACGAGCGCAATAGCATCATCCCAGGATATTTTCTCAAATTTATCACCATTTTTTTTCAATGGTGTTTTTACCCTTGCAGGGTCATATAAATACTGGAGACCGGCAATTCCGTGGAGACAGGCGCCTCCATCATTTACAGGGTGCTCGGCCAGTCCTTCAATTTTAACCGGTCTGTCATCTATCTTCCTGATGCTTAACCCACAGCTTCCAGGACAAAGGCTGCAGACCGAATTTTCATAGGTTACTTCTCCGTCAATGGGGACAGGAGTCCATGGCCAGTTCTGGGTCCAGATGGAAGAATCATCTGTCAGTTTTATCCCAACAGGGGAAACTGCAACACCAGCAACTGCGCCAAGTCCCAATCCCAAGAAGCTTCTTCTGTCAACTTTCATAAATAATTCCTCTATAAAGTTTTTGAATTCTTGTGTTTTAGGTTTCTTATTTGTGGCACTGGAAACAATAACCCTTGTGGCCTGTTTCCTCTTTGTGACACTCTGCGCAGTCATCCATCTTCATACGATCCCAGGAATTTTTCTTAATCCCAAAAATGTTTTTACCCCAGATATCACGACTGTAACCTGTAATCCTGTTCTCTTCGTAGGGTTTTAAAGAAGTGGATTCTCCGATATGACCATGACATGTTACACAATCCATACCAGCAGTCTGGGTGTGTGCAGCATGGGAGAAAAAGACACAATCCGGTTGTCTTGAATAGACATACCAGGGGACTTCTTTTTCTTCTAATACATACTCTTCTACAAACACGGCTTCATCTTCTGTCTCACCCAAAGCTTCTTCGGAATGACAGTCCAGACATGTATCAAGCTTGGGTATTCCGGTAAAACTACCGTCCTCCCGGAAAGAATGGCATGAATCGCAATCACCTGCTTCATCGACATGAAGCGCGTGATCAAAGTTAAAAGGCTGCTCTTTTTTTGAATAGAGCAATTTGGGAAACAGCAGCGTACCGGATAAGAAGCATACAACAAATGCAACAATAAAAAAAATGACACCGAGCCCTAAACCCTTGTCATCTTTTGTATCACCGGTTGTGCCTTCCCCTGCACTCTCCGTGGAACCATTTTCAGTTTTGTTTTCTATTTCGCTCATGAAAACTCCATCAATTTAAAATGTTGATGATACTTTAACCATTTTGTCCAGGGAGAAACCTATATAGGTTATAACCTGAACTATTTCCTTTGCAGACAGTAATCTTAAACCGTCTTGCAATAACGTCCATAATTAGCGTTAATCTATATTAATATCTTGTTTTCTTGTCAAGACAAATTAAGATAATACATAATGATGGCCGGTTATGGTTAACCGTAACTGTGAAGTCCGCTGAGCACATAGTTTACCCCGAAATAAGTAAACATGACAGCAATAAAACCGATAATGGATACCCAGGCAAGGTTCCTTCCATGCCAGCCCTTCATCATTCTTAAATGCATGAAAATGGCATAAACAAACCATGTAATGAGAGACCAGGTTTCTTTAGGGTCCCAGCTCCAGTACTTGCCCCAGGCCGAATTGGCCCAGACCGCGCCGGTAATAATGCCAATGGTGAGGAAAAGGAATCCGAAAACCACCATCTGATAAGTCAATTCATCGATGAGTTCTTCTGAAGGCAGCTTTGCAAATATAGATGTGGCGTCAGGATCTTTTGGCTTTACAAAATATATGATACTGAACCCGAATGCCAGGGCAAAGCCGGAATACCCTAAAAAACAGGTGATGACATGGGCAATGAGCCAATTGCTTTTCAGTGCAGGGATTAAAGGACTTATTTTACTGCTGATATCAGGAGAAAGGGAAGCATATGCAATGGCAAGAAAGATCAAAGGGGATGCAAACACGCCTATAATGCTTTCTTTGTATTTGAGTTCAACAAAAATATAAAGGATGGCAACCGTCCAGGAAAAAAATACCAAAGATTCATACATATTGGCAAAGGGTGCGTGCCCGTACCCCATCTGGTAGGATTCAATCCATCTTAAAATGATGCCAAGGGTATTATCTAAAAATCCTATGACAAGAACAATAAACCCTGCTTTTGCAAGGACCTGCTTTTTAAAGGTAAACGATCCGATATAAAAAACCGAAGCCAGTGCATAAATAAACGTTGCCGAAGATAATGCTAAAGAACTGTTCATAAGAATCATTTATCCTTTAATTTTGTTACAATTTTTTGAATTTTAAGTTTCATTCCCTGGCTGTTTCGGTTGGCTCTTCCTGAAATACTGATTTCTGAATTATTGGTTTTATTTTTTTTAATTTCAATAAAATAGGACTGGTGAGACATAAAAAAGGTGACCCAGCATCCGATGATCATTAAGATAAATCCTGAATAAACATACCATATCCCGGGATCTTTGGTGATCTGAAGACCGGTATAATGTTTTCGTTCAAATTCTTTGACCACAAAGGCAAATGTTCCCTTTCTCATTTTATCAAAGGTTGGAAATTTTATTGGAAGAGCAATTTGAAAACTGTTGCCATCCTTTTGGGTAATCCTTCCAACAAACGCCTCCCCAAGGTCATTACCCCTGAAATCAAAATGCGGCAAAAAACCTTCAAGCTTAAATAAGCCCTGATTTTCCGGTAATTGAATTTCTTGTCCTATTTTAATGGTTTTTGTTGTTACATCCTTATCAGGCTGCATGATAATATCAAGAACAACACTGTCCGGCCTGGCTGTACCGTAGGAGGACTGAAAAATATTGATCCCTTTGTATCTGAGCGGATGATTGACACGAATATCTTTGGTAAAACTTTCTTTACCATTCTCAATAATCGTAAGATTTGATCTGAATTCTTCAGGTGCGCCGGTATCATAAAATTTCACATCAAAATCATTACATTTTATGGAAAAACCAATGTTTACCGGTATTCTTTTTTTGTAAATAAAAGCAACATCCGATGTTTCACCCTCATCCAGCTGCAGGGTGGCCTTAAAACCGAAAACAGCGCCGATCAATGCACCGATTATAAGCAAAATAATACTGGAATGGATCACATATACGCCAATTCTTGTCCATCTTCCTTTTTCCGCATACATGACTGTGCCTGATTCAGTTTCCTCTTTTATTACCGCCCCAACAGTTTTGGATAAAAAGGTTTCATATTCACTGGATAAAGATTCGGAAGTTTTATCGACTGTAAATGTTTCAAGATTTTTTAATTTTCTGAACCTTTCAGGGTTAAACTTAAGCTGCTTTGGGAAAATAATTTTCCAGGTAACAGAAAGACGCTCAATTGAACATACAACTATATTAATGCATAGAATGACGATTAATAATAAGAACCACCAGGCATGGTACATATCATCAATATTGAACACCTTGATCAAATTATAAAAAGCTTCACCATAAAGCCTTACGTAGTCTTGCTGGGTTCCATTCTGGAGAATAACAGTGCCGATGATTGAAGTGGTCGCAAGAAGCACAAGTGTATAAACCGTCAGCTTTACAGAACAGAAAAATTGCCAGATTTTTTCAGGAATTGTTTGATTTTTTTTCAAAACATCATCTTTCTTTTTTATTTATTTATTTTTCCTGACAGGATAAGGAGCCATTGAGGTTTTTAATTTCAATCTAATGGTTCAAATGTTTGTCAGATTTAATCGACTCTAATTGCCTTTTCCAAGCACATGGGTAAACCTGAGTTTCTTTTGACAGACAGGTTTATGGCCTTTTTAATAATATCTATGTTCCCAATAATAATTATTTTTGTTTTTGCCCTTGTCACTCCCGTATACAACAACTGGCGTGTAATGACAGGAGAAAGTTTATCAGGAACTATAATTAAAACCGTTTTAAACTCAGACCCCTGGCTTTTGTGGATCGTTATTGCAAACGCAGCATCATGCCCGGGAAGATCTGAAGCACGATATTGTTTTACAGTGTTATCCAGAGTCTTAAAAAAAACATTAACTTTTCCATTTTTTTCAAAAGCAATGCCGGTATCTCCATTAAATAAACCTTTTTTATAATCATTGGTATTCACCATGATTATCTTTTTAAAAAGTTTTTCCTGTATATCAAAATTATTGTTTGACCGCAAAATATTTTCACATACATGATTAACTTGTAATGTTCCGTATTCTCCGGAATTATGAGCACATAATATTTTAAAATCATCCAGTTCATTTAATGCGGCTTCAACCGTGCCTGAAGTGACAAATGGTTTATACCCCTCTAAAATATACTTATTAACAGCGCTGGCAACCGGAACGTTAGCCTTAAGGCTTTCAAACACGACATCCGGATACCGGCCAGATGTCAATAACTCCTCAAGACCTTGCGCATCATTCCCGGTAATTGCTTTTGACAAATTTTCAATTCCGGTTTTTCCTTTTGATCTAAAATTATATTCAAGAAGAAATATATTAGGGGATAATCCTTTCACACTGCAGATATCACTAAATACCGATCCTGCCTGTATGGATGACAATTGTTGCTTATCTCCTAAAATAATCACTTTTGCTTCCATTGGAACGGCTTCCAAAAGCCGGGTAAATAATAAAACATCAATCATCGAAGCTTCATCAATAATGATCACATCAATTTGTAACGGGTTATTTTTATTATAATAGAATCCGATACTGTTATTTAACGGCTTTAAAATAGAATGGATGGTACTCCCCGTCTCCATTTTAGAGGCAGCCTTTCCTGTCGGTGCCACACAAATAATTTTCGGCTCAGGCAATCCGTGCTTTGTTGCATATGCAATAAACATTTTTTTTATAACTATCGTGATATATGTTTTTCCGGTCCCGGGCCCGCCTGAAATAATCGTAAAATGATTGAATAATGCATTTCTCACTCCGTTTTTTTGACGCATGACATGGTTGTCGATCTTGGTGAAATATGCTTCAAGCATCTCATCAATCGCTGCTTCATCCATCTCCAAAGGTTTTAACGAAACCCTTTGGGCGATATGTTTGGTCAATCGGTTTTGAAAATCATAATGTTTTGAAAAATAAAGCTTGTGATCGGAATCCAAAACCAGAGGGGTTTGGATATTGTCTGAAATCATTAAAGAATTTTGCAATGCCTTTATCCAGGTATCTAAATCAGGAAATTTAATCCGATCATCACGAATTTCTGATACAGACCTGACTATTCCGGACATTCCTTTGAGATCAAGACAAATATGGCCTTCAAACAATGCTTTTGAAACAAGTGCGCAGGATACCAAAACAATGGGTTCCTTTTCATCAAAGGCTTTGGCCATTGATCTGGCAAAAAAATAATCCAGATTTGAAAAAAAATGTTGCTCAAATAAGTTGTCAAGATTAAATTCGGTATATTGACTCATACTCTATTTAATTTTTCTGTTTTGGTTTTTCTATATATTTCTTAATCCTTAAGTACGGAATATAGAAAGCATCTAAGGTAAGTATGTGATTTATCATCCAATCTCTTAATTCCATTATCACATCATCGGTTAAATTTTCTATGTCTCCCAAGATCTCGCGTCGCAAACCGATAAAACTTTTAATAAATTGACGGTGGGCCCTTGCATGGATATCAAAATCAGGATATCCATTTTTTTTCAAGTATTTTTCTTCTGTGCTGAAATACAATTTACTGTGTTCGTTTATCTCGGCAATCTTATTCATACACGTTTTGGTCTCTGTTTCCGATTTCTCGATGTCAATCAATTGGTTGAACAACTCAAACATTTTTTTCTGGTGGGCATCTATTTCTTCAATATCGACACTATATTTGGGGTCCCATTCCATTTTCTCAATAGTATTCATTTTTATCTCCTTTTATTTTTTCTTTCTAATAAAATTGTTCCCAGGACAGCTATGGAAATAATAATGGCAACAGCAATAGTAAATTCAAATCCATTTTTGCCAAACTTTGGATAAATCACAAAGGGAACAACATATAAATACAAAACAATATGAAAAACACCTATTCCGATAATGCGAAGGATTAGTTTTTTTTTCATTCAATTTTCTCAAGTAATTTTATGTGGATATTATCAAATCCTCCGTTTGACATTATTAAAACAAGATCTTCCGGTCTTAATTTCGATACCAGAAAACCGATAACCGCATCACAGTTTTTAAAATAATATGCATCAATTCCCTTTTTTTCAATGTCAGCCACAAGTTGTCTGGTGGAAAATTTATCTTTTGGGGGTATATTTTTTTTGATTCCGGGCTCACAGATACACACCATGTCCGCATCCAGAAAAGAATCAGGATATGTGTCCTGAAAAATATTTCTCATGCTTGTGTTGGTTCTGGGCTCAAAAACAGCGATTACCCTGCCATCTTTATAAAAGGGTTTTACCGCTTTAATCGTCTCTCTGACCGCTGTCGGATGATGGGCAAAATCATCCATTACAGTGATCCCATTTTTTATACCACGAATCTCCTGTCGTTTTTTTATACCGGAAAAAGTTTTTAAAGCAGTATATACATATTTGTCGCTAATGCCTATTCTATTGGCCGCAGCAATGCAGGCAAGGCAATTATAAAGGTTATGCCGACCTTGCAGATCTGTTTCAATTGAAACTGCTTTATTGGGACCTTGAACATCAAAAAAAGTTTTTGAATTTTGCTGCATGTGGTTTGAAAATGACCATTGGGCCTGTTCGCCATATGTCTCAATAGATGCAACACAAGAGGCAAGAATCTCTTTTAAATTGTCATTATCATTAAAAGCTATGATATGACCGCCTTTTTCTATTTTCTTCACAAAAGTTGAAAAAATAGTCTTGATATGATCAATACCGGTGAAAATATCTGCATGATCAAATTCAATCCCCGTCATGATGGTAATTTCAGGGTCATAATGCATAAACTTCGGTCCTTTATCAAAAAAGGCCGTATCATATTCATCCCCTTCAATCACCATATATTCGCCGTTTCCTATTCTGAAACTTGAATTAAAATCCTTTAAAATACCACCGATCATAAAAGACGGGTTCATCCCTGCCGTATACAGGATATGGGCCATGATGGAAGAGGTGGTTGTTTTCCCATGGGTTCCTGTAACCAGGATAATCTTCTTGTCTTTTGCAATAAATTTATTCACTGCCTGGGGCATTGATAAATATGGAATACCCCTTTGCAATACTGCCTTGGCTTCAACATTCAGCTTTGTTACAGCATTGCCGATAATCACAAGATCAGGTTCATGATCTAAATTTGAAGGATCATATCCTGCAAAGAGCCTGATCCCCTTTTCATTCAAAAAATCACTCATGGGCGGATAGATATTCCGATCAGAACCGGATACTGTATACCCCATCTCCTTAAGAATGCAGGCAAGAGTTCCCATCCCGGTCCCGCAGGAAGCAATTAAATGTATCGTTTTTATCATTATACTTTAAAGAGCGGCCATTGCTTGTCTTGCAGCTATAATTGTCTGGTCAATATCATCATTTGAATGTGCCAGAGAAACAAAGCAGGCTTCAAATTGTGAAGGGGCAAGGTAAACACCTTTTTCAAGCATAATCCTATAAAATTTTGCAAACCGGTCCAGATCACACTTTTTAGCATCATCAAAATTATAAACATCTTCGCTTGTAAAAAAGAATCCCGCCATGGACCCTATATGATTTGTTTGAAAACTGATTCCTGCATCATCTGCGGCAGACTGCAACCCATTCATAAGCTTTTCAGTCTTATTATCAAGTGCTTCATACACATCATTTTTTTGAAGCTCTGTCAGCGTTGCAATCCCTGCTGCCATTGCCAATGGATTGCCGGAAAGGGTCCCTGCCTGATACACACTTCCAACAGGTGCGATATGATCCATAATTTCTTTTCGCCCACCATAAGCACCTACAGGCAAACCACCGCCAATCACCTTTCCAAAGCAGGATAGATCCGGTGTGATACCAAACAATCCCTGGGCAGATCCTTTTGCCACCCTGAATCCTGTCATAACTTCATCAAATATCAAGACTGCCTCAAACTTTGAAGTATATTCCCGCAATATTTCAAGAAAACCGTCCACAGGAGGTACCATGCCCATATTACCGGCAACAGGTTCAAGAATAACTCCGGCAACCCTATCACCTTTTTCTTCCATAAATTTTACAAATCCCTCGATATCATTGAATTTTAAGGATATTGTATTTGAGATAACAGACTCGGGCACACCGGGGCTCCCTGGGATACCCAGGGTTGCAACTCCAGACCCTGCCGCAACAAGAAGCGTATCAGCATGTCCATGATAACAGCCGTCAAACTTTATAATAATGTCTCTGCCGGTATATCCGCGGGCAAGACGAATCGCAGTCATGGTTGCTTCAGTACCGGAGTTTACCATTCTTATTTTTTCCACGGACGGCACCATATCAATAACAAGCCGGGCAAGATCTGTTTCAAGTTCAGTTGGTGCCCCGAAACTGGTACCGGTTTCAAGAACCTTTTTCAAGGCTTCAATAACACTCGGGGGTCTGTGACCCAGGATTAAAGGCCCCCAGGAAAGCACGTAATCAATATATTCGTTTCCATCAACATCATAAATCCTGGCCTTATTTCCCTTTTCTATGAATACCGGCTGTCCTCCCACAGAACCACAGGCTCTTACCGGGGAATTTACACCTCCGGGAATTAAATTCCGGGCTTCTCTAAAAAGATTTTCTGATTTTGATCTAGACATATTTTATTCCTTACATTATTAAAAAATCATTATTTCAGTATATATAAATTTTGAATATATCAGACCTGTAATTAAAGGGTCAACCGCTTTTTGACAAGGCTCAAAATTCAAAAATCTATTGACTTTTTTAAGATCGACTGTTAGATTCACTGCGTTAATTTATGGGCCGTTAGCTCAACTGGTAGAGCAACTGACTCTTAATCAGTAGGTCCCGGGTTCGACTCCCTGACGGCCCACCATTAAAATCAAGGCTGGTAAGCGTTTTCGCTTTTCGGCCTTTTTTTATAATTCTCCAGAAACCTCCATGAATTGATCAAAATTGCACCGAGTTTATTTAAAATGGAATTAAATGATTTCTTTATGGTACTTTATCAAATGGAATGTGGATGAACGGCTTATGATGCCATCCTTGGTCCATAATGTAATCCTAATTTATACTTTAATGATGTTCCCGTATCCCATATATAGCGCTTCAATAGAAAAAAGCAGGGCCATTGCTGAACCCTGCCTTAATAAAAAATCGCTTCAAAAAATGTAGCCAATCGAATAGAATCATATTGATGTTACACCTTCACAAATTCGATCATTAGAGGGCATGTTTTTAATCATCTTGAAATTGGCATTTGGGTTTAATCCCTTATACATGGTTTCTGTAAATGCGGAATGACCGCTTGGGCATAATCTCCATTCACTTGGCATGTCCAGAGCTATATAAGCATCCTGCCAGGACATTTAGTATACTCTGATTGAATCATATTTTCCGTTACCTTCTCACTAATTTCCATCCCGTGGATACTCGATGCCATTGCTCCCGACTGCCGAAGAGCTTCAATATTCACGGTTTCACCGAATAGCGGCTTCAATTGTTCGGCTGCTTGTTGCCCTAATATAGCCCATGCTTTATCACTTGCCTTTTTGACCTTTTCAAGATCTACACCTTCTTCCATAAGATTTTTAACCAACAAGGTGTAACCAACAAGGTGTATGAATAAATCAACACCTTTAGTCTCTGATTTGCCAATTCTTCCACGGGTAATGCTTGTTCCATTTTTATCCCCCTCTTTTTTAACCTTATTTTGATTGATTAAGTTAAGCGTCATTGGGACCGTAGCCCCCATTATCCCCCTGATAAAGCGCTAAATATCCTATCAGGAGTGAGATAGGCACAATTTTAGAAGTATCTCCATTTCATTTTCCCTGCACATTTCAATTCTATCATTTTGTCAAAAGTTCTTCTGTTGTAATAACAAATACACCCGGTCTCTCAAAAAATAACAGTATTTGATCTTCGATACTTCACAGATATTCCAATTGAACAGTCAGGAATCATTGGATAAGTTTGCTTGCGACTACATCATTCATGTTCCAAGTCTGTTAAGAAGAGAAAAATTAGATTAAATTGATAACCACAAGATGGGAAGTAGGAATTTTGTATTATAGTGCAACTCTAACAAGATCAGAATGGATATTACATTGGCGCAATTATTAATCCATAGTAACCTTGTAGTGAATTAAATGAATGTTGTCAATAATAGAAGTAACTGCCATTTTTTCTATACATGAAATCTACCTTCAAATTCAATGCCAAAAAGGAATGTGCCCTGATGAAAAATCTTTTAAAAAGAAACGGTCAGGGTCAAAGAGCCGATGATTTGGTCCTGTTTTTGTTCGGCAAACTGTTTGGTCCGGTAAACATGCCGGTAGGTAAATTTATATCGGTCAAAATTCAGGGCCAGCCCGGCTGAAAGATCACCTACAAGTTTTTCTTTTTCAACACCGGGACTGTCTTTAAATGTATTGCCGTCAAGAAAAATATCATGACCGATAACTTCAAGCTGTGACCCTGCAAACAGGTGGATACCAAAAGATCGCCTGCCTGTTGTGGAACGGTTGAGTGCAGGTGTACTGACCCCGGCTCCGGCCCGGATAGTATCAGACCCGAAATCCTCGGGCAGATGATATCCAAATCGGATTTCACCGCCGGTATTACCGGAGATCCGGACATTGCCCATGGTGATACCAGCATGACCGATGAGATCATAATCAAAGGTATTAAACACCTGGTCCCTGTAGATACGCCATTTGCGCTGCCAGGAAAACCGAACAGCCGGCTCATTGTGCAGCTGGTTGTCCCATCCTTTGGCTGTGGGAATATCCCGCATATCATGAACAGTATTCTGGGAAAATTCAGCATAAGCATCAGGTCCGACAATTCCCACAACAATTTCAAGCGTGTCAAGAATTGAATCGGTTTTGCTGTGCAAGGCAAGTCCTCCAAAAAGAAAACCGGCATATGGACGGTCATTGCTTTGTAAAGTGGTTGCCTGGATATCAGAAGGGGTGTAAATATGCTGGCCGAGCAAAATACCGACATTGTGGATACTGTTGGGTGTTTGAGAAAATGGGATGGCCCGGATCACCGGGAGAGTCCAGTCCGGCAGACGCACATCATCTTTATATTGTTTCAGATCATTGGAAAGCCAGGTGAGTTGAACCGCGTTGGTATAGTATTTATCTGTGTTACCGAAAAGATCGTTTTCAAAAAAAATCTGAAGGGTTTGCAGTTGTGAGGGGAGTTTAGACTGTGCACTCGTCGAAAAAGGGAAAACTATGATAAACAGGCTAACAAAAATGAATCGAACAAGTATATTTTTAAAAAACAAATTAAACCTCCAACGAATACAAAAAATACTTGAAACTAAATCAAAACAGATCTGTTTTAAAATTAACCCTTAAGGTATGTCAAGCATATAAACACATATCTGGACTGATTGGTTCCCTTCCCTTCTCCTGCTTTTTTTAAATTAATAAGGTTAGAAGATCTTCTAAATTTTGGAAATCTTCTAACCTTATTTCGAAAAATTTCTAAAATTTGTTCGTCATAGTGCATGTTAAAAAATCACTGTTCATAACAACCAATTGTTTTCAAAGACAAATCGCGTTCTCCCTGCCCCTGGCATGGTTTCTGCTTAAACAAGATGTTTTAACGATAATTTAAGCTGCGGTCGGAGGTTAAACCCAAAGCTTATAGAAAATAAAAAAGGATAAACACAATGACTCTTCAAACTAAACTCTCCAAAGGGGATCTTGTCGTATTAGTTGAAATGAACACCCCCAAGGGAGTTGATATATCAGATCTTGTAACAAATGCAAGACATCTTAAATCACGAATAGATGCTGTTGTGATTCCAGACATGGATAATGGTGTCATGCACATGAGTGCTCTTGCCGGTGGTGCGATCATGCGGCAGCAGGGGATGGAGCCGATGATTCACATTTATGGCCGTGACCGCAACAGGATGGCCCTTCAGGGGGATATGCTGGCAGCCCATGTCCTTGGAATTCATAACCTTCTGGTTGTTCAGGGTGAAAATATCGCCCATGGTGACCATCAGAATGCAAAACCGGTTGATGATCTCAATGAGCTGGACCTGCTGGTCATGGTTCATTCTCTTCTGAAAGGAACGGATCTTGCCGGCTTTGAGCTAAAAGGAAAGCCCGAATTTTTCACAGGGTACCAGGTTCAGCCCATCCAGGATGATGATCATCTTGAAGAAGAGATTAAAACTACAAAAGCAAAAGTAGATGCAGGTGCACAATATATAATGGTTCCGCCTGTTTTTGATATTGACTACTATATTCAAATCTTAAATAAATTCAAGTCTTTGAATGTACCGGTGATTGCCACGGTTTTCATGTTGAAAAATGTGGGTATGGCCCGTTACATCTCCATTAATGACCCTGGTTCAAAACTGCCTGAGTCATTGATCACCCGGATTCGGAAAGCAAAGGATCGTGAAACCGAATGTATCCGTATTGCCGGAGAAATGATCAAAGAACTCAAAAGCCAGGTTGCGGGTATAAAAATTTCTGCTTCGGGTTGGGAAGACCGTTTGCCGGCAATCCTGGACTGTGCAGGGCTCTAACGTAAATCAATCCATTTTTGTTATCTGTGTAAACAAAGATTACAGGTGATGGATACCCACAAAAAAAACAGGTTACAAATGCAAAAACTTAAAAATATTCAACATGACAAATCAAACGACAGGAGCGTGCTTGTTATCGGTGGCGGTGTCGGAGGAATTCGTGCGGCGTTGGATTTAGCTGAATCCCGCCGGAATGTCATACTTATCGATAAATCATATTCCATTGGCGGATTAATGACCCAGCTGGATAGAACTTTTCCAACCAATAATTGTGATTTATGTACAGTATCTCCCCATTTATCCGAAAACACAAGACAGATCCATCTGGATTTACAACCCATGACCCAGCTTGAGGAATTAACCGGTGAGGCAGGCAATTTTACGGCCACACTTGTTACTGAGCCAAGGTATATTGATATTAACAAATGTACGGCATGCGGGGAGTGCCACAAATATTTCCCTGAAGCGGTTCGATTTACCCCGGGGTTGGACCCCCGTGCCCCGACCTGCATGCGGTATCCCCAGGCAACCCCCTATGCCTTTTCCATTGATATGGAAAAAGTAACCGATATAAAGGCCCTTCAAAAAGCCTGCAAGGCCGATGCAATTATTCCCGATGACGTTCAGAAGAAGACCACGGTTGAAGCGGCTTCTGTTATATTGAGTGTCGGGGCTAAATTGTTTGATCCTGCTGTATTGGACAATTTTGGCGGAGGGCTATTTGATAATGTCGTGACAGGTCTGGAATATGAACGGATCATGTCAGCCTCCGGTCCTTTTCAAGGCGATCTTGTAAGGGTGTCGGATAAAAAACGGCCGAAAAAGGTGGCATGGATTCAGTGTGTGGGATCGAGGGGGATTAATAAAGCGGATGTGCCGTACTGCTCTGGAGTTTGCTGCATGTATGCACTAAAAGAAGCAATTGTAACAAAAGAACGCTTTGCCGAAAGCATTGAAACCACTATCTTTTATATGGATATGCGGACCTATGGTAAGGATTATGAACTCTACTATAACCGGGCAAAAAACGATTATGGTATCAGGATGATCCGCTGTCGTCCCCATTCCATTGTTGAAGACTATAAAACTAAAGATCTTTCTATTACCTATGCCGTGGAAGAAGAGGCTCTTACGAAAACCGAAGAGTTTGACATGGTTGTACTTTCAACAGGGTTCAGGGTTGGGCAAACTTCTATTGATCTTATGGCCCGGCTTGGTATCCAATTAAATCCCCACAATTTTGCTGAAACAGACCATTTTAACTCGGTAAAGACGTCAAGACCGGGTGTGTATGTCTGCGGTGTGATCGAAAGCCCGAAAGACATACCTGAAACAATGGTTCAGGCAAGTGCTGCTGCAAGCATGGCTGCAACTGATCTTCCTGCAATAACGGACATACCTGAGATTGAAAACGATTTTATGCCCGAACGGGATGTTTCCAAAGAAGAGCCGAGGATCGGTGTTTTTATCTGTGATTGCGGATTGGAGATCGGTGGTGTGGTCGATGTTGACAAGATGGTAGAGTTTGCCGAAACAAGAGCCCATGTTGTTGTGTCCCAGGCTGTCGGATACGGCTGTAGCAGTGATTCCATGAGTATGATTGAGGCATCCGTTAAAACCAATAATTTAAACCGGGTGGTGATTGGTGGATGTTCACCCAGAACCCATGAGACCAAGTTTCAGGATCTGATGCGCCGGACAGGATTAAATAAGTACCTGGTGGAGATAGTCAATTTAAGGGATCAGAATACCTGGGCCCATATGGGGCAGCCCAAAGAAGCATTGGACAAGGCGTATAAACTTCTTGGGATCGGCATAAACGGTGTCAGGAAAAGCCGTTCATTGACGGATCAGACTCTGCCCATGAATCAGAATGCTTTGGTCGTCGGCGGCGGTGTTACCGGAATGACGGCTGCACTTCAACTGGCCCGCCAGGGAATCAAAGTCTACCTTGTGGAACGCAATCCAGGCCTGGGAGGATTGGCAAAATCCATCAGAAAGACAATAGAAGGTGATGATGTAGGGCCATTCATGAATCAGTTGATTGATGATGTATCAGCCCATGAAAATGTTCAGGTGTTGACAAGGTCTATCATTGTTGATCATTCCGGAATACCGGGACGTTTTAAAACCGGTATCCAGACAGGTCCGAGAATGAACTATATGCAGCTTGATCACGGAGTGACCGTCCTTGCCACAGGAGCTTTGCCAAATCGTCCTGATGTGTATGGTCTGGGAACTCATGACAATATTATAGACCAGCTTGAACTGGACGCTGTCATTGAAGATAATCCTGAAAAGATAAAAGCTGTGAACAATGTGGTTATGATCCAGTGTGCCGGCTCAAGAGAACCTGATAACCCTAATTGTTCGAGAATCTGCTGCCAGGCAGCTATGAAGAATGCTTTGCGCATTAAGGCCATTAACCCTGATGCACAGATTTTTATTTTATACAGGGATATTCGTACCTATGGCTTTCAGGAAGATTATTACAGGGAAGCCCGGAATCTGGATGTAAAATTCATCAGGTTTTCGGCAGATAATAAGCCCGAGGTTAAAATTGAAAATGACCGGGTATCTGTTTTTGTGGATGATATTATCCTTGGCAGAAAGATTCAAATTGAGACGAATTGTCTTGCCTTGAGCACAGGGATGATTGCAGATGATGAAAACACGGAAGATCTGTCCATGATGTTTCATCTGCCAAGAACGCAGGATCACTATTTTCTTGAGGATCATGTAAAACTTCGACCCGTTGACATGTCTGTCAGAGGGATTTTTATAGCCGGCACAGTGCATTCACCTAAAACAATCCAGGAAAGCATTACCCAGGCCCATGCGGCAGCAGGACGGGCACAAACCCTGCTTGCCAAAAAAGAGATCAATCTGGGGGCTGCCGTTGCCAAGGTGGACGGATCTAAATGTGCTGCCTGTCTTATCTGTGTGCGTGCCTGTCCTTTCAGTATTCCGTTTATTAATGAGGACGGATATTCACAGATTGATCCGGCCAAATGCCAGGGATGCGGTGTCTGTGCTGCCGATTGTCCGGCAAAGGCCATTCAATTGCTTGCCTATGAGGATGATCAGATCATGGCCAAACTGGACGGCTTGTTTGGAGGAATAAACTAATGGAAAACTTTGAACCGGAAATTGTTGCATTCTGTTGTCATTATTGCGCATATACTGCTGCTGATATGGCAGGCAGCAAACGGATAGCCTATCCGCCAAATGTAAAAATTATCCGTGTACCCTGCACGGGAAAAGTAGATGCCATTCATATCATGAAGGCTTTTGAAAAAGGTGCGGATGGCGTTTATGTGGCCGGATGCCTTGAAGGGGACTGCCATTTTAAAAATGGAAATACCCGGGCAAAATACAGGGTAGAACAGGTCCAAAAATATCTTACGGATCTTGGCTGGGAAAAAGACCGGGTGGCAATGATCAATATGTCGGCAGGAATGGGTGAATTCTTTGCCAGTACCGCACTGGAATTTACCCAAAACATTAAACAACTGGGACCCAGTCCCATAAAACATTTTAACACAGATGGGCATCAGACGGCGGTAAGTTGACAAATTTAAATTTTCGGAGACAAGAATATGATAACAGCAGAGCAAAAACCTTTAAAAGAAATTATAGAATATATATCCCCCTATGACCGGATTCTTCTGGTGGGCTGCAATGAATGTGTGACCGTATGTGCGGCCGGAGGAAGAAAAGAGGTCGGACTTTTGGCCTCGGCTCTTAACCTGCATTCTTTAAAACAGGGCAGGACTATTGATATTAAGGAGATAACACTTGAAAGACAATGCGATCCCGAATATGTGGAAGAACTCGTGTCTGAAATTGACAGGGCCGATGCAATTCTTTCCATGGCCTGCGGATGCGGTGTACAGACCATTGCAGAAAGGTATAAAGAAAAACCCGTGTTCCCTGCCGTAAATACCAAATTTATGGGAGCGTCCCAATCCCAGGGGATCTGGGTTGAAAGATGCCAGGGGTGCGGAGACTGCCTGCTGGGCATTACCGGTGGTATCTGTCCTGTGGCAAGATGCTCCAAGCATCTTTTAAATGGTCCCTGCGGCGGAACATCCGACGGCAAGTGTGAAATTGCCCCGGATGTTGATTGTGCCTGGTGTTTGATCTGGGAAAGGTTAAAGGCCCTTGGAATGGAAAAAAGATATGAAGAAATTATGGAAGCAAAAGACTTTCGCCCGGCCGGCGGCGGCGGGCCCAGAAAAATAATCAGAGAGGATTTGTCATTATGAAGACACAAAGCAGACTGGAAAAAGTATTGGCATCGGGAGCCCTTGCGGTGACCTCTGAAGTCGGTCCTCCCCGCGGTGCAATTCCTGAAAAGGTAAAAGAAAAGGCAAGTCTTATAAAAGATCATGTTGATGCTATTAATGTAACAGACAATCAGACCGCCATGGTGAGAATGTCCAGCTGGGCAGCCGGTGTAATTATTAAACAGATGGGATTGGACCCCATTTTGCAGATGGTAACAAGGGACCGGAACCGCCTGGCCATGCAGAGCGACATTATCGGTGCCTATTCCATGGGTATTAACACCATGATGTGTCTGTCGGGGGATCATGTGAAATTCGGTGATCATCCCATGGCTAATGGTGTCTTTGACCTGGATTCCATTCAACTGGTTCAGGCGGTGAGAAAAATGAGAGATGAAGGCAAATTCCAGGGCGGTGCAGATATTAAATCCCCGCCAAAAATGTTTATCGGGGCTGCAGCCAATCCTTTTGCCGATCCTTTTGAACTCAGAGTCATGCGTCTTGCCAAAAAAATAAAAGCAGGTGCGGATTTTATCCAGACCCAGTGCATTTTCAATCTGGATAAATTTGAAAAATATATGGAAATGGTGTGTGACAGGGGTCTTGATGAACAGGTGCATCTCTTAGCAGGGATCACCCCAATGAAATCAGCCGGCATGGCAAGGTATATGAAAAACAAAGTGCCGGGTATGGATGTGCCCGATGATGTCATCAAACGCATGGAGGGAGTCTCAAAGGAAGAACAACCCGAAGAAGGCATAAAAATAGCCATTGAATCCATTGAAAGGTTAAAAAAAGTCAAAGGTGTACATGGATTTCACATTATGGCCATTGAATGGGAAGAAAAGGTTCCTCAAATTGTAGAAAAAGCAGGATTGTTCCCCAGACCTGTGGTATAGGAATAAAAAAGCAATAAAGACAATAAAAAGGAGTGAAAAAAATGAGTGAAAAAAAACTTATTTTGGTCGTGGATGATGATCCTGATCTGGTGGAAGCGGTTTCCATGAAATTGGAATCTCTGGAGTATAGAGTTGCCAGGGCTTATGACGGTGAAGAAGCCATGGAAAAAATAAAAGAGGAAAAACCCGCTCTTGTTATTCTTGATGTAATGATGCCAAGGAAAAATGGTTGGGAAGTCTGTGATGATATTAAAAACAATGATGATCTTAAAGATATTATTATCGTGCTTTTGACTGCTGTGGCGGATTCGGTAAAAACAACCAGCTATACTCATCATGATGGCAAAGCAACTCTGGCAGACGATTATATTCCCAAACCCATTGATCTGGACAAATTAATGGAAATCGTCGGAGACCATTGCCAATAGCATTGTGGAAAAATAATATGGCGGGAGTGTGTGTTTGCCCTCACCGCCATTTTTATTACACCATATTGTAAAATTTGCAGGGTTTCAGGGATGACGGAGCAAGTAAAAATAAACGGGATTCGTCTGAATAAAAATTATATTCAGATGACCCAGGTGGATATTGACAGACGGGATCAGCCCTGTGTGCCTCTCTATCAAATCCTGGCATCCGATAAGATTAATATGGTATTTATTGTCTTGAACACTATTGGCGATAGATCCTATATTTCAGGATCCATTGCTTCAAAACATCTTGGACAGCCGGCACGTCAGGACGGAAATCTGGATTATCACAGGAATGTCTGTATCATATCCATATATCCCCACCATTACAGGTTGCGGTCATTGGGTTTTCTCCTGTCGCTTATGGGAAGGCTGAAATTATCATTCCGGCACATGGTTTCTTCAAATGCAATGTTAACATTTGTTGTTGATCAAACCGATTGTGATGCTGTTATTGATATTTTTTCGAAGAATTTCGATCTGCCTGAATCCCATGTCCCGTTTGAGCAGGAACAGAATGAAGAATTTACTCAATTTTTGAAGAGAAAATATCCTGAAACCCGTGCAACCTATGTAGAAAAGAAAATAAAGACTTACGGGATCGCATTGGAGTCTGGCTTGAATCTTAGTTTTTATCTCTTTTCTTTTGACCGGCTGGCCACGTTCGGACAAGAGATTCAATCCATGGAAGATAAAGAAAATAAGTTTTTCCATACTTCTGCTTATATGGAAACGCCTGCGCAGATACACCTTTTTTTGTTAACGGGGAAAAAGCTGGGTATCCCTGCCCGTCAAACCTGTGCCGCTGAACTGATCAATTTTCACGGCCCACATTTCGGCGACAGGCACAGTATTATCAGCAGGGCATTGAATTGTCTTTCGGAAAAATCCATCCCTGTTTTGCAGACAGGCTGCACCGGGGCCAGTATTGGTATTGTTCTGCCCCAGGGTAAAGGTGAGGAGGCCAAACAGGCGTTGATGGATGTGTTTGAAATTCCATAATTAAACAAATGAATGATTCTAAGGTAAATGGTGTGAGAAAAGATTTGGACATGTCTGCGGATGAGATGTATTGGCGGATAAGGATATTTGATTCCCTGTCCTACCCAAGTGTCATTATTTCTCCTGATAAAACCCTGGTAGGCGCCAATAAGAAATTTTATGAAACCTTTAATCTTTCCTTTAAGGAAATTTTTGGGAAAAAATGTTATCATACGTTTTTATATAAAGATACGCCCTGTAAGTCTGACCAGTGTACCATTTCCAAAGTCATAAAAGATAAAAAGAGTCATCGTTTTACGGTAAAGCATCATTATCGATGGGAGGAGAGGGTGTTTTCCCCTGTTTTCGATGAAAACGGTGATGTGGCCTATGTGATTGGGAGTATGCGGGATATTACCCGGACCAAATCCCTTGAAAGCCAGTTGCATGGCGCGAAAGAATTTATCAGTCGGGTTATCTATTCATCTGCAAGTGCTATTGTTGCCGCAGACCGGCAGGGCAATATCAATTTAATGAATTCAGTGGCAAAAGAATTGTTTGGCGACTATAACGGCGGGGAAGGCAAGATAAAACATACAGAACAATTGTATCGACCGGGTAAGGCCAAAGAAATAATGCGAATGCTTCGGGATGAAAAAATCGGGGGCAAGGGAAAACTTTTGATTCCACGCATTAACATTGTCAATGCAAGTGGTGAAGAAATTGAAGTTGAGATGTCTGCTGCTATTATCTACGATGAAAAAGGCAATGAATCCGCCACAATGGCGATTTATAATGATTTAAAAGATAAGATCAGGGTTGAAACAGAGTTGAAGCTCACTCAGGAACAGCTTGCACAATCTGAAAAAATGGCGTCTATGGGTCAGTTGGCTGCCGGGGTTGCTCATGAAATCAATAATCCGCTGACAGGTGTTCTGTTTTATGCAAGCCTTCTTCTGGAGAGGGATGATATTGACAAGAGTATGCGTCAAGATCTTGGGTGTATTCTTGAAGATGCCAACCGGTGCAGGGAAATTGTTAAAAGCCTGTTGGTGTACAGCCGCAGTGCGGGAACACTAAAGGAAATTGTTCAACTCAATGAGATTCTCGAACAGAGCCTGACATTGATCAGGGATCAGAAGAAGTTTCGAAATATAGAAGTTAAAAAAAATCTGTCAGAGGACATGATGCTCATTAATGCAGATACCAATAAGCTCAACCAGGCGCTGATTAACCTGGTGATCAATGCTGCAGACGCCATGGACGGAACCGGCACAATCACCTTGACAACATATAAGAATAAAGTCCAGAAAAAGGTTTTTCTGGAAGTGAGAGATACCGGAAAAGGTATCCTCTATAAAGATTTATCTAAAATTTTTGATCCTTTTTTTACAACAAAGGAAGTGGGGAAAAGTACAGGTCTCGGTCTGAGTATTGTTTACGGTATTATAGAAGAACACGGAGCGAAAATTTCTGTTAAAAAAACAGGTTCGAAAGGAACAACTTTTATCGTTGAATTTCCAATGTATGTTGCCTCGGAAAAAATACCATTTTTGTGTAATTCATAACCCTTTAAAGATATGATAATTTAAACTGAGAATAGAATAATCATGAATAATAGTAAAGATTCAATAAAAGATAGTGTAAAGAATATTGTTTTCCAGCCACGGGTTCTGGTCGTGGATGATGAAGTGCGGATTCAGGAAGTCTGTCACAGGTTGTTGACTGAAGAAGGATGTGATGTTGAGGTGGCAGAAAACGGCATTAAAGGGTTGAAAATGATTGAAGAAAAACATTTTGATATCATTTTATTGGATTTAATGATGCCGGGGATGTCCGGGCTGGATGTCCTAACCGATGTAAAATCCCGCCACCCTGATACTGTGGTGATAGTAATTACCGGATATGCAACTCTTGAACACTCAATTGAAACAATGAAAAAGGGGGCTTTTGATTTTTTATCAAAACCTTTTTCACCCCAGCAATTAAGGGTTGTTATCAGCAAAGCCATTGAATTTATACATACGCTTCAGGATATTGCAACGGAAAAATCCCGAATGAGGGTCATGATTAATACCTTGAATAATGGTGTTTTAACAACAGATAATCAGAAACGGATTGCCCTGGCAAATCCGGCATTCTTAAAGATGATCGGCTGCAGGAAGAAATCTGTGATCGGTCATACTGTGTCTGAATTTATAAAGGATCCCAGGTTGCTGGATATGATAGATCAGGCTATTGAGCAGCCCGAGGATATATTTGCAGAAATTACCGATGAGATCACCATGCCCACTTCAACTAAAAAGGATGATATGATCATTGGTGTCAGGTGTATTCCGTTCCGGGACCGCCTGAAAAGAAATTTGGGGTCTATCACTGTTTTTAATGATATTACGGCCTTAAAAAAGATCGATCAGTTAAAATCGGATTTTGTCTCCATGGTTGCTCATGAAATTAAAAGTCCTTTAAACTCTATTCTCATGCAGTTAAATATCGTCCTGGACGGGTTGGCGGGTGAATTGACGGACAAACAAAAAGAGATACTGCAAAAAAGTTCTAATCGCGTCAAGTCATTAACCGCTCTTTCAACCGAACTTCTGGATATTTCCAAAATTGAATCTGGGTTAATTAACCAGGAGAGAGAAGAATTGGATCTGATTGAACTTATAAAAGATCAGGTTGTGTTGTACCGGGATCAAGCAAATTCCAAATCCATTCATTTGATAATAAAAAAGACCCGAAAAGAAATTCGAATGATGGGAAACCGGACAAACATAGAAGAAGTAATTTCTAATTTAATATCCAACGCGATCCGGTATAGCCCAGATGGCGGGAAGATAACCGTATTAGCCGATGAAAAGAGTGATTGTGCGAAAATCATGGTTTCTGATACCGGATTTGGAATCCCGCAAAAAGAGTTGGAACATATTTTTGACAAATTCTTTCGTGTGAAGAATGAAAAAACAAGACATATTAACGGAACAGGTCTTGGACTTGCCATAGTGAAAAATGTTGTTGAAGCTCACCACGGAACCATTGAAGTGGAAAGTGAAGTAGATAAAGGCACTTGCTTTTCTATCTATTTTCCAAAATCAAAATATAAAATTTAGCCATATTATTTCAGTGAATTTGTAAAATGTGGGGATGAGCCCGCAGGCCCGTTGCCCAAACACGGGTAACGGGCTGTTGGCATTCAGCAAATATTAAACCTGTTCCAGATACCTGGGACTCCAGCGTATTTTATCCACAAGAATGTTCAGTCGTTCGGGATCATTATTGTGCTTAAATTTTGAGAAAGCACAACCCTTTTGAGTAACACCGGCCTTAATGGCTTCTGCACCGACTTTTTTGGCAACTTCCAGGGAGACGTTTCTCAGTTGATCCAGAGGGGGAAACAGAATGCCGTCATTCAGCTCTTTTTCTTTGACAAATTCAGCAATTGCATGGGCTGCCGCAGAAAAGAAGGTTGGCAAAACTTCACTGGCGCCGGATGCCACAACACCAAGGCCGACACCCGGGAAGACAAAGGAATTGTTCATTTGACCTATTCTATAGGCCTTGCCGTTGTGCTGGACGGGATCAAAAGGAGAACCTGTCGCCACAAGAGCTTTTCCGTCGGTCCATTCATAGACATCTTTTGGCAGGGCTTCTGCTTTTGCAGTGGGATTGCTCAATGGCAGGATAACAGGTCTGTCCGTATTTTTACCCACGGCCTCAACAATTTCTTTTGTAAAACATCCGGGCTGCCCTGAGGTGCCGATCAATACGGTCACTTTTTCATTTTTAATCACGTTTAAAAGAGTGTTGTCTTCTGGGTTTTTCAGCCAGGAAAGTGTTTTCGGATCTTTTGCAAGTTTTGTTTTATACGGTTCAAGTTCTCTGTCAGTGGTGACAAGCCCTTTTGAATCAAGAGTAAATATTTTGGCTTCGGCATCTTTTCTATCCAGGCCCTGCTCAACAAGTTCTGTCTCGATCTGTTCTGCAATGCCGATACCGCCTGCACCGGCGCCATGGACCAGATAAACCTGATCGGTCATTTTTTCTTTTTTTACTTTCATGGCGGCAAGAATACCAGCCAGGGCCACAGCACCGGTTCCCTGGATATCATCATTAAAGGAAATCAATTCTTTGAGATATTTATCCCGGACGTTAAAAGCCGTCTGTTTTGAAAAGTCCTCCCACTGACACAGGGCATGGGGGAAATTCTTTTTAAAGGCTATTACAAATTTTTCGATGAAGTCATAATATTCTTCGCCCTTGATACGTTTGTGCCGCCAACCCAGATAGTCCGGGTCATTTAAGAGTTCTTCATTATCCGTCCCCACATCAAGGGATATGGGAAGGCAGTGCCAGGGAGCAAGTCCTGCGCCCTGGGTATAGAGCATCAGTTTTCCCAGGCAAATGGGGATACCGCCGGCACCCTGGTCACCAATACCTAGGATTCCCTGGTTATCCGTTACCACGGCAATTCCAATATCCTGATCCGTATAATGATGCAGAACGTGCTCTGCATAATCAATATTGCCTGGATAGAAATGGATACCGTTTGCTCCGCGAAACAATTTAGAGTATTGCTGACAGGCAAGACCCACGGTGGGGGTATAGATAATGGGTAGAAATTTTGTAACATCATTTGCAATAACAGCATGGGCGAGCACAACATTCCTGTCATAAAGACTTCTGATATAAATAAATTTTTCAATATCACTTTCTTTTTTCTCAATGATATCAAGACTTGATCTGACCTGGTCTTCGAGGGGCTTTACCCTTGGTGGCAGATAACCGCTGAGTTTAAGTTTGCGTCTTTCATCAATCGTAAAAGCGGTGCCTTTACTGATGTTGTTGAAACGAAGGACATCAAAACCCCTTAAGTTAATCTGGACTCCTGTGGTTTCTCCAAATTCGCCATACTTAAACTCGTAATGATTGATTTCCATAAACAAAAAAATTCCCTTAAATTATAATTTCAGTAAAATATATCTATAAAAAAACAACGAAACATATTATATCATAACTTTATAATAATAAAGGTAAAAGAAATGAATGATTAAACTTATAATAAAGGACACCCATGAAAACAACCCGATTGACAGTAACTGAAAGACCCGTAGAAACCATTGACTCAGACCTGCTTATATATTGTGTGGCAGAGGAAAAAAACAAACCGCCCTTATGTGATCATTTCATAAAGGACCCGGTGGAAAAGGCATTTGACCTGAAGGATTTTTCAGGTAAGGCAGAAGAACAACTCATGTTTTACCCATCTTCCGTTAGTGCGGAAGAAAACATCAAAGCTCGACGGATCCTGGTGATGGGGATGGGCAAAATAGAAAAGGAAAAGGATTTTTCAAAAACGGTTGACTTACTTAGAGAAATCGGGGGGAACATGGCAAAGGCGTGTAAAAAAACAAAGGCAAAAACAATAACGGTCTGTCTTCCCGCCATCCAAACCCTTGGTCCGGAAAAAACAGCGGAATGTTTTGCAGAAGGCATGCTTCTGGGGGATTATCGATTTTTAAAATACAAAGAAATCAGCAAAAAAAAAGGAGATTATGCCGGACTTAAGATGATTCGATTCTCCTGTACAAACTCGGTTAACTCCACTCGAAAAGGAGTAAAAAAAGGCGTTGTTGCTGCCCGTGCCGCATGTGAGGCAAGGGATATGGCCAACGAACCCGGTAACGGATGGACATCCAGAGAATTTGCCGACTATGCCAAAATCCTGGCCCAAACACACGGGTTGACATACACCTGCCTTGAAAAAAAGGACATGAAAAAACTGGGTATGGGCGGTATTCTGGCTGTCAATCAGGGTTCGGCCATTCCTCCCAGGATGGTAATTCTTGAATACAAGCCTGAAAAAAAATCTGATACCATCCTTCTTGTGGGAAAAGGCATTACATTTGATTCCGGCGGAATCAGTATAAAGCCTTCATCCGGCATGGAAGAGATGAAATATGACATGTGCGGCGGTGCAGCCGTATTGGCAACCATGCAGGCTGTAGGAGAGGAAAAACCATCTGTCGGTGTTGTGGCCGTCATTCCTGCCACAGATAATATGTCCGGCAGTTCTGCGGTCCGACCAGGGGATATCATCCGCCATTTCAATGGGGTCACTTCGGAAATTGTGAACACGGATGCCGAGGGCCGGATGATTCTGGCCGATGCCCTGGCTTATGGCATCAAGACCTTTACACCCGACTGCGTGGTAGATATTGCCACCTTGACCGGTGCCGTGGTCGTTGGTCTGGGTCATCACTATTCAGGACTGATAAGCAATAATGACAAGCTGACAGACCGGCTTATTTGCGCTGGGAAAGACGCCGGCGAACCCTTATGGCGACTGCCCCTGACAAAAGAATACAAAAAACAGATTGAATCAAAAGTGGCAGACATTAAAAATGTAGGGGGTAGATGGGGCGGTACCATTACGGCTGCGGCCTACCTGTCAAACTTTATAGATAAAACGCCCTGGGCTCACCTGGATATTGCCGGGACAGCATGGGATTTTACAGAAAAATCCTATATTCCCAAAGGACCTTCGGGTATCGGGGTCAGAACCTTTTTAAATCTGATCCGCGACTGGAAAAAAGGAGGGCTGGCATAATACGGCGGCTCCCGGGACCAGTCGCGGGGAAAAAGGTTCTATGCTTTGATCATTTGACGCAGTACATAGTGAAGGATTCCGCCGTTTTTAATATAATCGATTTCAATATCGGTGTTGAGCTTAACAATGACTTGAAAACTTTTTTCTTTGCCATTTTTCAAAGCTTTAACTATTAAAAAGCCATTGGGTTGGATCTGGTTTAAATTGCTGATTTCAAAGGTTTCATCCCCTTTGAGCCCCAATGTTTCAAAGGATTCTCCTTGTTTGAAAATCAGTGGCAAAACCCCCATGCCCACGAGATTGGACCTGTGTATCCTTTCAAATGATATGGCAATGACCGCCTTTATCCCCAAGAGACCGGTACCCTTTGCCGCCCAGTCTCTTGAAGATCCGGTTCCGTATTCTTTGCCACAGAAAACCACAAGATCTGTGTTTTCATTCAGATATTTTTGAGAAGCATGAAACACAAATCCAAGTTCATTTTCAGGAAATTTGAGGGTTACGCCGCCTGTATCGGAAACAAGCTTGTTTTTTATCCTGATATTGGCAAACGTCCCTCTCATCATCACTTCATGGTTCCCCCGGCGAGAGCCATAGGAATTGAATTCCCAGGGTTTTACACCATTTTCAACCAGGTATTTCCCTGCCGGGTAATCCACAGGAATGGCGCCCGCAGGAGAGATATGGTCTGTTGTGACGGAGTCTCCCAATACAAGAAGTGCTCTGGCATCTTTAATATCCTCAAGGACGGGCAGATCCAGGGAAAAGTCTTTGAAAAAGGGTGGCCTCCGGATGTAGGTTGAATCTTCATTAAATTTAAAGGTGGTGCTTTCTTTCACCTCAAGTTCCTGCCAGAGCTTATCTCCCTTAAAAATATTGGCATACTGGTCTTTGAAGAATCTCTCATGGACATAGGTTTCAACAAAATGATTTATTTCCTCAGCCTCGGGCCAGATGTCCTTCATAAAGACGGGCTCCCCCTTTTTTGAAATCCCAAGGGGTTCTGTTTTAAAATTAATATCAATTCTTCCGGCTATGGCATAGATCACCACAAGGATAGGCGACATTAAAAAATTTCCTTTGACGTCCTGGTGTATTCTTGCTTCAAAATTCCTATTGCCCGAAAGAACAGACATGACATCCATATCATTTGTTTTAATGGACTCTTCAATAAACGGATCAAGGGGACCGCTGTTCCCGATACAGGTCATGCATCCAAAACCGGTATTGTTAAAGCCAAGTTCCTGGAAATAATCCATCAGCCCGGAGCCTTTCAGGTAATCCAGGACCACCCTGGACCCGGGGGACAGGGAAGTTTTGACATACCAGGGAATGGACAGGCCATTTTCAACGGCTTTTTTGGCAGCAAGGCCGGCACCGATCATGGTGTAGGGGTTGGATGTGTTAGTACAGGATGTAATGGCTGCAATGACAATACTTCCGTTGGTGAGCGCCTGGGGTTTATTTTCGGGATTGATTTGCAGGTCTTTTCTGTTCCCAAGGTCAAAAATCCTCGTGGACCTTTCTTTTACGCCGGAAAGAGAAATCCTGTCCTGGGGTCTTGAAGGTCCTGCAACCGAAATTTCAATCAAAGAGAGATCCACGTCTATTTTTTTGGAAAATTTTATGTCATTATCGTGGAAATTGAAGAGTCCACAGGCCTTACAATATGCTTCAACAAGGGCAGCTGTTTCCGGTCGATTCGTTTTTTTAAGGTATTCCAGGGTATGCTCATCAACTGGAAAAAAACCGGCTGTGGCACCATATTCCGGCGACATGTTGGAAATAGTGGCTCTGTCGGTCAAAGTAAGGTTCTTTAACCCAACTCCCGTGTATTCAACAATTTTTTCAACTACATTTTCTTTGCGAAGTATATTTGTCACATAGAGGGCAATATCAGTTGAGGTAATCTGCTTTTGCGGTTTGCCGATAAAATTGACACCGATAATTTCCGGAAGATTCATATAATATGGCTGGCCCAGCATGACGGCTTCTGCTTCAATACCGCCTACGCCCCAACCAAGAACGCCCAGGGCATTGATCATGGTAGTGTGGGAATCAGTGCCCACGAGGGTGTCAGGAAAAGCTACAAGACCTTCTTGGGTCTGTTTTGTTGAAACAACCGTGGCAAGATATTCAAGGTTAATCTGGTGACAAATCCCTGATTCAGGTGGAACGACCCTGAAATTGTCAAAGCTTTTCTGGGCCCATTTTAAGAGCTGATATCTTTCTTTGTTTCGCTCATACTCTTTTTGGGCATTTAAAAAGAACGAATTTTTTTCCTTGAAATGGTCCACCTGGATGGAATGGTCAATGACCAGGTCAACAGGGACCAGGGGATTAATTTGCATAGGGTCTTTTCCTGCCTCATTGACGGCATCCCTCATGGCGGCAAAGTCAACAACTGCAGGAACTCCTGTGAAATCCTGCATGAGAACCCTTGCAGGATAGAATGCAATTAACTCGGAAGTTTGAGTACCGGTTTCATAGAATTTTGCAGCAGTGACGACGTCTGACCATTGGATGGTTTTTGAGTCCATATTTCTTGCCAGATTTTCTATCAGGACACGGGCTGCAAAGGGGATAGGTTTGATTTTTGCCAGTTCCATTTCTTCAAGTAATTTGATATTATGAACGATAAACTCTTGGCTTCCCAGGGCAAGTTTTTGTTTTAAACTATAATTGGTCATTTGTTTATTCCTAAGAATTTTTATTTTTGAAAATTTTTAACTGATTCAATAAAGTATTATTAAATTCAGAATAGATCAAGACACAATCAGTATTTGGCTAAAAATAGATCCAGCCGTGGAAGATAATCCTGTAAATTCCTGATAATAGTTTAAAGAGTTGCGAATTAAGATTGAAATTTTCAAATCTTTATGGAAGTATTAGACTTTTATTAGTAAAAATTATTGTGTGAATATAGCAGATTCATGAAAAAAAGGGAGACCCGAATGAAAACAATTGATGAAACCCGATTAAGAGATATTGTCGGGGAACGCAATATCAAAACAGACCCTTCAGACCTCTATGTATACGGATCAGATTCTTCTGTGCATCATGCCATGCCCTGGGCTATTGTCAAACCGGAAACCACCTCACAGGTCCAGGAAATCATGCGATACGCAAACGAGGAAATTATCCCGGTTATTGCCCGGGGTGGCGGCTCAGGAATGTGTGGCCAGGCAGTCCCGATCCAGGGAGGGATCATCCTTGATATGAAGGGAATGAACAAAATTCTCGAAATCAACCTTGAGGATGTGTATTGCCGGGTTGAGCCGGGTGTTGTTGATGATGACCTCAATCTTGCCTTAAAACAATATGGGGTATTTTATCCCGCGACACCAGCTTCTTCCAGGATTGCCACCATAGGCGGTGAAATTGCCAATAATGCCAGCGGGGTGAGGTCTGTAAAATATGGTGCAACAAGAGATGCTGTTCTTGGGATGAAGCTTGTTCTGCCAAATGGCGATCTGGTCACACTGGGCTCCCATACAAGGGTTGAAGCCTCGGGCTATCAGCTTCACAAACTCATCGTCGGGTCTGAAGGCACGCTTGGGATTGTGGTTGAAGCCACCTTAAGCTTTGTTCCGATCCCGGAATTCAGATGCATGGGGGTTGCCAATTTTGATGCCCTTAAAGATGCCGGTGAAGCCATTGGGTCTATTATGGCATCGGGTGCGATTCCTTCCATGCTGGAACTGGTAGACGATGTTGCCATTAAAGCTGTAAATAAAACCATGGATCTTGGTCTTAAAGAGGTTGCAGCGGCATTGATTTTTGAAGCAGACGGCATGGTAAAAGAAGCTGTTGATTATGAAATCGACAAAATAAAGAAAATATGTGAGAAGCATAATGGCACGGATATTCATGCCAGCTATGATCCAAAGGAACGTGCAAAAATTTTCATGGGTCGAAAAAAACTCTTTCCAGCACTCTCAAAATATGACGACAATCTTGCCAGTACATCCCTTGCCGATGACATGGCCGTTCCTTACTCAAAAATGGCGGAACTGGCAGGGAAAGTCCATGAAATAGCAGACGAAAATAATATTGTCATGACGGCCTACGGCCATTGCGGTTCAGGGTGTATGCACACCAAAATCTTAATGGATACAAAAAGAAAAGACCAATGGGATTCTGCCAAAAAGGCCATAACCCAGGTGTATGACTATGTCCGGTCTGTTAATGGGACCACCAGTGCAGAGCATGGTATCGGAATTTCCAAGGCTGAATCATTCAAAATTGAGAAATCAGATTCATTAAGTCTTCTGGCCGGTATCAAAAAAGCATTTGATCCCAATAATATTCTGAATCCTGGTAAACTTGCGCAGGCCCCGGAAAACTGGGTGACTGCGACCAACTTGAGATATTCTGTGAACAGCTAAATTAAAAGGTTAATTCCATGGAAAATAAAAGAAAAGAATTTAAGAATCTTGAAAAATGGCAAGACACCCTGGCGAATTGCATCAGATGCGGATACTGTTTTGAACATTGCCCGATGTTCAAGCATACAGGCTGGGAATCTGATGCACCCAGGGGAAAAATAATCACGGCTTTCGGACTGTTGACAGGTGAGGTGGAACCTTCAGAATCAGCAGCAGATAAAATGTTCTCATGCTTTTACTGCAAACGATGTGAAGCTGCCTGCTCTTCAGGGGTTCCCTTAACTGAAATTTTCACTGATGCCAGAAAAGACCTCGTTGAGATGGGACTGAAAGGCCCTGGGACAACCTCTATAACAGAACTATACTGTGCCCGCTGCCTCCTTTGTGTGGGGGCCTGCCCCCATGAAGCCAGATTTTATGATGGAAAAGGAATTGCCACTGATCCAGCCAAATGCCAGGCCTGCGGTATCTGCCTTGAAGTCTGTCCGGCAGGCGCAGCTAAAATTGAAAATGATTTTGGAACCGGCAGAGATGATCTTATTGAGAGGGCCTCAATTTTTTTAGAGACCCATGAATCTGCTAAGGCCATTATTTTTGCCTGTAACTGGTCATATTATCCCGGCCTTCAGGCTTCAGTACTGCCTGAATCCGAAACAAAGGAAAAGGCTTATGAAATTCTTGTGAACATGTGTGGCGGACGTCTTGAGGCACATCTGTTGATGGCTCCTTTTCTTCACAATGCCTGGGGTGTTATGGCAGCTGTCTGCCCTGACGACGAATGCGAGCACAACGGTAATCTTCGGGCTAAAAAGATAGTTGAAAATCTTCACAATACATTCAAAAGCATTGATATTGACCCTGAAAGGATTCAGCTCGTTCAGATTCCGGCCGGGGACAAGACATTATTCCAGGCTGAAATTGATACCTTTGTGGATAAACTCAATAAATTGGGCCCGATACGCTAAAGGAGTCTTTTTATGAAGATTGATGTTCCCTATGGAAAAGACGGTTCCATGTCAGCTGAGATTAATGATGATGTCAAGATCAGTTTTCTTGAAGCAAATGACGTTCAAATCGGTGATGAAGATGAAAATATAAAAGTCGCTATCAATAATCCCATCAACAGCAAAAGCTTTAAGGAGTTTTTAAGGGATACAAAAAAAGTGCTTGTCATTGTCAACGATGCCACAAGACCTACTCCCACTCAAAAAATTCTTGAATTTATTTTTGATGACTTAAAACAGACTGATTTCAACTTTATTATTGCCACCGGTGCCCACAGGGGCCCATCCCAGGAAGAATATCTTCAGATTTTCGGTTCCTATTATGAGGAAATTAAAGATCGGATTATTGTTCATGATGCCAGGGTTGAAGAAGACATGGTTTTCTTAGGTCAGTCTACCAATGGTACGCAGATGTATGTCAACAAGGCCGGGGTTGAGGCAGATAAAATTATTATTATTTCTTCTGTGGAACCCCACTATTTTGCCGGGTATACCGGGGGAAGAAAATCTTTTTTGCCGGGTATTGCAGGGTATACAACCATAGAACAGAACCATAAGCTTGCCCTTGTCCCTGAAGCAAAGGCCTTAGCCCTTGACGGCAACCCGGTTCACGAAGATATGATTGATGCCATTAAAACCGTGAAACAGGAAATTTTTTCCATCATGACGGTCCTGGACAAGCACCATAAGGTCTACGCCACTTGCTGCGGCCATATCAATGATTCGTTTCATGCCGCCATAGACTTGGCTAATGAGGTGTTTGCAGCCCCTTTGGAAGAAAAGGCCGACATTGTTGTATCAGTGGTGAAATTCCCACAGGATATTGATTTATACCAGGCCCAGAAAGGCATTGATAATGCAAAGTTGGCCCTGAAAGAAAATGGAATCATGATCCTTGTGGCTAAATGCAGGTGTGGTATCGGCGGCAAGGCGTTTGCCGATCTTTTGGGTTCCAGCGACACGCCCGAAGCTGCACTTGAAACCATTGAAAAAGGATATGTTTTAGGGTATCACAAAGCGGCTAAAATGGCAGAAATCGGACTTTGGGCCCAAATGTGGGGAGTGACAGATGTAAAACCGGAGGTCATTTCAAAATTGTTCATTAAGCCTTTCAGCCATCTTCAGACTGCCATTGACCTTGCTCTTAAAGAAAAGGGCAGAAACGCAAGTGTGTTGTTTCTGATGGATGGCGGGCTTACTGTTCCTTTGATAAAATAGGGTAATAAGACAGGACCGGATTTTTTTGCATAATCACTTTGGGCAGCCATGCTAACGGGTACTTATGTTAGTTATAGGATTATTTTTTCTTCAACCCCTTAAGGATTATTTTAAATGCCGTTTTTAACGTAGATTTGACAAAATCCTTTTGACTATTTAAAACTCTTTTGGAATCAACCCATAGGACAACACCAGCATAGGAGGACCATAGGATATCCGCAAGAACCACGGGATGTTCTTCAATAAAAATACCCTGGTCAATCCCTTCTTTTATAACATCAACCATGGCCCCATGAGCCATGGTTGAGTGTGTTTTGATCTGCTGTAAGAATTCATCTGAAAGATTCTTAAGCGTTTCTCCGGATTGAAGGTGAAACAGATTGATTAAAATATTTGAATCGTACTCATACATATCGATAAACACATCACAAAATCTTTTGATTTTTTCTTCCGCTGAAATATCCTGGCCTACAACTTTTTGAATCTCATCTGCCAGGTGTTTCAATATTTCAATGGAAAGGGATGTATGTAATTCTTCTTTGCCCTTAAAATACAAGTAAAGAGTCCCGGGACTCAGTTCTGCTTCCATCGCAATCTCTTCAATTGTAGCAGTGTTAAACCCCTTATTGGAAAAAACTTTTCGTGCAGCATTGATAATCCCTATTTTCCTTTGCTCTTTTTCTCTTTGTTTGCGTTCATATATACCCATACGTTCCTCATTATTTTTTGAATACGATTCATAAACTGATAGCGATTAATAAATACAAGAAAAAAAGGGAAATCGCAAGGAAAAAATTGAAAAAATACAACCTGCTTAATTTTGTGATTTAATATTCCATTTTATCATAGACAAAAATCATTCATTTTTAAAAAAAATTAAAAATTCTTAATGATTTAAAGGGTGTTTTTATGTTAATATACCGCAAAATAAATTAATAATTAATGGAGACACCTATAATGCCAAAAACAACTTATTGGGCTGACAATTATGTCCAGAAACTAACCAGTGCAAAACAAGCATTGCAACATATACACCCCGGCCAAAGGGTGTTTATCGGCTCTTCATGCGGAGAGCCCCAACATCTCGTCAAAAAATTAGCAGAGGCCTCTGTCCGGTTTACGGATCTTGAAATTGTCAGATTATTGTGTATTGAAAGCGGCCCTTTGACATTGGTTGCCAACCAGTCTCATTCCCAGCAGTTTAATATCCGGTCCTTCTATCTGGGATCGGCATCCCCGAAAAAAATTAGTCAAGACCAAAGATTTAATACTCCCATTAACCTTTCCCAGATTCCCCATTTGTTCAAATCAAGAATGATGCCCATAAATGCCGCCCTGATCCAGGCTTCTCCGCCCGACGATTTCGGATGGATGAGTTTAGGGGTATCTGTGGATATCACACTTGCTGCCTGTGAATCTGCAGATATTGTGATTTGCCAGACTAACCCGAATATGCCAAGGGTCTTGGGCAGAAGCTTTATCCATGTCAATGATGTGGATTATATTGTTGAACACGAGGAAGATCTTCTAACCATACAACCCCTTCCTGAACTTGAAACTGCCAATATTATCGCCAAACATATATCCCGGCTGATTGATGACGGATCTACCCTGCAAACAAACCTGGGTGTAACAAATGAAGCCACAATGCTTTGCCTGTCTGAAAAAAATGATCTTGGTGTCCATTCTCAATATTTATCAGACGGGTTGATGCGACTTTTTTCCATGGGGGTTATCACCAATAAAAAAAAGGGATTTAATAACGGAAAACTTGTAGCCGGAAGTGCGGTCGGATCACATTTTCTCTATGAATTTATTGACGACAACCCTTCCATTGAATTTCATCCATCAGATTATATCAATAACCCTTCCATTATTGCCAGGCACAACGCCATGGTCACTTTAAACACTGCCATGGCCATAGATCTGACAGGACAGGTTGCAGCAGATGCCCTCCCCTACAATAATTATACCGGTATCAACGGACTTCTTGATTTTACCAGGGGAGCTGCCATGTCAAAAGGCGGTAAATCCATACTGATGATGACCTCTACATCCGATCATGGCACGAAAAGCCGAATCATCCCCAATTTGTCTGGTATTGCCGTGGTTGTGCCGAGAGGGGATGTTCAATTTGTTGCAACAGAATATGGTGTGGTTAATCTTTTCGGGAAAACCCTTAATGAAAGGGCCATGGCATTGATCAGTATCGCTCACCCGGATTTCAGGGATGAACTCTTTTCAAAAGCAAAGGAGTTGAATTTAATTGATATAAACAGAAAATTCAAGCAGGCAATTAAAGGAGTTTATCCTTTAAAATATGAAGAAACTGTCGCTATCAATGGAATTGCTGTCATGTTCAGACCTGCCAAACCCATTGATGAAAGAAGCATCCAGGAACACTATTATACCATGAATCGGGGGGATATTGTCTCAAGATTTTTCCATGAAAAAAAGAGTTTTGTCCATGATCAGATCGATACGACTTTTGAAATTGACTATATCAACGATCTAACTATTGTTGCCACCATTGGAGAACTGGGGTTTGAAAAAATCATTGCTGTTGGTGAATATTTTCGAAACTCCATAATCAATATGGCTGAAATTGCATTTTCCGTATCCAATGAATACCAGGGTATGGGAATCGCAGAAATCCTTCAAAGGAAGCTGGCAAGGGCTGCTATAGACAACGAAATTAAAGGACTTGTGGCATATACCTCTTCTGAAAACAAGGGGATGATAAAGCTGTTTCACAAGCTGCCTTATGCGGTCAAATCGGAAAAAGAAGATGACATGATTATTCTAACCTGCCTGTTCTCTAAACTCAAATAGGATGGGGTCAGGCTTGCGTTGTTGTCGTTATTGGGCTCAATAACGACAACAACGCAA
>NZ_JAUWQB010000049.1 GCF_030611305.1 Desulfobacula sp. | reverse complement strand
GCCTTCAAACTTGGGGGACTGCTCGACCTGCGCAATCTCTTCAGTCATGGCAACAATTTTCTCCAAAACCGCGTTGGCCTGCTCTTTGAGCTTGAATTCCCTTCCCCTGAAAACCAGCGTAACCTTAACCTTGTCTCTTTTTTCAATAAACTTCGCAATATGCCTGACCTTGGTTTCAAGGTCATGGTCACCTGTTTTAGGCCGTACCTTTATTTCCTTAATCTGAAACCCTTTCTGTCTTCTTTTAGCCCCCTGCTTTTGTTTGGTCAGCTCATATTTATATTTTCCGAAATCCATTATCTTGCAGACCGACGGCTTTGCATCCGGTGAAACCTCAACCAAATCAAGATCTTCTTCACCTGCAATCTTCAATGCCTCTTCAATAGGCATAACCCCTATCTGCTCACCATCAGAGCCAACAACTCTCACCTGGCTGGCCCTGATCCCCTTATTCACGCTTGTCCGATCCTGTCTTCCTCGTTTAGCTATTTTCACACCTCCTGTACCACACGATCCTAATTTTTATCTTTGATAGAATAAGTATAACCCTGCAATTGTAATGGCTTGACTAAAAAAATGCAAGTATTATTTATTTTGAAGCTCGCTGTTTTTTCTGACCGAGAGTATATGTTTCCAAATAACTGTTTTTCCAATATAAGTTGTCTTCTTTCTTAAAAAAATTATAAAAAAGATCGAGACTTTTTTGGCGCAACACCCCAGGGACAATATCAATCCCACATTTTTGATACAAAAAAGGTAGTTTTTTTAAATCACATGTTGTCCCTCCCCCCATGGGGTCTTCATAGGCATATACTATTTTTTTTATGCCCGACAGGATGATGGCACCAAAACACATCAGGCAGGGCTCCATGGTACAAAAAAGAACTGATTTTACAGGATCAAATTGCGCATCAATAGTTTCAAGATATTTTAAAGCCCTTATCTCGGCATGCTCGATTTCACTGAAAAACGGTTTATCTTGAGTTGTTCCCTGCCTTGCACCACTTGCAATTATTTTTTCATCCTGCACAATTACACACCCCACCGGGAACTCACCCCTGTCAAATGCTTTTTTGGCTTGTTCCAATGCCAGTCCCATGTAATATTTATACTCCAATTTAAATCATCTCTCCTAAATGAAATAACCCTTTACAAAGCCTGTTTCATATGCACAAATACAAACCTGGGTTGCATTTATCTTGCTTTTTTTAATAAATAATTGTATAATATTAAATTTCAAAAATTATTCAAGTCTAAAATTTATGGACGCAAAAAAAAAATATACAAAAAAAAATGCTTTGGATAAAAATCTTTGTATCCGGGAAGAATTCCAAATAAGAGAAAAAAGCTTTCTTTCCGAATATGGTATCTTAAGTGCCAATGCCAAAAGGCGTAAGAAAGAAGAAAATATCTGCAATATCAGAACGCCTTTCCAGCTTGACAGGGACAGCATCGTCTATTCAAACTCCTTTAGACGGTTGAAATACAAAACACAGGTTTTCCTCTCCCCTTTGGGAGACCACTATCGGACCCGGCTCACCCACACACTTGAAGTGGCACAAGTTTCAAGGAATATTGCAAGAGCCATGCGTCTTAACGAAGATCTTGCCGAGGCCATTGCACTGGGTCATGATCTGGGTCACCCGCCATTTGGCCATGGTGGTGAAACCGCCCTGATTGAGGTTCACTCACCCCATTTTTCTCACGCTTACCAAAGTTTAAGAGTGGTGGATTGCCTTGAAAACTCAGGAGAAGGCCTTAACCTGACCTGGGAAGTCCGGGACGGTATTCTCAAACACTCCAAGGGATTTGGCAATATCATTCCGGCAACCCCCGGTGAAACAGCCATCACAGTCGAAGGAAGAATTGTCAGAGTGGCGGATATTATTGCCTACTTAAACCATGACCTTGACGATGCCTTAAGAGGCAAGGTTATCTCTTCAGCAGATGTTCCGGATATCTGTATAAAAAAACTGGGAAAAACACACTCCCAGAGAGCCAGCATCATGATTGCGCAATTAGTGTATAACAGTGGCCCCAAGAATGGTAAATTTGTCCTTGATATGGGCCAGGATACATTCCATGCCATGATCATATTAAGAAAATTTTTATATGATAAAGTTTATCGTTCACCAGCCGTTCATGATGAATTTTTAAAAGCAAAAAAGGTGATCATAGGTCTTTATAATTACCTGTTAAATGATCCTGACGCTCTGCAAATAGAACTTATAAAAATGGAAATGGCCCCATGGGATCCTTCAAAAACCGTTATTAAACGGTCTGTTTGTGATTTGATCGCCAGCATGACAGACCGGTATGCCCTGGGTCTTTATTCCAAAATTTTCTTTCCCAAGCCCATGGTCTGATTAAATAACCATGACGTATAAAACCCTTGAACCTCTTGCAGACCTTTATGACGCTATGGATAACACCTGGAGCAAAGTTGCCACAGGCTATCATTTCAAATGCAACGGGTGTGACGACAATTGCTGTAAATCCTTGTTTTTCCACCATACTTATATTGAAAAAGCCTATTTGCTCCATGGCTTTAATGTGCTTGATCAAGACAAAAAAGAAAAAATTTTAGTCAAGGCAAAAAACTATTGTGAAAAAACCTTCCCTCAAAGCCCTGAGATAAAAAGTCTGAAAATTTACTGCCCCGTTAATGAAGACGGTCGATGCCTTCTATACCCATACAGGCCAATGGTTTGCAGACTTCACGGGCTACCCCATGAGCTGAGCAAGCCCGGTTTCAAACCTGTCAAAGGAACTGGTTGTGAAGCTGGATTATTTAATGACAAAACATACATCGAATTTGACAGAACTCCTTTTTATCAACAAATGGCCCAAATAGAAATGACGTTTCGCCAAGTCGTCTTAAACAAAACCGGGAAAATAAAAGAGACCGTTGCTCAAATGCTGCTTTCCCAATAATATTTTTACATTTGCCATTTTGTCTGCTATACCGCTTTTAATAATGATCTAAAGATACACGGGCAAATTTTCTGCGGGTATTGCCACCCTTTGAAAAAATTCGAGGAGATTCATCATTTTTCAGGAAAAAATTGAAATAAAAGCTTCATATAAAGCCTTGAAACTACATCAGGATCTTTTTAATATTTTTTTGCAGACCATAGAATCCATCAAATCCCCGGACTTCAAGCTAAAACTGGACGAACTTGGCAAGCTGGTTGATCAATTTACAATTTCACTATTAAACAGACTGGATAATCTTGAGTATGTCCTTGAAATCATCTCTTTTCTGAATAAAACAACCACCTGTCAGATTATTCGATCCGCAGAAAAAACCTTAGTAGAAAAATGGGGTCAACCGCAAAACATACCATTTTGCTGGATAAATATGGGAAGCGAAGCCAGGCAGGAGCAGGTGGTCAGGACCGATCAGGATAATGCTATCATTTATGCAAATCCTGTAACCGGCAACAAAATAGAGACGGATCTTTTTTTTAAACAATTGTCAGCCATCGTGGTTGAAGATCTTGAGGCGTTTGGATTCAAAAAATGTATCGGTAATGTTATGGCTGTAAACCCTGTCTGGCGAAGATCCATTTACAATTGGATGTCCGCCCTGGATGAATGGGTGGGATCATCAGAGCCTGCAGATGTTCGAAAGCTCACCATTCTGCTTGATTTCAAGGCTATATACGGAGACCTGTCTTTGGCTGAAAAGGTTCATTCCCGTGTTTTTGAATTGTTTGGTCAAACAATAAGTGTCAGTCATTATCTTACAAGGGATGACAAATTATTTAAATCCCCGAAAACTCTATTCGGCAGGATAAGGACTCATCGAAGCGGATCATGTAAAGAATGCTTTAACTTAAAAACATCGGGCCTGGCACATTTGATAAACGGTATTCGGATACTGGCTGTGAATAACTGGATTAAAGAGCCCTCAACCCTTGAAAGGATGACACGGTTAAAAGAAAAACAGGTGATTTCTTCTACAGAATACAACACATATAAATCTGCGTTTACCCTGTTAATGAAAATGAAAATAACCCATCACTTTCTTGAAAAAAAAGGAGCACCACTTCCTGACAATTGTATTGATCTGTCCCGGTTAACGAACTCTCAAAAAAAAGAATTGTCGCATGCACTGGAAGCAGTAAAGGTGCTGCAAAAAAGAATCAATAAATTATACAATGTAGTATGGATGAATTTTTTTAACTAACCAAAAAGGTGTAAAAAAATCATGGACGATTCCTATCATTCTTTTTTTAAATTATTTGCAAAAATAAGTAAAAAAATCCATTCCGGTCGTGAAGTTACAGATATTTTAAAATGCATTGTTGAAAATATAACGGATATCATGGCGGCCAAGGGGTGTATTTATTGGATATTAAACCATCAGAAAAAAATTATTGCGACAAAAATCTCCCATGGTTTTGATTACAGAAGCCTGTCTGAAACCGATTACCAGACACTGTTAACCATTTTTGATATGAGCAAGCCCCGTGTATTTATAAAGGATGCCAGAAATGACACAAGGATTCCTGATCTTGAACGTCTGGGGAAAAGGAGGGTCGGATCGGTGACAGGCCTTTTCTTTGATATCCTGAAACCATATTCCGGCATTCTGGCTGTCTATTTTTCAGAATATAAACCCCTGAATTCACGTGAATTTGAACTGGTCTCCGCCCTTGGTGAACAGGGAGCTCTGGCACTTCAAAAAGCCATTGGATATGATGAAAAAATGATGGGGGTCTATCGGCAGATTGTTGAAGGGTTTGCCCTTGCCATCGAAGCAAAGGACCGGATCACCCATGGCCATTCACAACGTGTGGCAACCTTATCTGAACTGATCGCCAGAAAAATGGAACTGGATGAACATGAGGTAAAAAATATCTATCACGCCGGTATCCTTCATGACATAGGAAAAATTGGCATGGAAGATACTGTTCTGGAACACTTAGGGCAATTGTCGCCAAATGAACTTTCTGCCATCCGGCAGCATCCGGTATTAGGGGCAAAAATATTAAGCCCTTTAACATTTTTCAACGAAATTGAACCCCTTGTAAGACACCACCATGAACTTTATGACGGCACAGGATATCCTGATGGAAAAAAAGGGGATGACATCCCTTTGGGGGCAAGGATAATTACCGTGTGTGATGCCTTTGAAACCATGATAAGCGGCAGACCCCAAATCCCCAAAAAAGGCCTTTCTTTTGCCATACAAGCTCTACAGGAAGGAGTTGGTATCCGATTTGATCCAAAAATTGTTCAGGCATTTTTTGAAGTCATCCGGGAAAACCCGGATGTATTGGATATAAAGGGCACAATGGAATCAAGCCTGGCCCTTTTAAAAAAAGATATGGCTAATCTGGCTGATCAAAACCTGTTTGAAAAAAAATTTTCCAATGGCTTCCCTGCAAATTTCTGATCTAAACGATTCCCTCGGGCATGGAGGGTGTTTTTCCCCCGGCAAGCACATAGCCTCCGTCAAGCCTTAAAACACTTCCAGTCATGTAGGAAGCATCTTTAACAATATACAGACAGGCTTTAACCACATCCTCTATGGTTCCTGTCCGATTCAACAGGGTGTGATCAATCAAAGACTGTTTTTCATCTTCTGTGAGGGCTTGATTCCATCCCCGTGTATCTTTGGCATGCCGGCTATCAAAAACACCCAGCATAATTTCATTAACCCTGATATGGGGAGCACCCATGCGGGCCCAGGTTTCCGTGAGACTTGAAATGCCCCGATTGGCAGCGGCATATCCATCATTAAAGACGAGTGCGGCAGGGCCTGATCGGCCAACGATACCTGCAATGGAAGATATATTGATAACCGCAGCCTCCTCGGCTTTTTTCAGCAGGGGAAAGACAGAGGTGAACACCCATCGTTTAGCTTTAAGAGTGGTTTCAATTTCAAGATCCCATTGATCTTCAACATATTCACCGTGAACCGTGGGCCATCCGCCACGTTCAATATTGTTAATCAGGATATCCAGACAGCCATATTTTTCTTCAATGCGTAAAGCAAGCATTTCAATATCTTTAAGATTGCGTAAATTTGCTGTAATGATCAGGTGCTCGGCTTTAGATGCTGAAAAATCTTTTTCCATACTATCAAAAGCATCTTTCCAGTCATGACGGGTTAAGACAAGTTTTGCGCCTTCATTGGCCAGAGCAAGGCCGATTCCTTTCCCAATACCTTTAACTGCCCCCAGAACCAAGGCTACTTTTCCTTTGATCTGCATAGAATTTATTCTCCAAATGTCATCTTTATGCCGAACAGCATAAATTTTACCCAGTCAATGCCAAGGTTCAACAATACTTCATCATCTGTTTTGATTTTCGTTAAGAGGTCTTCCGGAAGACTGAATTCATTTAAGAGATCTTTTTCAACAATCTGTGCCCGGAACTCATCCAGATCATATAAGGCCAGGTAAAATTTATCAGACTGAGCCCCTTCGAGCTTGCCGGGCAGAATCTGGTTTTTAAGGCTGATCAATTCCATGAGCTTGTCATTCTCTTCATTGTATTTACCCACATCCTGGCCTTTAAGCCATTCTTTTATTGTCTGCCGGGTCTCCTTGCCGAATCCTTTGCAATGAGGCTCCTCAATCAAGGCAAAGTATTGGGTAATCTCCCCTGTTTCCCTTGACCGGGCAATGGCCCTGGCCAGAGGATACATCCGGCAGGAGGCGGGCCTGTCCTCATAGACAGAACATCCTTCAGGTGTGACAAAGGGGCATTCATATCCCGTATCCGGGTTGGGTTTAAATTCGATTACAGGCAAACCGGACCCAGGCCCATAATGCAGAGAGGTATAGGTCCTTAAAAAATCGGGTGAGGATATCCCAAGATTATTTTTCAATCGCAAAACATCGTAGGGTGTCAGTGCCTGATTCAGGTCACGGCAACAGTCATTAAAGCATTCATTTTCACAATTGCAGTTAAAATTCATCAAATTTTCAAGCCTGACCGATATCATATCTTCTGTCATTTGTTTTCCTTTTGTCTATTCGGATACTAATTTTTGCTTCCTAATAGATTATCAGTAATTTTTTTAGATTTCCAGTCTCTTTTTTCTCTGAGGCATGCACTATATATTGTATCTTATCTTATTAATATTTTATACATATTGTTATTTTGCAAGATACCGAAAACAATTGAAAAACAAGGCCAATCTTTTTTGAAAAATTCTTGACAAAAAGAGTTAGAGAGTGCTATTCCGATAACATTTATGTAGAGCTTGGATTGATATTGGGCTTTAATTTTTTTGATGTTCAAGCTGACTTAAGAATTACCAGGCCGAACGGTTACGGTCTGTTTTGTTGAAATAAAAAATAGTAGCACAACGGTATTGTGCAATTTGATTAACTTAATTTATGGAGGTATTTTAAATGCCATCTTTTGTAATTTCAGAAAAATGTGACGGCTGCAAAGGTGGGGACAAGACAGCATGTATGTACATCTGTCCCAATGACCTGATGGTTCTTGAACCAAATGAAATGAAAGCATACAACCAGGAACCAGATCAGTGCTGGGAATGCTTTTCATGCGTAAAGATCTGTCCTACTCAGGCCATTGAAGTCAGAGGTTATTCTGACTTTGTACCCATGGGAGGCTCTACTGTTCCTATGATAGGTACTGAGGATATTATGTGGACATGTAAGTTTAGAAACGGTCTTATCAAACGCTTCAAGTTCCCCATCAGAACAACCCCTGAAGGCGAGGCTAATGCATATCTTGACCTTAAAGGTAAAGATCTTGACAGTGGACTGCTCTCCACCCAGGAAGCAGATGGTTATGAACTTGTAGCTCCAAAAGAGCTTGCATAACTTTATTGTCAACCATTTAATTTTGATACTTAAATAATTTAGGAGATATATAATGGGATTACCTAATAAACCTATTGGAGAACTTAAAGCTGTAAGAGATCCAAAGGTTGAGAAAAGAGACGTTGATATTCTCATCGTTGGTGGCGGTATGGCTGCCTGCGGGACAGCATTTGAAGTAAAAAAATGGGCAAGTGACGACACAAAAATTCTTCTTTGTGACAAAGCAGCCCTTGAAAGATCAGGCGCAGTAGCCCAGGGTCTTTCAGCGATTAACACTTATATTGGCGACAACTCGCCTGAAGATTATGTACGTATGGTTAGAAATGACCTTATGGGTATTGTACGTGAAGACTTGATTTTTGACCTTGGACGTCATGTTGATGACTCTGTCCATCTTTTTGAAGAGTGGGGACTCCCCATGTGGAAAAAGAGTGATGACGGAAAAAACGTTGACGGCAAAAAAGGTGTAAAACTGGGAACGCTTAAAGGCGGAGCCACTCCAGTTAGAACTGGTAAATGGCAGATTATGATCAATGGTGAATCTTACAAAAGAATTGTTGCAGAAGCAGGTAAACTTGCTCTCGGCGAAGACAACATCATTGAAAGATGCTTTATTGTTGAACTTCTCAACGATGAAAATGATCCCACAAAAATAGCCGGCGCAGTTGGTTTTTCCGTACGTGAAAACATAGTTTATATCATCAAGGCAAAAACAATGATGGTTGCCTGTGGTGGCGCAGTTAATGTTTACCAGCCACGTTCAGTTGGTGAGGGTAAAGGTCGTGCATGGTATCCAGTATGGAATGCAGGCTCCACCTATACAATGGCTGTCAGAGCAGGTGCTGAACTCTCCATGATGGAAAACCGTTTCACCCCGGCTCGTTTTAAAGATGGTTACGGACCTGTTGGTGCGTGGTTCCTTCTTTTTAAAGCTATGACAGTTAATGGTCTTGGTGAAAACTTTGCTGCTTCTGATGAAGCAAAAGCAGAGCTTGAAAAATATGCTCCCTATGGAACTGCTGCTGTAACTCCTACATGCCTTAGAAACCATCTCATGATGAAAGAGTACAAAGAAGGCCGTGGTCCAATCATCATGAAAACTACTGATGCTCTTGCCAAACTGGCTGCAACAATGAGCAAAAAAGAGATGAAACATCTTGAGTCAGAAGCATGGGAAGATTTCCTTGACATGTCTGTTGGCCAGGCAGGACTGTGGTGTGCAACAAACACTGAACCTGAGAAAAAAGATTCAGAAGTCATGCCAACTGAACCCTATCTTCTTGGTTCTCACTCTGGCTGCTGCGGCATCTGGTGTTCGGGTCCTGACGAAGACTGGGTTCCTGCTGAGTACAAATGGGGTGTTGGAGACAAAGTCTACAATCGTATGACTACTGTCAAAGGTCTGTTTACCTCTGGTGACGGCGTTGGCTGTTCCGGTCATAAATTCTCCTCCGGCTCCCATGCTGAAGGTCGTATCTGTGCAAAAGAGATGGTCAAATATATCAGAGATAACCCTGAAGCGGTAAGTTTCAAAGAGACTGACGAAGAGTTGGTTGACCTTGTCTACAAACCAGTCAGAAATTATCTGGACCACTGTGAATATACTACAGATGAAACCATTAACCCCAACTATTGCAAACCTGCCGGCATGGCACTGCGTCTCATGAAGATGACCAATGAGTATGGTGGTGGAACAGCCACTTACTACATGACTTCCGGTGCATCTCTTGAAGTCCTCATGGATCTGTTTGAAATGTTCCGTGAAGATCTTGATAAAATTGCTGCTGGTGATCTGCATGAGCTCATGAGAGCATGGGAAATTAACCATCGTCTCTACACAGTTGAGGCTCATACCCGTCATATCCAGTTCCGTGAAGAATCAAGATATCCTGGTTTCTATTACAGAAGTGACTTCATGGGTCAAAATGATGATGAATGGTTCTGTTTTACAAACTCAACTTATAACAAAGAGACAAAAGAGTGGAGTTTGAAAAAAGTACCTTATATTAAGATCATTGCCGACTAGTGCTGATAATAGATCTTAAAGTACGTTCTTAGAAATACTGACCTCCAGGTGCTGGTTCGCTAGTGCCTGGGGGTTTTTTAAGATTATGGAGGCTTGGGTCTTCTTTCCATCTCCTATTTTGTAAGTGACAAAACTTAAATTTTATTTTTGCAATTACAAAACAGGAGAGAGGATGCCATAAAGCTTTTTAAATCTTAAAGTGAAAGCGCTTAAGATTTGGCATAAAAAAATAACAAATTAACCCAAAATAATACAACTCAAATGCACGGAGGGACAGCATGACAACAGATAATTCAGCCCCGAAAAGTTCCAGCTTAATGGTGGTTGGCGGTGGAATCAGTGGCCTTACAACTGCCCTGGAAGCTGCCGAAGTGGGGTATGAGGTCTTCCTTGTGGAAAAGGAAGCATCCCTTGGCGGAAGAGTATCCCAGTTAAAACACTACTTCCCCAAACTTTGCCCGCCTACTTGCGGACTCGAGATTAACTACAGAAGACTCAAGGACAACAAAAACATTAAAGTATTCACCATGTCGGAAGTACAGAATGTAACGGGGACTGCCGGAGACTATACTGTCACGGTAAAAACATCGCCTCGATATGTAAATGAAAATTGTACGGCATGCGGCGACTGCACAAAAGTTTGTGACACTGAAATTTCTAATGATTTCAACTTTGGCATGGACCGCAAAAAAGCCGCTTATCTTCCGCATAACATGGCCTTCCCCATGAGGTACGTTATGGATCCCGCCATGAGTACAGATGACCGTGACAAAGTCAAAGAGGCCTGTAAATATGATGCCATTGATTTTGACATGGAAGAAAAAACAATCGATCTTAAAGTGGGTGCTGTTGTCTGGAATACCGGATGGACTCCCTATGATGCCACAAAAATTGATAATCTTGGATTTGGCAGATACCAGAATATCGTGACCAACATGATGCTTGAAAGAATGGCATCCCTAAATGGTCCGAGTGAAGGTAAAATTGTCCGTCCGTCTGATGACAAAGCGCCTGAAACCATAGCATTTGCACAGTGCGCAGGTTCCAGAGATGAAAATCACCTGCCTTACTGCTCTTATATCTGCTGCATGGCATCCTTGAAACATGCGACATATCTTCGATCACAATATCCGGATGCAAAAATATACATCTATTATATTGATCTTAGAACACCGGGTAGAAAATATGAGAACTTCTATGCAAACCTCAAAAAAGATGAAAACATCTTCTTTGTTAAAGGCAAAGTTGCCGAAGTCTCAGAAGAGCCGGGTTCCGGAAATATCAACCTTGTTGCCGAAGACACTATCACAGGTGAAAAAGTCAGACAGACCGTGGACATGCTCGTACTTGCCACCGGTATGCAGCCGACTTGCGCCATTGACAAACCCAATGCGGATCTGAACTACAATGCTGACGGTTTCATTGTAAACGACTTTAAAAAAGGCGGCATGTTTGCAGCCGGTTGCGCCAATAAGCCTGCTGATGTTGTAACATCTAACCAGAATGCTACAGGCATGGCACTTAAAGCCATTCAGACCCTTGTAAGGAGAGGATAATCATGGATAAAAAATACGGAGTATATATCTGCACAGGCTGTGGAATCGGTGATACCCTCGATATGGAAGATCTGGTGGATGTTCCTGATGAAGAGGGCATTAATTGTACCACCCACCCGTTTCTGTGCTCCAAGGAAGGTGTAGAATTAATTCAGAAAGATGTTGATGATGAAAAAGTGAACGCCATGGCCATCTGTGCCTGCTCAAGACGTGTTAACTTTGATGTTTTTAATTTTAACGGTTGTATCATTGAAAGAGTTAACCTGAGAGAAGGCGTTGTCTGGCCGCATTCAAGAGAAACATACCCAAAGCTTGAAGAAGATCAGAAGGATGATGAAGAACATTTTGATCCCATTCAGATGAAAGCTGAAGATTATATCAAGATGGGGATGATCAGAATTCAAAAAGTTAACCTGCCCGAACCCTATAAGACTGAATCGTTTTCAAAAAAAATTCTGGTTCTGGGTGGAGGTGTAACCGGTATGTCAGCAGCCCTTGATGCAGCTAAAGTAGGATTTGAAGTCACCATTGTTGAAAAACAGGACAAACTGGGTGGTTATGCTGCCAACATGAGAAGCCAGATGCCGGTTGCAGAGCCTTTTGAAGAATTAAGGGCACCGGTTGTAAATGACTTGATTGCTGAAGTTGAAAGCTTTTCAAATATTGATGTCAAAACTGCCACCGAGGTTGCCCGTATTGCTGGCCAGCCCGGTGAATTTACCGTAACATTCAAAAAACCGGGTGAAAAAATCCCCTTTGATGTTCCCTTTCCGCTGCCCGAGGAAATGCTGGTGGATGAAAACGGAAAAGAATTGAATGTAGAAGATGCCCATGCCAAATACCTTGAATACAATGAAGGCAGAGAAGATATCCTTCAGCTCGACCCTGACGGAGAGCTTTATGGTGCTGTAATTCTTGCAGCCGGATGGCGACCTGCTAAAATAGAAGGTGAAGAATATGCGCACCTTGGTATTGGTCTTTCCGATGTTGTGACCAATGACGAGTTTGAAAAAATTGCAGCCAAAGGCAAAATCATTCGACCTTCTGATGGCAAAGAAGCCAAAGATGTTGTATTCATACAGTCCCCGGGCAAGGATGAAGACGATGCCGATTTTGAATACTGCGGCTCTGTTACCAGCCAGGTAGCCTTGAAACAGGCCAGATACGTCAGAGAAGATTATTCTGACGGTAAGGCGTATATCATTTACCAGCATATGAAAACCCCTGGCCTTCAGGAATATTTTTACAAAAGCATGCAGCAGGAAGACGGTGTTTTCATGACCAAGGGTGCTGTTACCCAGGTTGCCCAGCAGGGGAATGGACTTGCGGTCACTGCCACTAACACACTCTTAGGTGAAAATCTTGCCATTAAAGCCGACATGGTTGTTGTTGCCGGCGGTATGGTTCCAGTCACTGCTGATGATCCTGTTATCAATCTTGCTTACAGACAGGGTCCGGGATTCAGAGATAATGATATTTTTGGACAGTATGCAGACTCAAACTATATCTGCTTCCCCTATGAAACCCAAAGAACCGGTATTTATGCTGCCGGTGCCGTAAGACGTGCCATGACCATTGAAGAATCCATGGAAGATGCAACAGGGGCTGCTTTAAAAGCCATCCAGTGTATCGAAAGTGCTAACCGCGGGATGTCTGTTCATCCAAGATCAGGAGACATGACTTATCCGGACTTCTTCTTCCAGAGATGTACGCAATGTAAACGCTGTACGGTTGAATGTCCCTTTGGTGCCCTTGATGATGATGAAAAAGGTACTCCAACCGCAAATCCGACAAGATGCCGAAGATGCGGAACCTGCATGGGTGCCTGCCCTGAAAGAATCATCTCTTTTGCTGACTACACGATTGATTCTATTGGTTCCCAGGTTAAAGCGGTTGGCGTTCCGTCAGAAGATGATTATGATGAGCCACCATTTAGATTCCTTGCCCTGATCTGCGAAAATGATGCCTTTCCGGCCCTTGACATGGTGGGCATGAACAGAATAGATTACTCTCCGAATGTCAGGTTTATCCCGATAAGATGCCTTGGCTCATTTAATGTTATCTGGATCAAAGATGCGCTTGCCCAGGGTATGGACGGTGTTATTCTCATTGGCTGTAAACATGGTGATGATTACCAGTGTCACTTTATGAAAGGTTCAGAACTTGCCGAAATCCGTGTGAAGAAAATCGGTGACGCTCTTTCAAGTCTTGCGCTTGAAGAAGAACGTGTGGCCTTTGCAGAAGTTGCCATTGATGAATATGACAAACTTCCTGGAATAATAAATGCCTTTGTTGAAGAAGTTGAAGACCTTGGTCCGAACCCATTCAAAGGATTCTAATCAAAACTATTTAAAAAATAGTTTAGGAGGTATATAAGTATGACTGAAAAATATCTTGCTCAACCTGATCTTGACTTTATAGCTCAAGTAAGAGGTCTTGGTGGCGAAACACTGAAAAAGTGCTACCAATGTGCCACTTGTTCGGTTGCATGCCCTATTGCTCCTGAAGACAGTCCTTTCCCAAGAAAAGAAATGATTGCTGCTTCCTGGGGTCTTAAAGACAAGCTGATCTGTAGTGGCGATATTTGGCTGTGCCATGAATGCGGCGACTGTTCGGATCTTTGCCCGAGAGGCGCTGCCCCTGGCGATGTCCTTTCTGCCATCAGATCTGTAGCCATTACCGAATATGCCAGACCCAAAGCCTTGGCAAATGCGGTCACTGATCCTAAAAAACTGCCTTTCCTTCTTGGAATACCCGCCATCTGGTTTGCTATCCTGGCGTTTATTACCATGACCGCAGGTGAAACCATGACCAAAATATTTGAATTTATCCCGTTCTTTGACTGGGCACAACACGAGGGTGAACATGTGATTGCCCAGGCAGATTTTTTCTCGACCTGGTTCGTGGATCTGACTTTTGTGCCTACTGCAACGGCAGTGGCCATCATCTTTTTCCTCAGCCTTAAAAACTTTTTGAATGATATCCATGAAAATGCCGTTCTTGAAGGAAAAACAGATAAGACCACTCTGAATTACAAAGAATTTTTTCAGGCACTTATCAGGGTTATCCCGACCATTCTCAGACATGATAAATTCAATGAGTGTGAATCCAATAAGGATAGAGCAACCCCTCACATGATGGTTCTGTTCTCATTTATCGGGCTTTTTATCGTAACTGCAATTTTCTTTATTGTATTGTACGTTTTCCAGACCCCAGGTCCTTATTCACAGCTTAATCCTGTAAAATGGCTGGCCAATATTTCAGGTGTTGCTCTGGTTATCGGCAGTGGACTGATGATTAAAAACAGGCTGGATAAGAAAGAAGAACAACTTACGTATTACAAAGACTGGTTCATTCTTGGTGTTGTTTTTGCTTTGGGTCTTACGGGTATGCTGACTGAAATGACCCGTTTGGCGCACCTGGAATATATTTCCTATTTCTTTTACTACCTGCATCTGATTGCCATTTTCAACCTGTTTGCATTTCTGCCGTTTTCAAAAATGGCCCATCTTGTCTACAGGCTTACAGCAATGACTTATGCAGAGTACAGCAATAGAAAATAGCTAAAACAATTTAAACAAAGAGGGGGAGATGATTTTTTTATCATCTCCCCTTTTTTTCCTTGCATTTTTTAAAATGAAGTAATAAGCCATTATTACGATCACCCAAAATATATAAGGGCCGCTCTGCTTGAAGGTGTTTTCCAGAGCAAATTTTTCATAAGTATTTTGTCTTAATACCAAGTCAAGGAGGAAAATTTTGGTGGAAGGAACAATCAAATGGTTTAATTCAAAAAAAGGCTTTGGTTTTATTGAGCAAGAAACCGGCGACGATGTGTTTGTCCATTTTTCAGCCATTGAAATGTCAGGTTTCAAAACACTTTCAGAAGGAGAACGCGTACAATTTGAAGTAGAAGAGAACGACAAAGGACTCTCAGCCAGAAAAGTTATAAAAGTTTAAACATACCCCACCACCAAGGCAGTGATTGATTCCTGCCTTGGTTTTTTAATTCTCAAACCCCTTTCTTGCCAATATTCCCAGTGATTTATAATAGTGTTTTATTTCCTTCATCTCAGTTACCAGATCTGCGTGATTTATTAAATTCTGCGTTGCTTTCCGACCGGTTAATATAAGTTCAATATTTTCCGGCTTTGATTGCATCAAATCGATCACCTGTGAGTCTGAAATCAGGCCAAACCATATGGCAACACAAATTTCATCCATGACCACTATATCATAAAGACCCTTTTGCATAATTACTCCGAATTCTTCAAGACCCTTATGAGCCTGATCAATATGTTTGGGGGTAACATCTTCTTTCCTGAAACATCCCGGATCGCCAAATTGTTTGATGGTGATATTGGGAATTAAGTCTAAACTTGACAGTTCTCCATAATGCTGTCCTTTCATGAATTGACCGATATATACTGAAAAACCATGGCCGGATGCGCGTAATGCAAGGCCAAGAGCAGCAGTTGTTTTACCTTTCCCGTCTCCGGTGTATATGTGGATATATCCTTTTTTCATAAATTATAATCCAGTATTATTAAACTTATTTTATAAAAACTAAACGAACTATTGCATATTATAAAAATTAATATAATATAAATTTTTCATAAGTGTAACTAAAAAATTAGGAGATCGACAAATTTGAACAAGATTGCTGTACTCCCAGGTGATGGAATCGGACCCGAGGTGATGGAACAGGCGGTTAAAATTCTTAAAAAGACTGCAACCCTTTATGAATTTGACCTTGAATATGAATTTGCAGACATTGGGGGTGTTGCCATTGACAACCACGGCAAAGCGTTGCCAGATTCGACTTTAACCTTATGTGAACAAAGTGATGCAATTTTATTTGGCTCAGTCGGCGGCCCTGAATGGGAGCACCTTGTGCCGGAGGAGCAGCCTGAACGAGGGGCTTTATTGCCTTTAAGAAAACATTTTGGCTTATATTGTAATCTCAGACCCGCAAAGGTCTTCCCTACCTTGGCATCTGCCTCACCTTTAAAACCCGAAATCGTTAAAAACGGCTTTGATATTCTCTGTGTAAGAGAGCTGACAGGCGGCATCTATTTTGGAGAACCAAAGGGTAGAGAAGGAAAAGGCCTTGAGGAAAAAGCCTATGATACAATGGTATATACACGATTTGAAATTGAACGAATTGCACGGATGGCCTTTGAGGCAGCCCGGAAAAGAAACCATCTCGTGACATCCGTCGATAAGGCCAATGTTCTGTTTTCCATGGTCCTCTGGAGGGAGACGGTCACACAGATTGCAAAAGAGTTCCCCGATGTCACCTTAAACCACATATATGTTGACAATGCCACCATGCAGCTTGTCAGAAACCCGCATCAATTCGATGTGCTTCTTTGTGGAAATATGTTTGGGGATATTATTTCTGATGAATGTGCCATGATAACCGGCTCCATGGGTCTTTTGGCTTCTGCCAGCCTGAACGAAAAAAATTTTGGTCTTTATGAACCTGCAGGTGGATCTGCACCGGATATTGCAGGAAAAGGCATTGCCAATCCCATTGCCCAGATTCTGTCCGGTGCAATGATGCTTAAACACACCTTTGGATTCTCAGACGCTGCCAACGCTATTGAAAAAGCCATTTCAATAGTTCTTGAAAAAAATATTTTCACAGCTGATCTGACTGATGAAAAAAATGAAGCTGTGGATACAGAAACCATGGGAGATGCTATTGTAAAAGAACTTGAAGAAATGAAGAAATAGCCGTATCTATTCTAAAATATAAAAAAGGGGATTTTAGCTTTCACTAAAATCCCCTTTTTTATATTGTGGCGGGAGTGACGAGACTCGAACTCGCGACCTCTTGCGTGACAGGCAAGCGTTCTAACCAAACTGAACTACACCCCCAGCAATCTTACTTTTCTGGTGGGCGATGCAGGGCTTGAACCTGCGACTTCAACCTTGTAAGGGTTGCACTCTCCCAACTGAGTTAATCGCCCGAAAAACAAAAGGACTTATATCAATAATAGAAAATTGTGTCAAGAAGAAACTACCATAAAAAGATTATTATTGCTATTCTTTATGGGTCAAAATTATTTGCTGTGGCCTTGCTTGCAAGCTCATATTAAAAATGCTATAAATTAATTATGATTAAGCGCCCATTCGATTTTTCACCAAAAAAATTTGAATCATAGCTTTTTAAATTATCAATGACGATCAATCACTTATTCTTTCTTTTATTCGTCATAAATTTCAGCCAAGGAGTCTGATAATGGAACCTGTACAAGGATATCTTGAAATTATGGATAAAGGGTTTGGATTTTTGAGAAATATAGAAGAAAACTTCCAGCCCAGACCTGAAAACACATATGTCCCAAATAGTCTGATAAGAAAATTAAATTTAAAAGAGGGCGGTTTTATTGAAGGTTTTGGGGAACAAAAAGGTCCAAGCAATCCAAATCTTGCCTTAATCAGAGTTGAGACGATAAACAAGCTCCCGCTTGATGAATTTATCAACACGCCTCTATTGCAGGACCAGACCAGCATTAACCCTTTTGAACGCTACTATCTTACTCAAAATGAAGATGATAGCACAGGCAAAGCTCTGGATATGATCACACCCCTTGGCATGGGCCAGAGAGGACTGATTATTGCACCGCCCAAATCCGGTAAAACAACCATATTGCGCCATATGGCAAACTCAGTGGTAATGAATCACCCGGATGCAAAAGTTTTTATTCTCCTGGTTGACGAAAGGCCGGAAGAGGTTACGGATTTTCAAAGGGGCCTGAAAGACGCTCATGTCCTATATTCTTCAGCAGACCAGCAGATTGGCCAGCATATGAGAATGACCCGCCTTGCCATGCATACTGCTATCCGGTGTGCTGAAATCGGCCAGAATTCAGTTGTATTCATTGATTCTTTAACCCGAATGACAAGAGCCTTTAACGCAAACACAGACAGCCACGGCAAAACCCTGACCGGAGGTCTCGGTGCCAATGCCATGGAGTTTCCCAGAAAAATTTTCGGTGCTGCCAGAAAACTTGAAAATGGCGGTTCCTTAACCATTGTTGCCACCATCCTTGTTAATACAGGCAGTCGCATGGATGACATTATCTATCAGGAATTCAAGGGAACAGGAAACATGGATCTGTTTCTTTCCCAAGACTGTGCAGAAAACCGGATCTGGCCGGCCATTAACATCAACAAATCCGGCACACGAAAGGAAGACCTGTTAATGGATAAGGATGAACATAAAGAAATGGTTGAAATTCGAAGAGCCATCGCCACAAAGGACGAAAAAGATGCTATGATGCAATTTATATCATATCTTGAATAAACTCATATCATAACGCATCAATCACCCCAGAGCATTTTCAAGCACCTGGGACATATCCTCAGCATAAATGATTTCCATTTGCTTTTGAATGGATTTAGGAATTTCTTTAATATCTTTTCTGTTCTCAGTAGAAACAATCACTTTTTTAATACCATTGGCATGGGCAGCCAAGAGTTTTTCCTTTAATCCGCCGACAGGCAGCACCCTGCCGCGCAATGTAATTTCGCCTGTCATGGCAAGCTTTCTTGAAACCGGTTTTCCGGTCAAGACGGAAACAACAGCTGTACACATGGATATGCCCGCCGAAGGACCATCTTTTGGAATTGCCCCTTCCGGAACATGAATATGAATATCAATATTTTTATAAAAATTTTCTTTAATATTTAATTCTTTGCTGCGGGACCTGACATAACTGACAGCTGCCTGGGAAGACTCTTTCATGACGTCACCAAGCTTTCCGGTTACAACCACATTTCCTTTGCCCGGCATGGTTACAACCTCTATCGTGAGAAGTTCTCCCCCGGCCTGGGTCCATGCGAGACCAGTGACAATCCCCGTCCTGTCATCTTTTTCCAGGACACTATTTCTGAAACGGGGTTGCCCAAGGTATTTTAAAACCATGGTTGTTGAAATTTTATGCAGTTTTCTATTATTGGTTTGAACGATCTCCTTAACTATTTTTCTTAATACAGAAGAGATCTCCCGTTCCAGATTCCTTACCCCCGCCTCTTTTGTGTATTGTTTTATAATGGCATGGATGGCATTCTTTGAGAAAATCGCATCAATCTTTGAAAGACCATTTTCTTTCAATTGTTTTGGTATCAAATACCCTGTGGCAATCTTGAGTTTTTCATACTCTGTATAGCCCGGTATCCGAATGATTTCCATTCTGTCTCTCAATGGTGCCGGGATATCATACAAGGTATTGGCTGTAGTGATAAAAAGGACTTGGGACAGATCATAATCCACTTCAAGATAATGATCATTAAAATTTTTATTCTGCTCCGGATCCAATGCCTCAAGTAAAGCAGATGATGGATCACCCCTGAAATCAGCCGTCATTTTATCAATTTCATCCAGGCAAAAAACAGGATTATTATATCCTATTTTTTTCAAGGTTTGAATAATCTTGCCCGGCATGGCCCCCACATAGGTTCTTCTATGACCTCTGATCTCCGCTTCGTCCCTGACACCGCCAAGAGAAACTCTGGCAAAGGCTCTTCCCGTAGCAGAAGCCACCGATCTTGCCAAGGACGTTTTCCCGACACCCGGTGGTCCCACCAAACAGAGAATCGGTCCTTTAATTTTTTTGACAAGAATTTGTACGGCCAAATACTCAAGAATCCTTTCTTTGGGTTTTTCAAGCCCATAATGATCCTGTTCTAATATTTGTTCAGCCTTTTTAAGATTATTCCTTGAGCGGTTCTTCCTAAACCATGGCAAAGAAATCAGCCAGTCAATATAGTTTCTGACCACAGTGGCTTCCGATGACATGGAAGGCATCATCTTCAGCTTTGCAAGTTCTCTTCTTACAACGGAAGCCGCTTCTTTGGACATTCTTTTTTTCTTTATCCGATTTTCAAGATCCTGGAATTCTGCTGCACCGCCATCTTCTCCCATTTCTTTTTTAATGGCGCGCATCTGCTCATTCAAATAGTGCTTCTTCTGAAGCGTTTCCATTTGTTCCTTTACTCTTCCCTTTATTTTCTGGGACATGGTAAAGACTTCGGTTTCCTTTTGAATCAATTTTAACAATAAAAAAAATCTGTCTTCTATATTTCCACATTCAAGCAATTTTTGCTTATCAGCCAGTTTAAATGGCATCTGGGTGGTGATGGTATCGGCATATCTGGACTCATGAGCAGCGAGGGCATCAAGATTTTTAAAAAAGCTCTTTGCTACCGCACCGGAAAGTTTGCCATAATGTTCAAACGCCTCGGTGACTGTTCTGATGGCAGCTTCCCTTGCCTTTTCAGACAGGGGTTCTTCATGGACCGGAATATAATCAACACAAAGGTAACCATGCTCATCAACCAATTTAACAATTTTTCCTCTTTCACACCCTTCAACCAATGCCTTAACTGTTCCATCAGGCAATCTGAGAAGCTGGGTGATCTTTGCCTCTGTACCCACCTGAAAAATATCGTTAATAGTGGGTTTTAAAACTTCAGGGTCTTTTTGAGTGGTCAGAAAAATCTTCTTATCTGCTACCATGGCTTCAGACAAAGCCTTAATGGATTTATCCCTTCCGACAAAGACAGACGTAGTAATGGATGGAAACAACACCATATCCCTTAAAGGCACAAGTGGAAGCTGTTTTGCTGAACTCTGTGAACCATCCTGATGAAAGAACTTAGGAATTTTGATCATTAAATTTTAGAACTCTCTTTATTTTCAGGCCTGCTTTTTAGGCTGCTCATAAAGCAGTATCGGATCTTCATTCTTTAATACTACTTCTTCGCCAATCACACACTCTCTAATGTTCTCTTTTGAAGGAATTTCATACATGATATCCAGCATGGTTTCTTCCATAATGGCACGAAGTCCCCTTGCGCCTGACTTTCTTTGTACAGCTTCTTTTGCCATGGCTTCAAGGGCTTCATCCGTGAACTGAAGTTCCACTCCTTCAATATTCAATAACTCCTGGTATTGTTTGACAAGCGCATTCTTGGGTTCGGTTAAAATTTTAACCAATGATTTCTTATTCAGTTCGCCAATAGAGGTAATAATGGGCAGACGGCCTAAAAACTCCGGTATAAGGCCAAATCTTATCAGATCCTCGGGTTTGAGCTGTTCAAGAAGCTCTCCAATGTTTTTATCCTTTTTACCGACAATCTTGGCGCCGAATCCCATGGTTTTCTTGGTAATTCTTCTTTCGATCACCTTTTCAAGTCCGGTAAATGTACCCCCGCAGATAAAAAGAATATTAGACGTATCAACCTTTACATAATCCTGTTGGGGGTGTTTTCTCCCACCCTTGGGAGGAATACTGGCAACCGTACCCTCTATAATTTTTAAAAGCGCCTGTTGAACGCCTTCTCCGGAAACATCCCGGGTAATGGATGGATTGTCACCGCGCTGGGATATTTTGTCGATCTCATCAATATATATGATGCCCTTCTGGGCTTTCTCAACATCATAGTCTGCATTCTGGACAAGGGAAAGCACTATGTTTTCAACATCTTCCCCGACGTAACCGGCTTCGGTTAAAGCCGTTGCATCTGCAATGGCAAAAGGAACATCTAAAAATCTGGCAAGGGTCTGAGCCAGAAGCGTCTTCCCGCATCCGGTGGGGCCGATGATAAGGATATTACTCTTTTGAATTTCTACGTCATCATTTTTCTTTTCCATGGTTGAAGTCAGACGTTTATAATGATTGTAAACCGCCACAGAAAGAACTTTTTTAGCTCGATCCTGTTCAATGACATACGCATCAAGCAATGCTTTTATTTGCCTGGGTGTTAAAAAATCCTTTAACCCGTCTTTCTCGACTTGTTTTTCTTTTTCTTCATCCTCAACAATCTCACTACACAATTTGATACATTCATTACAAATATAAACACTTGGACCTGCAATCAGTTTTGTAACTTCTTTTTGATTTTTACCGCAAAAAGAACAAAAAAACTGATCATTGCCTTCATCTTTGCCAGCCATAATTTACGCTACTCCTTTGAAGAATCGTTGCTGTCTTCTTCTATCTCGCTTCTGTCAGCAACAACCTTGTCTATAATACCATATTCCAAAGCTTGCATTGCTGACATGAAAAAATCTCTGTCCGTATCTTCTGATATTTTTTTTATGTCCTGACCGGTGTGCGTGGATAAAATTTCATTTAAGGCATCTTTCATCCTTAAAATTTCATTGGCCTGAATTTTAATGTCAGTGGCCTGTCCCTGAGCACCTCCAAGTGGCTGATGAATCATTATCCTGGAATTTGGCAAAGCAACTCTTTTCCCTTTTGCACCGGCAGCCAGTAAGAGTGCCCCCATGCTGGCAGCCTGTCCAATACATACTGTTGCCACATCTGGTTTTATGTATTGTATGGTATCATAGATGGCCAGTCCTGCGGTTACCACACCTCCAGGTGAATTGATATAGAAACTGATATCCTTTTCAGGATCTTCTGACTCCAAAAATAAGAGCTGGGCAACAATAAGATTGGCAATCTCATTATCAACAGCAGATCCAATAAAGATTATTCTATCTTTTAAAAGACGGGAATAAATATCGTAAGCACGCTCCCCTCTGTTGGTTTGTTCAACAACCATTGGAATTAGAGGCACGATTCAACTCCTTTAATTATTTTGTTTTCATTTTATTAATGCTGATTGCATGTTAAATAATTACTCTTTTTCTTCTTTTGATGCATTGTCTTCTTTAATTTCTGCATCATCTTCAACAGCATCCGGTTCAACTTCGGTAACACTTCCTTTCTGTACTATAAGGTCAATGGCTTTTTTTTCAAGCTGTGTATGCTTATAATATTCCAACTGCTTCGGATCCATGTTGAAATAATTTTTTATTGAATCAACAGGCGCATTCATTCCGATTGCCATCTCCCCAAAGCTTTTTTCCAGTTCTTCATCGTTAAGCTCAAGCTTCTCCTGGGTAATGATTTTATCCAGGATCAAATGCCTTCTAGCTTGCTTTTCTGCCACATCACGATACTGGGTTCTTAAAATATCCTTACTCAACCCTGCTTCTTCAAGCGTAGTATTATTTGCTGAATAGGCTTGTTCTGCTTCCATTGTAATGCCATTGAGCTCTCCTTCAACCATTGCTTGCGGCACTTCAAATTCATATTTTTCCAAAAGATTCTGGAATACCTGTTCGGAAAGTTCATGTTTTATTCTTTGTGCATATCCTTTTTCAAGGTTTTCACGGATAGAGGTCCTGACATCATCCAGGGTTTCAAATTTTCCCAGGTCTTTTACAAGGTCATCATTGAGTTCAGGCAGAATTTCTTCTTGTATTTCCTTTAATGTCACCTTATAAACAATATTTTTTCCTTTCAGACTTTCATCATGATAATCATCGGCATATGGCACTTCTATTTCAAGATCCTGTACCGGAATTGCACCTGTCAGTTTTTCTGAAAATTCTTTAGGCATAACCTCTTTTCCGATTCCCATGACGTAATTTTCAATTTTAGGTGTCTTATCAAAAGGTTCACCATTTAAAAAACCCTCATGATCTATCAGAACAAAATCACTTTCTTCTACAGGACGTTCTTCTTTTACAGTCTCTTTTCTGGCCATGGTTTTCTGAATCATATGCATTTGGCTTTCTATCTCACCATCGGAGACTTCATACTTTGTTTGTTTCAGAGCAATCCCTTCGAATTCAATGTCATCAAGCTCGGGTTTTATTTCCACGGTGATATCAAAAACATATGCATTTTCAGGATCTAACTCAGGCGGATCCATTTGGGGACCACCGACAACATTCAGATCATGTTCCTTAATGACTTCAATAAATGCTTCCTGGATCAAACGCGGTGCAACATCTTCATGAACATCTTTTGAAAATCTGTTTTCCAATACCTTGCGGGGGATTTTACCCTTTCTAAATCCCTTCACATCAGCCTTCTTTTTCAGCTCTTTGTATGCAATATTCAGTTCTTTGGTAACGTCTTCCTTAGAGATTTCAAAAGAGAGTACTTTTTTCACACTGCTCTTATCTTCAATTTTTACCTGCATATCTTAAATGTCCTGTATTCATTCTATTAAAATTAAACTGCCACAAACACTACTTCAAATAATTAAAAAAATATGTAATATATAAAACATATATCGCATATTTAAGTACCTTTCCACAAAGTTTTTTAAAATAACTCTTATATATAGCGGTGTCAAGAAAATTGGCCAAACAAAACATTTTACCATTTGTTATCATCACAGCATTACCGGCACTCCAAGCACAAAATTCGGCAACACAACAAGTAAAACCACGCAACACAACAAGTAAAACCACGCAACACAATATCGTAATCAGCGATTGACCCCGGGTACAGGGGATAGAGAACGGACTTGCAAAATTCCTTGCCTTTATTATCTGAAAATGATAGTTGATATGATTGTGTTAATTGCTATAATCGGGGCGTAGCGCAGCCTGGTAGCGCGCTTGCTTTGGGAGCAAGATGCCGGAGGTTCGAATCCTCTCGCCCCGACCAGTAAATACAATTCCCCAAACCTTC
>NZ_JAUWQB010000025.1 GCF_030611305.1 Desulfobacula sp. | reverse complement strand
TAGATTTATTATTCCTTATAATATCAATAGGTTATCTAATCCATAGAGGATTTACGTGTTTGGCCCCATTTTTTTTTATTCTCGTGCGAAATGTAAGGTATAAAGGGTAAATTCATCTTTATAGCTTTGTTTAAATATATCCCTGGCAAGCGTTTCATCAGAAAGAGCCGACAGTTTTATATTTTTAATGGTGTTGAGTGTAATGTCCAGGGATTCTTGAATGCCGGTTGTCGCAGCTTTCCTCGACAAAGGGCCCTGATGTGCAGGGCAGACAGTGGAAGGGTTAAATTCCTTAATAAAATTAAGGGTTGAAAGATATGAATCGGCATGGGTAAAAAATAACGGGAGATATCCCCTGCCTGGAAAATGAAATCCAAGGCTGTCGGAGCAGAACAGGATTTTTTTTTCATTTAAAACCCCGATAAGGTTTCCAGGGGAATGGCCTTCTACTTTGATTAGATCTAATGCGATCCGGCCAAGGTCTATTGATAGCTTGTCGTTAATGACCAATGATCCGTCAAGATTCGGAATTTTTTCCAATGGCGGTCTGCCGGGTTTGATTTTAAGATCGGCCAGGCTTTTTGACATGAATATATCTTCTTTAATCAACAACGGTCCTGCTTTGGGATGCTCAATGAATTCTTTTGCCCCTGCTGCTGAAACAATTCGGGCCGTTGGATATCTTTTAGCAAGACCCGGCAGTCCCGTGATATGGTCGGAATGGGGGTGGGACGGAATGATAAAATCCGGATTGATATCAAGAAGTTCCAATTGGTTGATCACCGTATCAACGATGGCTGAGATACCCACTTCAAACAGTGCGGAGTGTCTGTTGCCGATAATCAGAAACAGATTGAAAAAATAATTGCCCAGCATAAATATGTTCTGATCAATCTCAATGGGAAATTTGTTTTCAGGTATGTAATGATTTTTCATTAATGCCCCTTTTAATCATTTTCAGATATCCTGCTATCAAATAACAGAGTTTATATACTTTTCCTTGATTCAAAGTGTCAAGGGAAAGCCTTCTAAATGTTCAGTCAATGCGCCTAACCTTGACAAAAAACAGGGCGGCAAGTATTTAGTTAATTATAATTTATTTTTTTATTTTAAAGGAGACCCGTCATGGCTGATCACACTCCGAAGCTCTTGGATGCGCTGGATGTTTTTGAAGATGGTATTTATATTATCAACGAGAATTATACCGTTGAATATATGAATAAATTCATGAAAGAACTGTTTGGCGAAGGGGTCGGGAAGAAATGTCATGAAGTATTGATCGGATCTGATGCCCCTTGCGACTGGTGTAAATATGATGAGGTTTTTATTAATAATGAAACACATCACAGTGAGGTCTATATTGAATCCCTTGATAAAATATTTGTTCTGTCAGAGCTTCCGGTGATCAATCAGGACGGAACCAAATCAAAACTTTCCGTATACCGTGATATCACTCACAACGTACTACAGGAGGAGAAACTAAAAGCCTCTAAAGCAAGCTATCAAAGGCTTTTTACGCATGCTGGATGCGGGGTGTTTGTCAGCAGTAAAAAAGGTCGGTTTTTAGATGTTAATCCTACGTTGTTAAAGATGCTTGGGTATCAGGATAAGGAAGAATTCCTTTCGCTTGATCTTGCAAGAGATGTTTATTTAAGTCCCGATGACAGGCGTAAGTACACTGAAATTATAGAAAAAAAAGGTCGGGTCGTTGATTATGAAGTAAGGTGGAGAAGACGGGACGGGCATATACTTCATATCCTTTTAACCAGTAATGTCCGGTATGATCCCAAAGGGGTGATCCTTGGTTATGAAGGGATTGTTGTAGATCAGACCCGAAGAAAAAAAAGTGAAAACCAAATAAAAGAAGCCCATGATTTTTTGGATCAAATTATTTCATGTTCTCCCAATGCCATTATGGCAATGGATATGAGGGGCATTGTCAAATTGTGGAACCAGAGCGCTGAAGATATCTTCGGGTATGAGTCCGAACAAGTCATCGGAAAAATGAGCATCCAGCAGATTTTTTCAAATAAGGTGGCCAATAATGTCATGGAAATGATGAGAGATGAAAAGTTCGGGGGCAGGGGCAGGCTGAACTCTTATCTATTAAATTTTAAAAAGGATAATGGTGAGCTGGTTGAAGGCAATCTTTCTGCCAGCATCCTTTATGATGAAAAAGGCGATGAACTGGCAACGGTTGGATTATTTGTCGATTTAAAGGAGCAGCTTCAAACAGAACGAGAACTTGGCGAAGCAAGACAACATCTGCTCCAGTCAGAAAAGCTGGCTGCCATGGGCAGGCTTACTTCCCAGATCGCACACGAACTCAACAACCCCCTGTTTGGTATAATGAATACCCTTGAATTGATGAAAACCGAGATTTCTCCTCAAAACAAGAGGCGAAGGCTTTTGGATATGTCTTTGTCTGAGATTGAACGGCTGGCAGACATGCTGAAAAAAATGCTGTCTTTCTCAAAACCGGATCAGGACAAACGCATAGAGATAGACATTAACGTGGTCATTGATGAGCTGATAATGTTATATGAAAAACGGTTCAGGGAAAACAGTATAAAACTAAGTATGGATCTTGTTGAGAACCCGGGAGTCATTCTGGCATCCAGGGATCAATTGCGTCAGGTATTTATTAATATGTTTTCCAATGCCATGTATGCCATGCCGGATGGCGGCAACCTTGAGATATCCACTAAGGTTGTTTCCAAAAAACTTTTTATCATTATCAAGGATACGGGAATGGGTATAAAACCCGAGCATATGAAAAAGATTTTTGATTCTTTTTTTACCACCAAAAAAGAGAGTGTTCAGGGAGTGGGGCTTGGGCTTTCTGTCTGTTATGGTTTTATTAAAGACCATGGTGGGGATATTATAGTTGAATCCGAAGAAGGACAATGGACAAAATTCGGTATCATGCTTCCCATAGCCTGTGAATAAGCTGTAAAAACAAAAAAAGGCCATTTTTCTGCCGGCTTTTCAATTTCTTCCTCCAAGTCCTGGTATTTTTTAAAAAGAATATCAGGATCCTAAAAAATATTTTTTTATCTTGTATTGATATTTTATCCTTACGATTCGTTGAAAGCCTTTGTGACAGGGATATTCTCTGGCTTGATTATAATAGTTATTATACTTATAATAGTTATTATATTTATTTTTTAAGTACTTGACAAAAGAATTTTTATATAATAACTATAATAACTATAATTATAAAACAATTAAGAGGAGGAGGTGTTATGGAAGACACGTTGACCGTATTTACCGCAAGCAAATACTGTAATGTTTCATCTAAAACCATTATAAATTGGGTGGAAGCTGGACACATTAAAGCGTATCGAACCGTTGGCGGACATCGCAGGATAAAAAAATCTGATCTTGAAACTTTTATGAGAAGCCAGGGAATCCCTATTCCTGAAGAGAAAGATGAAGGCGCCAGAAAAAAGATTCTGGTCGTAGACGATGACATGATCATTGTCGAGTCAATTGTACAGGCTCTGGAGGAAGATGAATTTGATTATGAGGTTCTTTCCGCCTCGGATGGTTTCGAAGCCGGACTTCAGGTGAATCATTTTCATCCCGACCTTTTGATTCTTGACATTATGATGCCTGATATCAAAGGGTATGAAGTCTGTAAAAAAATTAAGAACAACGAGAAAACAAAAGACACTAAGATTATCGTATTATCTGCATACCTGGATGATGATAAATTCGCGCAGATGAAAGAGAACGGTGCGGATGTTTGTTTTTCAAAGCCATTGCCCCTGCAAAAGCTTAAGGATGAAGTGGCCAAATTACTCGGATTAAAATAAAAAGGAGGCAGATCATGAATTTAAAGGAATCTTTGGAAAAAAAGAGATTTGTTGTGACGTCCGAACTACAGGTTCCCCTCGGTGATGAAGAACCCGAGGTTATTATTGATAGCCTTAACAGGGTAAAAGGCCGTGTGGACGGCGTATCTGTTTCAGAAATAGAACTTGAAGGAGTTGTGAGTGACACCATCAAAGCCTGTGGCCTTTTAAAAGAGAACAATTTGAATGCGATTTATCAAACCACTACAAGAGATAAAAATAGATTCCAGCTGCAAAAGGATCTGACAATTGCCCATGAGACCGGTGTTGAAAATCTTTTGGTATTTACGGAAGACTACAGGATTGCAGGAGATACACTCCAGGAGTCAATGTTCTTCCATGTTGATTCAGGAAAATTGGGATCGGTTATGGATCACTTGAAACAAGGGGTTACAATTGAAGGAAAAGAGCTTGACAACAAGATTGATTTTGTATTGGGCTCCGGCATTGAAACACCCTGGGGGAAAAACATGCCAAAACGTGGCATGGAAGAAATGGAAGACATGATGAATGTGGGTACGGGGTATTTTTTAACGACGCCCATTTTTGATGTTGATCAGTTTGCCAGATTCATGAAGCAGGTTGAACCTTTTAAAGTCCCTGTCATTGCTGAAGTCATGATTTTGAGAACAGCAGGGATGGGGAAATTTTTGAACCGCCATTTCAAATCCGGACTTGTACCTGAGTGGGTTATCCAGAATCTGATGAAAGCACCTAACAAAAAAAAGGCAAGCATGGAGCTTTTTGCCGATACTGTAAACAGTCTGAAAGATATCTGTCAGGGGGTTCATATTATTACCATCGGCGGTGTCGATAATCTGGTGCAGTATCTGAATGCAGCCAAATTAAGATAAGGGAGAATTTTAAAATGGCAGAGGCGATTAAGATTGATGAACTTGACATTGAGTTTAAAGATGAGGTTCTATCGAAGGTGCCGGATGCGAACTTTGATCTTTGTCTGACATGCGGGACCTGCACGGGTGGATGTCCCGCATCAGAACAGTTTGGCATGGATCCCAGAAAGCTCATTAGAATGCTGAACTTAGGGATGGATGATGAAGTGCTGAAAACCGACTGGAAATGGGTTTGCAGTATGTGCGCACGTTGTGTGTCAGCCTGCCCCATGAAAATTAATGTGCCGGCACTAATTTTTAATCTGCGTGCAAACGTTCCCAGGGAGAAACGTCCTAAAGGTATCCTTGGCTCATGTGATCAGCATATCAGAACCGGCAGTGCCATGGGAGCCGCAAAGGATGATTTCGAATTCACGGTACTGGATGTGGCCGAGGAGATCCGGGAAGATCATCCGGGATTTGAGGAGTTACAGGTCTCAGTGGACAGGGTTGGTGCCACAATGGTATTGAACCAGAACTCCAGAGAACCTGTGACCGAGCCTGAAGAAATGGGTCCTTTATGGAAAATTCTTCACACAGTGGGTGCGGACTGGACTTACCCCTCAGTAATGTGGGCCGGAGAAAACTACTGCATGTTCATGGCTGATAATGAGGGATGGAAATATATTATAGAGGAGTTTGTTCACCATGTGGACAATAATTTAAAAAGCCCCGTTGTGGTCAATACCGAGTGAGGGCATTCATACTTTGCGATCCTGGAAGGATTGCGCAAATTCAAGATACCTCACAAATTCGAACTTGTCACCATCATTGAGCTGTATGCCCAGTGGATTAAAGAAGGCAAGCTCAAGGTCAATTCTGATTGGAATAAAGATATCAAAGCCAAGTTTACAGTGCAGGATCCCTGCAATATCGGAAGAAAAAGCGGGTCCAATAAGATTGTAGATGATTTAAGATTTGTTATTAAAACCGTTGTGGGTGAAGAAAATTTTATTGATACTGTCCCCAACCGGGATAACAACTATTGCTGCGGCGGCGGTGGCGGTGCTTTGCAGGCAGGATTTCCCGATCAGAGAAGGGCCTATGGCAGAACAAAATTCAACCAGCTTGCGGTAACCGGTGCAAATTATGTGATCGCACCCTGTCATAATTGTCACGGCCAGATTGAAGATATTGGCGAACATTATGGCGGCAATTATCATGTAGTTCACCTATGGACAATCATTACTCTTGCCATGGGTGTGCTTGCTGACACGGAACGAACCTATCTTGGGCCGGATCTGGCTGAAGTGGGACTATAAAAAGGAGGGTTCCAAATGGCCGAAAAAGGTACCAGAAAAGGTAAAGGCTCGGTAATGGTAGTCGGTGCCGGCATAGCGGGTATTCAGTCATCCCTGGATCTGGCAGATTCAGGATATTTTGTATACCTCATAGATAAAAATACAGCCATTGGCGGAACAATGGCACAACTGGACAAGACCTTTCCCACAAACGATTGCTCAATGTGTATCATATCCCCAAAACTTGTTGAAGCAGGACGTCATCTCAATATTGAGCTTTTGACCATGACTGAAATTGAAGAAGTCACGGGGGAAGAAGGGGATTTTACAGTTAAATTAAAGGAAAAACCAAGGTTTATTGATCTTGATAAATGTACTGCCTGCGGAGAGTGCTCCGAGGTGTGCCCGGTAGAGCTTCCCAGCCAGTTTGACGAAGAGCTTCGAGACAGGAAAGCTGCATTTAAACTGTATCCCCAGGCAATGCCATCGGGCTATGCCATAGAGAAAAAAGACAAGGCTCCGTGCCGTCTGACATGTCCTGCCGGACTGAATGTGCAAGGGTATGTCCAGATGGTCAAAGAGGGCAAATATAAGGAATCTTTGGAAATTATTATGGAACAGCTTCCGCTGCCGGGAGTCTTAGGAAGAGTCTGTCCCCATGAATGTGAAGATGCCTGTAGAAGATGTGAAGTGGATGAACCGGTTGCCATCCGGGATCTGAAGCGTCTTGCAGCAGACAGTTTTGACGCAAGACAAGTGGAAATTAAATGTGCCCAAAAGATTGGCAAAAAGGTGGCTATCATCGGTTCCGGTCCTGCCGGACTGTCAGCCGCCTATCATCTGGCAAAACAGGGAGTTGATGCAACCATATTCGAAGCATTGTCCCAGGCCGGTGGTATGCTCAGGGTCGGCATTCCTGAACACCGCCTGCCAAGAGAAGTCCTTGATAAGGATATAGAGGTTGTCACCAATTTAGGTGTTGAACTCAAGCTGAATTCCCGCCTTGGCGAGGATTTCACCGTGGACAGCCTCATGGCGGACGGCTATGATGCGGTCTTCCTGGGCCTTGGTGCTCACAAAGGTATTGACCTTGGCATTCCCGGAGAAGATCTTGAAGGGGTTCGTCAAGGGGTTGATTTCTTAAGAGAACTTAACCTGACCGGAACAACAACGGTCGGCAGAAAGGTCTGCATCATCGGTGGCGGCAATGTGGCCATTGATGTGGCAAGGTCTGCTGTTCGACTGGGTGCGGATGAAGTCACCATTCTGTATCGAAGGACAAGAAAAGAAATGCCTGCCTGGGAAGAGGAAATCTGTGCTGTAGAAGATGAAGGTGCTAAGATTACTTATCTTGCAGCCCCCCAGAAGGTCATCGAAGAAAATGGCCATGTCAAGGCCTTAAGGGTCATTAAAATGGAACTGGGTGAGCCGGATTCTTCCGGCAGAAGACGTCCTGTTCCCATACCGGGCAGTGAATATGACATTGAAATGGATCAGCTCATTCCTGCTATCGGTCAAAGACCGGATCTTTCTGCATTAGAAGATCTCGCCGGTTTGAAGATCAGCAAATGGAATACAACAGAGGTCAACCCCATTACCTTTGCCACGGACAAAGAAGGGGTGTTTGCAGGCGGTGATGTCCAGACAGGCCCGGGTGTTGCCATTGGCGCTATTGCAGCCGGTATGGAAGCGGCTGAATCCATTGTCAGATATCTCAAAGGTCTGGACATGGAAGAAGGCAGACAGCTTCCCGTGGTTGAAAATCCTTTATTTCGTCCGGTAACCCAAGACATGGAGCAAGCTAACCGGTATAAGATGCCGGAACTTGCCGCCGCAGAACGGGTTGGTAATTTTAACGAGGTGGAACTTGGATATGGCGAGGAAGAGGGACAAAAAGAAGCGGCAAGATGCCTGAACTGTGGATACTGTTCAGAGTGTATGCAGTGTGTGGATGCCTGTCTTGCAAAGGCTGTGGATCATTCCATGACAGATATAAGGCATACCATTGATGTGGGTGCCATTATTCTTTCCCCGGGGTTTACACCTTTTGAACCCACCCAGATGGTCTCATACTGCTACGGACATAGCCCCAATATTATGACCAGTGTGGAATTTGAAAGAATCCTGTCTGCATCCGGTCCCTATGGCGGTCATCTTGTAAGACCATCCGATAATGTGGAGCCTGACAAGATCGCCTGGCTCCAATGTGTCGGATCAAGGGATATCAACAAGGGAGATCATTCCTATTGTTCCGGTGTCTGCTGCATGTATGCCAACAAACAGGCCGTCATTGCAAAGGAACACAGTGACAAGGGATTGGATGCCGCCATCTTTTTCATGGACATGAGAACCCATGGAAAGGAATTTGATAAATACAACATCAGAGCCCAGGATGACAGCGGGGTTCGGTTCGTCAGATCCAGAATACACTCTGTTTTTCCGGAACCCGGTGATAAATACAGAATTGTTTACTCCACTGAGGCAGGAAATACTGTTGAAGAAATTTTTGACATGGTGGTCCTTTCCGTGGGTCTATCGCCGAACAAAGATGCCCAGGAGCTTGCGGACAAGGTAGGTATAGAACTCAACAGCCATGGATTTGCCAAAACTGATAATCTGTCCCCGGTCTGTACCAGTAAAAAAGGTGTTTATGTCTGCGGAACCTTTCAGGAGCCCAAGGATATTCCCGCCTCTGTCATGGAGGCATCTGCAGCGGCGGCCACAGCATCCATGGTATTGAAGGACAGCAGATGGAGCGAGACGAAAACCAAAGAATTGCCGCCTGAGAGCGATTTTTCAGGGCAAAATCCCCGCATCGGTGTATTTGTCTGTAACTGTGGTATCAACATTGGCGGCATTGCTGATGTGCCTGCAGTCAGGGATTATGCGGCAACGCTTCCCTACGTCGTCCATGTAGAGGACAATCTTTTTACCTGTTCCCAGGATGCCCAGGACCATATGAAAGAGGTTATCAAGGAACAGAAACTCAATCGGGTAGTGGTGGCATCCTGTTCGCCCAGAACTCATGAACCCCTGTTCCAGGAGACAATAAGGGATGCGGGCCTGAACAAATACCTGTTTGAGATGGCCAATATCAGGGATCAGAATACCTGGGTCCATATGAAAGAACCGGAAAAAGCGACACAAAAAGCAAAGGATCTGGTTCGAATGGCCGTGGCAAAAGCAGCATTAGTGGAACCATTACACCAGGTCAGCCTGGATATTAAAAAATCTCTCCTTGTGGTGGGTGGCGGTGTGGCAGGTATGGAAGCAGCGCTTAGCGCGGCCAGCCAAGGCATTGATGTTCACCTGGTTGAAAACACTGCGCAGCTTGGCGGGGTTGCCAGGAACCTGAATACCACCTGGCAGGGAGAAAAAATACAGGATTATCTTGAGGATCTTATTGATAGAACCAGTGCCAGCGATTCCATCAATCTGTATCTTGATTCCGAAGTTGATTCTTTTACAGGCTCTATGGGGAATTTTGTTACCACCATAAAAACCAATGGGAGCAGTGGAACCAAGGGAATCAGTCAGCAGGCGGCCATTGAACACGGAGCTGTCATTCTTGCCACCGGGGGAAAGGAATACAAACCTCAAGAGTATCTCTACGGTGACCATCCGGATATATTGACCCATCTGGATATGGATGCGGCCTTGCGGGAAGAGGATGATCGAATTGAAAAAGCAAAGGCCATTGTTTTTATCCAGTGCGTTGGATCCAGAAATAATGAAAACCCCTACTGCAGCAAGGTTTGCTGTACCCACAGCCTGAAAAGTGCCATTGCTCTTAAAACAATGGATAGAAGAAAAAGAGTTTATGTAGTTTACCGGGATATCAGATCCTATGGCTTTAGGGAAGATCTTTACCAAAAGGCGCGGGAACTGGGTGTCCTTTTTATCCGGTATGATCTGGAAAAAATGCCGACGCTGAGAGAAAATTCCAACAAAGAACTTGAGTTGTCTGTCATAGATCATGTTCTTCAAATGCCGGTAACCATTCGTCCTGACATGGTCATACTGGCATCCGGGGTTGTTCCGGGAGACAACAAGAACCTGTTTGAAAAATTCAAAGTACCGACAAACGATGAAGGTTTCCTGGTGGAGGCCCACGCAAAGCTGAGACCGGTTGATTTTGCATCAGACGGATTGTTTGTGGCGGGGCTGGCCCATTATCCCAAACCCCTTGAAGAAAGTATTGCCCAGGCAAGGGCGTCTGTTGCCAGGGCCATGACGATTCTTTCCAGAGATTCTTTGATGGTGGGCGGCGTTGTGGCAGAAGTCACGCCTGAAAAATGTGCAGTGTGCCTGACCTGCGTTCGAACCTGTCCCTATCACATACCCTATATCCATGCTGATGGATATGCCCAGATTGATGCATCCGAGTGTCATGGATGCGGTGCCTGTGTGGCGGAATGTCCGGGTAAGGCAATTAAACTGAATCATTTTACGGATGAGCAGATTATGGCAAAAACGGATGCACTTTTTGAAGAGGCATAAACTATAGCTGGGGTCAGGCTTGCGTTATTGAACCTAATAACGAAGCCTGACCCCAAAAAAGTGACCCCAAAAACGGAGGTTAATGATGACCCAAGAATTTGAACCCAGGATAATCGCATTTTGCTGTCAGTACTGAGCGTATGCAGCCGGGGACCTGGCAGGTTCCATGAGACTATCCTATCCTGCTGACATAAAAGTTATCCAGGTGCCATGTACGGGAAGGGTGGATATCCTTCATTTGCTCAATGCCATTGAAGATGGAGCGGACGGTGTATACGTGGCCGGATGCCTTGAAGGCGAGTGTCATTACATAGAAGGTAATCTTAAGGCCAGAAGAAAGGTGGAGTACGTAAAAAAAACCCTGACAGAACTGGGTATTGAGCCCGAAAGGGTGGAAATGTATAATCTTTCTTCAGCACAGGGGGCACGGTTTGCCGAGATTGCCAGTGAGATGGTGGGCAAAATCAGGGAGTTGGGACCCACTCCGGTTAAGAGCACTCATGCGGCGTGAAATCAAAAAACTTAAAAAAGATAGAGGTGAATCATGATAGTAGCAGATCGGAAATCTCTTGAAGAGATATTGACGATGGTAAAAGATAATAAAAAGATTCTCATCGCCGGATGCAAGGGGTGCGTTACTGTCTGCAATGTCGGCGGGTTAAAGGAAGTTGAGATACTGGCATCTTCAATGAAAATTGCCAGAAAAAAACAAGGCACTCACATTGACATTGATATTAATGTTCTGGAAAGACAATGTGACAATGAATATGTGGCTGGAGTCAGTGATATAATAGGTAACTATGATGCAGTGATCTCTCTTGCCTGTGGTGTAGGTCCACAGTTTTTATCTGAAATGTATCCCGACCAGACATTTTATCCAGGCGTCAATACCACCTTTTTTGGCGGTGCCACTCAACACGGGGTCTGGGAAGAACGGTGTGCCGGCTGTGGTACATGTGCCATCAATAATTTCGGTGGCCTGTGTCCCATTGCCAGATGTGCGAAAAGTCTCATGAACGGCCCCTGCGGGGGATCATCCAATGGGGCTTGCGAAATAAATAAAGACACGGTCTGTATCTGGGATGTGATTGTCAGAAAGAAAATGGACGCGGGAAAGCTGGAAGACCTGATCGGTGTGAGGGGTATAAAAAACTGGAGAACGGCAAGAGACGGCGGTCCCAGAAGAAGTATCAGGGAAGAACTGGTTCAGGGAAATATATAACAGACAAAGGAGAGAACCAAAATGAGTGAACTCAAATCAGGCAGTAATCTTGAAAAGGTTCTGAAAGCCGGACATTTCGCATTTACAGGAGAATGCGGACCCCCAAAGGGTGCCAATGTCACGCATTTGAAAGAAAAATTTCAATATCTCAAGGGCAATGTGGATGCCGTAAATATGACCGATAACCAGACCGCGGTGGTCAGAATGTCTTCCCTTGCCGGATCGGTCCTGATGATTGAAGAAGGGCTTGAACCCAATTTCCAGATGGTCTGCCGGGACCGGAACCGTCTGGCCATCATGAGCGATATCTTAGGCGCCTATGCCCTAGGCATCCGGAACATGCTATGTCTTTCCGGTGATCATCAGACCTTTGGGAACCATCCGGAAGCTAAAAACGTTCATGATATCGATTCCATGCAGCTCATCGCACTGGTAAAGAAGATGCGGGATGAGGGAAAATTCATGAATGACGAAGATATTGATGTGCCGCCAAAAATGTTTATCGGCGCTGCCTGCAACCCGTTTGCCGACCCGTATGAATACAGGGTGTACAGGCTTGCCAATAAAATCACGGCTGGCGCGGATTTTATCCAGACCCAGTGTATCTTTAACATGGAAAAGTTCCGGGACTTTATGAAAAAGGCCGTGGACATGGGCCTCCATGAAAAGTGTTATATTCTGGCAGGGGTTACTCCCATGAAAAATGCCGGCATGGCAAATTTTATGTCAAGATTTGTACCCGGTATGGACATCCCTGATTCCCTGATTAAACGCCTCAAAAGCGTGGATAAAAAAGACCAGGCAGAAGAGGGCATACGTTTTGCCCTGGAACAGGTTGAAGAATTCAAGGAAATGGAAGGGGTGGCAGGCGTTCACATGATGGCTATTGAATGGGAGCACAGGGTCCCTGAAATTGCCGAAAGGGCAAAAGTACTGCCAAGACCGGTCCTTTGAGTTTTATTCAGTCAAAGGGATGATTTGATTAAGATGTTTTCTTCAGGTCCTCCCTTTTTTTTCGAGTTGGAGATTCTGAGATTAAAACCGGGCACTCCATCCTGCATTGGCAAAGGCAAATTTATCCTTGAACCGATTATAGCAGACGGCTGCGGCCTCATTGCCCGTGCAGTGGGAAACGGCAATCAGTTTAAGATCGTATTGTGCAAAGGCATCCATTGTTTTTTCTAGCTGTTTATCGGAATTTAAAAATCCTAGGTGGGTTCCCCCAATAACCGCATGAAAGGATTTGTATCCGGTTTTTTTAGAAAAATGATTCATGATGTTTACAATGCCTGAATGGGCGCAACCTGTCAGGATGACTGGACCTGATGATGTCTCGATCAAGAGAGAAGCGTCATCATGTAACGGGTCTTGAATAAATGATTGCCCCTCTTTAACCAAAAGTCTCTTGTCTTGTCGTTCAAAGTCTGTCTGCCTTGGTATAACACCTGAAAAAAAGATATCATTTGATATTTTTGAAAATTCTTTTTTGAAATGAAATTTGGCATTCATGTTGGATTCAAGATATTCCTGACTGAACCGGGTACCGATAAACACTTCTTTTTTTTCACCCTCATTCCCGTGGCGGGCATATTTGGGAGCAAAGATATCCGGATGAGCATAGACATCAATTTTTTCTTTTTGAGGCATTAAATCTGCAAGCCCGCCTGTATGGTCAAAATGACCATGGCTCAATACGATTTTATTTATATCTGACAGATTGATTTTTAAAGCGGTTGCATTGGCTTTTAGGCCCAGCCCCTGACCGGTATCCATGAGGATCTTTTCATTATTTTTTTCTATGAGTGCAGAAAACCCGTGCTCGCCAATGATGCCAATTCCTGCACCAGCCCTGTTCTCGCACATTATGGTGATCTTTGTTTTTTCCAAAATGATTCCCTTATATTTTATTTATTACAATAATATCGGGCTTGTCTGATAATTTGTAATATAGTATTGATTCTTTTTTTCAAAAAAGACAACCCCGTCAAGGTAACCCACATCCCCTGCTGTTTCAAGTTTAAGTCCCAATTTAAACTCTTTTAAAGGGTAAATATTCCAGTCATGGGAAATACAGATGGCAATCTGGTTTTCTTTGAGGTTTTTTATTTGTTCAATCATAAATTCACTTAAAAGGTCTGAAGTTCTTTCCGGATTTTCCATAATACTTTCATCAATACGGTTATCAAACCAGTTCCGCAGAAAACCCTTATTCCCTTGTTTTTCAATATGGTGAATGGCTTTTTGGGTATCCTTTACATAAAAAGGTGCAAGCACATCATTTATGCAATTATGCTCAATGACCCGGTTATTTTTATTTGTATACCCTTTATCAATCAGAAAAGAGGTTTCAATACATCTTCCCAGAAAACTGGAAGATATTTTTGGTAAGGGTCTTGACCGGATGGTGGCGCCAAAATCAACGGCAAACTTTTTACCGTTATCTGTTAATCCCATGAAGGGTTCCAGTTTTGGATTTTCTGTGAAAAATCTGTCGGAATGGCGGATAATTACACTGATTTTTTTTATCCCGTTATCCAGCAAATGATTAATTGTATCAATGGTTTGTTTTGTTCTGAGTTCGTACTTTTGTGTCATGTATGAGGCGCTCCTGAAAACGTATGAAGTTTTATCTTTTTGTTGAATAGTTTTCATACTCTATGTTATATGAGCTGTCAAGCTGGGAAATAATCTTTAAGGAGCAATTTCAATGCCAAAAAAAATCAGTATTATCGGGGTTCCTATGGATTTCGGACAGCTGCTTCGCGGGGTTGACATGGGACCTGCGGCCGTCAGGTATACAGGATTGATTCCAAGACTCAGGTCTTTGGGACATGAAGTTGTTGATACAGGGGATATCCGTATCCCCATCCGGGATTTCGATGCCAGTATCGGCAAGAATAATGAGGGTATTGATGAAGATAAATATTTAAAAGAAATTACCCTGATTTGTGAGTCCATATATAAAGCGGGTAAAGAGGTTGTTAAAAAAGGACGCCTTCCCTTATTTATCGGTGGAGATCACTCCATTGCAGTGGGAACGGTTGCTGCAGTCACAAACGATGACCCTACAGGACTTATATGGATTGATGCCCACGGGGATTTTAATACACCTGCCACCTCACCTTCCGGAAATATCCACGGGATGCCGCTGGCTGCACTTATCGGGGAAGGCCACGACTCCCTGGTCAATGTGGGCCGGCCCGGTGCAAAAATTCATCCTGACAATGTGGTGATGATCGGTCAAAGAGACCTGGATGCAAGCGAGAAAGAAAGATTTAAAAAATCAGGTATTACCGTATTTACCATGCGGGATATTGATGAGCAGGGTATCAGTTCTGTTGCCAATAAAGCCCTGATGAAATTGGTTCATTTAAAAAGAATCCATCTGACTGTAGACATGGATGCGCTTGATCCTGTTGAAGCACCCGGAGTGGGAACACCGGTTCCGGGAGGAATTTCCTATCGGGAAGCCCATCTATTAATGGAGATTCTTGCAGATTCGGGTAAAATTACCTCAATGGATCTGGTTGAGATTAATCCGATTCTGGATATTGCCAATAAAACAGCAGAACTGGCAGTGGAATTGACACTCTCCGCATTAGGAAAGAGTATTTTGTGAGTCTGGATGAATATATTCAATCCCTGAAAAATTATAAAGGATTTGCAGGGGATATTGTCTGCCACAGAACCCTTCCGTCCAGAGAGGCGATTTTTGCTTCTAGTGATCCTGAACTTAAAAACAATCTGTCACACTTATTAAAATTTCTGGGTATCAAAAGGCTTTACAGGCACCAGAAAAAAGCCATAGAAATGATTTGTAATGGCATTCACACTGTTATTGCCACACCTACGGCCAGTGGTAAAAGTCTTATATATAACCTCCCCGTGATAGACAAACTTATTGAAGATCCGCAATCCCATGCCCTTTATCTGTTTCCTTTAAAAGCTCTGGCACGCGATCAGCTGGAAACGGTTCAAGGCTTACTGACTGCTGTAGGGATAGAAAATATAGCCACCCCGAAATTAAAGGCTGCCGTATATGACGGGGACATCTCTTCCTATCAAAAATCAAAAATCAGAAAGGCATTGCCTCATATTCTGCTGTCAAACCCGGAAATGCTCCATTTGGCCATGCTGGCCCACCACCATTTGTGGGAAGATTTTTTCAAACACTTAAAATATATTGTCATTGATGAAGTCCATACCTATCGGGGTGTCATGGGCTCCAACATGGCATGGGTGTTCAGAAGACTTCAAAGGATCTGCCGCCTTTACGGGTCCAGCCCGGTGTTTATTTTCTGTTCAGCCACCATTGCAAATCCGGCATCTCTGGCTCAAAAGTTAACGGGTCTTGATGTCAGTGTCGTGGATGAATCAAGTTCTCCTGCAGGGAAAAAAGATGTTATTTTGATGAGAGGACTTGAAGGGGCTGCTCAGACAGCGATTGCCTTGATTCATTCGGCTGTTCACAGGAATTTGAGGACGATTTGTTATACACAATCCAGGAAAATTACGGAATTGATTGCAATCTGGGCATCCCAGAGAGCCGCCTCTTTTGCAGACAGGATCAGTGCCTATCGGGCAGGGTTTTTACCCGAGGAAAGACGGTCCATTGAAAGAAAACTTGCCACAGGAGAGCTTCTGGCTGTGGTGTCCACCAGTGCCCTGGAACTGGGGATTGATATCGGAAACCTCGACCTGTGTATATTGGTAGGATATCCCGGGACCATCATGTCAACCTGGCAGAGAGCCGGCCGCGTCGGCAGGGATGGCAAGGATTCGGCATTGATACTCATAGCCCATGAAGATGCGTTGGATCAATATTTTATCAACCATCCGGATGTTTTTTTTAATATGCCGCCTGAAAAGGCAATTATCAATCCCCGGAATATGGCCATCTTAAAACAGCACCTGGAATGTGCAGCAGCAGAGTTGAGCCTTAACCGGGTTGAACCGTTCTTAAGTGACAAGACAGTTCAAAAAGCCATATCAGAACTGGAATATTCCGGCAGGGTTTTAAGAAGTCGTGGGGGAGACATGTGGTATGCTGCCCGGAAATCACCCCACAGGAATGTTAATCTGAGAGGAACCGGAAAAAGCCTTCCCATTTTTCTTGAAAAGACTAAACAAAGCCTTGGCGAGATTGATAAGCACAGATCCTATTTTGAAACCCATGAAGGAGCCATCTACCTGCACAGGGGAGAATCTTATATCATCACCCGGTTTGACCATGAAAAGGGGAGTGTTGAAGCAAAGAGAAAAAGATGTGCATTATTTTACAAAGGCACGGTCTTCAAAATCTACAAAGATTATTAAACAGATTGATTCCTGCAGGGTCAAAGGCACAAGGGTAGGGTTTGGAAAATTAAGAATTACCGAACAGGTGACAGGGTACGACCAAAGGCTTGTGTCTAATCAGAAATCCATAGGTATCGTACCATTGGATTTGCCAAAGCTTGAATTTGAGACCCAGGGTCTCTGGATCGAAATCCCCGATTATGTCAGGGATAAAATTGAGTCTGACCGAATGCATTTTATGGGCGGGATTCATGCATTGGAGCATGCCGCCATAGGGATCATGCCGCTGCTCGTGATGACGGATAGAAATGATCTTGGAGGAATCTCCATTCCATTTCATTCCCAGACAAAGAAAGCGGCCGTGTTCATATATGACGGTGTTCCAGGAGGGTTAGGATTGTCTGAACAAGCATTTAAACATTCACAAGAGTTTCTTGAAAGAACTTTTAATGCCATACGATCTTGTAAGTGTGAAACAGGCTGCCCTGCCTGTGTGCATTCTCCCAAATGCGGGTCTGGAAACCGGCCCATTGATAAGCTGTCATCTTTAAAGATTCTTGAGATGATTTTATCCGGCGAAGAAAAAGAAACATTTTATAAAATCAATGAACCAGACTTTGAATCTATATCTGAAGAAACATCAGATTTTGATTCAAAAATAATTCATAAAGATAATTTACGATATGGCGTCCTGGATATAGAAACCAGAAGATCTGCCAAAGAGGTTGGCGGGTGGAACAAGGCTGAAAAAATGGGGGTCAGCTGTGCCATACTCTATGATTCAAAAACCGCTGTTTACCAGGAATATCTCCAGAAAGATATTGAATCGCTTTGTGAAGATCTTCAAAAATTAGACCTGGTAATTGGCTTTAATATTATTCGGTTTGACTATAAAGTTTTATCAGGCCTGTCAGATTTTGATTTTTTTTCGCTTCCCACCCTGGACATCCTGTTAAAAGTTCATGAAAGATTAGGGTACCGGCTTTCTCTTGACCATTTGGCAGGGCAAACCCTTGGGTGCGGCAAGAGTGCCGATGGTCTGATGGCTCTCAAATGGTGGGAGCAAGGCAAGATTGATAAGATAATTGAGTATTGCAAACAGGATGTGAAAGTCACCCGCGATTTATATCTGTATGGAAAAGAAAACCAGTTCCTGGTTTTTAAAAACAAGGCCGGCAATCAGGCCAGAATTCCGGTTAACTTATGAGATATGGATAACCTGCCCCATAATCTTTTTCAGGACATCTCCTGCCTTTTCTCTGATAAGAACATCACACACTTTATCGTAGGGTGTTTCAGAAAGGTTGATGATGACAAGAAAGGCGCCTGCATTTTTCGCATATTCAGGCATCAAAGCTGCCGGTTGCACCAGAAGTGTGGACCCCACTACAATAAAGACATCACTTTTTGATGACAGCGTGGCAGCTCTTTGGGTTTCCTCAACCGGCATGGCCTGGCCAAAAGAAATTGTATCCGGCTTAAAATATCCGGAACACGAACAAACAGGCGCTTTGTCTCCAGCATCTATCATGGCCTGGGCCTTTTCCCAGGATATAAGCTTTTTACAGCTCATGCATCTGACTCGCCGGGTATTGCCATGAAGTTCGATAATTTTTTCTTTTGGAATCCCAGATGCTTCATGTAATCCATCAATATTCTGGGTGATAAGCGTTTTTAAAATTCCGAGTTCATGCAATTTTGCAAGGCTTTTATGGCCCGCGTTGGGTTTGGATGCAGACAGGCTTTTTTCCATGTCAAGCCGCTGTTCCCAATATCTGATCCTTGATTCTTCGGAAGACATGAACTCATCAAAGTATACGGGCTTAAATTTATCCCATATGCCTCCCTGACTCCTGTAATCTGGTATCCCGCTTTCCGTTGAGATACCAGCGCCGGTAAAGACAACAAGGTGTTTTGATCCTTTAATTTTTTGGGCGACTATTTGTGATTTTGTGTCCATGGAAAAAGCCTTTTGCATGTGACCTTCAGGTTATGAATGTTTTCATAGAGAATAAGGATTTCCTGAATTTTAAACATAAATCCTGTTACAAAAAATAAAGACAAAAATTCAATCCCGACAAGACAGGCAATCGTAAAAGAACCCAAAGGTGTGGAATGATCAATGAGATTCCGCAAGCCAAAAGCGGTGATAAAAAGAATAGATCCAATGATTAAGCTGATCGGGATCATTTTAAGGAAAAATAGATAGACTTCTTTTTTTTCAGTATTTAAACTTTTTCTGTTCCAGCATTCAAACAGGACAAACGCCTGAATGATAACAGACAGCGATAAGCCTAACGCTACTCCTTTGGCCCCCATTGTTTTCATGAACAGGAAAATTAAGGGAAGGGTGACTGCAACACAGAGACTTGTAAAAATAGCGGGGAAAAGTGTATTTTGGATGGCATAGTATCCCCTTGACACCATATTTTGAGCTGAAAATGCAAAGGCGCCCACCATGAAAAACGGCAGAATTCCTGCAGTTATCAAGGTCGCCTGGGCATCAAATTGTCCTCTTTGAAAAAGAATCGTCACGATTTCATGGCTTAAAACAATAAAAAGAACAGAAAAGGGAATGACAAGAAAAATAAATTTCAATGTTTTGTTTAACAGGCGGTTTAGCTCAAAAATGTCGCCTCTCTGGGCAAGTTTTGCCATGAAGGGGTATGATGCAATACCAATGGCCTGCCCGAAAAGTCCCACAAGAACAAACATCACCCTGAGGGCATAATTCATGGCAGCAATACTGCCTTCATTTAAATAAGACCCGAAAAATTTTAAGAGAATTTCCGTTGAAAATGTCATGGTAAGACCTATCATCAAAGGAAGCGTGAGCGTAATATATTTTATCAGATCAGGATGGGTAAAGCTCAGTATAGGGTAATACCGGGCTCCCAGTTTTTTAGCACCGATAATCTGGACTGCAAAATTCCCCAGGAATGCCCCTGCAAGAACACCCCAGGCAAATCCTTCCATACCCATGAAAGGACCGAGAACAAGTCCGCCCAGAATAATGGTTAAATTGTATATCAAAGGAGCAAGGGCAGGGATGAAAAATTTTTCTTTTGCAAATTGAATAGCCATAAGCAGTCCGCCGCTGAAAAAGAAAAACTGGGCAGGAATGATAATTCGGGTCATTTTTACGGCAAGGGCAAAAGTATCGGGGTCTTGAATGCCGGGGGCAAAAATATGGACAAATTTTGGTGCCCATATCATCGTGATCAGAATAAAACACAAAAGAAGAAGTCCAAAACCATTCATGATTATAGAAAACACTTTGTATCCGTCATCTTCCCTGTTTAAGGAAAGATAGTGGGCAAATATTGGAATAAAAGTGATAGACAGAAAACCGCTTGCAACAATATGGTTAAGGATTTCAGGAAGGATAAACGCAATCTGATAGGCATCAACCCCGGCTTTTATGCCGCCGAAATTTGCAATTGCCATTTCACGGAAAACACCGATTACACGACTGGCAAATACAGATGCCATCATGATAAAGGATGCAACTCCCACTTTTTTTAATATATTCTTATTTGTCATAGCTATAATATGGATAGGGTTTATCATAAAGGATTGGCAAATAAAAGCCTTACGCCGGAAAATAGCAGGGTTATCGCAAGTGGATTTGAAAAATTTCAGATATGCTGGCAGCGGCGTAACTATTCTTTCTTTCCAGGACGGTGGTTGACAATTAGGGCAACAACAGTTTGATAAGCGATAGAATCATCAATTGGAAAAAGTGAATTACAGGATTCAGAACACCTAAGTAAAGCAGCCCGATAACAATAAAAAACCCATACCGCTCAAGACGGAAAAGGTAGTTTTGAATGCTTGGGGATGCGAAGCCCATAAGAATTTTAGACCCATCGAGAGGCGGCAGTGGTATCAAATTAAAAGCGGCCAGAATGATGTTGATCTTTGCAAAATAATAGAGAAGTTGTGCCAGCACACTTGACGGCGAAGGGGACAGCAATTGATCCAAAAAAAGAGCACCAAACGCCAATAGCATGTTCGCGATGATCCCTGCGGAAGAGACCAGTATCATCCCCTTTCGCCGGTTACGCAGCTGGTTGAAATTAACCGGCACCGGCTTTGCCCAGCCAAAGCCGAAAACAAAGAGCATGATAGTACCCATAGGGTCGAGGTGTTTGAGCGGATTGAGGCTTAGACGGCCGAGCAACTTGGCTGTCGGATCGCCCATGCGATAGGCTACCCAGCCATGCGCCAACTCATGAAAAATAATGGCATACAATAGCGGTATGGCGATGAGGATGAATGTAAGCGGATCTTTAAGCAATAGATTGAGCAGGCCCATGGATTGTCTCCTTGATAGCTAAAATTTATTAAACCTTAAATTACATTTGCTGTTTCGTCGATAAAACAGATTTAACACTTCGGGTCAAATATTCAGCTATTATTTTTTATTTTAAGATTTTTAGCTAAGGGTCCATCCTTTCGCCACGCCCAACAAGTGTCAACTAAATACTTTTCAATATCCAACTCAGAATTTTCACTTCTATGTTCTTTACGTGCTTCGAATATCCAGTGTCCTTGAAGTGCTGCTGATGCCATAGATAAAAGCAAAGTTGTCAAATGAACACATCCTTTTATACCGCCTGCAATCTTTTTAACTTTGGACGTAAATCCTGGTGCAATATTGAGTCCCTTTATTTTATCAAGACTATTTTCCATTTTTCTGCAAAGATCATCGTGAGGAGCTCCTGGGATTTTTGTATGAGTATCCACAATTTTCAATTCAGCATTTTTAACAAGTAGTTGAATTTGCATATGGTGAAATATATTTGGTTCTATGGGTTCACCAGATCTTTCATAAACCGTAATAAGATTTTTTTCTTTGAATTCTCCTGTGATTAATATGTGCTCATCATCGACAATATAACTGGAAATATCCAGATTGCGATTGTGTATCTCTTCAAGGCCATTCACTTCTATATTTTTCATTGGATTAACCTTTCCTGAAAAAAACTGATTTCAAATTTGAATTTGATATCGAATATAATGCTGTTATTGGGCATTTCAAGAAACTAAAAAATATTAAACCCTTCCACCTTCATCAACCCTTATTTTTTAAAGACCAGTCCAAAAAAATCCATCTATCATCACATCATATGTGTCTGTCATGGTTTCATACAAAGGATGACCGTCCAAACGAAGCCTGTATCTTTCGCTCAATCAATCAAAACAGCAGGTTTCAAAGTATTTATGCTCCTGATTCATTTTCTTTGTTTATCCTGAAAGTGACCACGATAGAATGGCTTAAAAAGGGGCTTAAATCTGAAATTTGTACGATGTGGCCGATCTTTTTTAGAAAAGGTAAATGTTGCTGTGTTGTATATATATATATAAACCACTCTGGAAGAATGACCGGAGATGATGTCTGCGGTTCATATATTTGAATTGAAATTTCAAAGCTGAAAAAACATCACATACCATATGTGGGGTTGCCTAAAATTTATCTGGCCCGAGCCCTATGAATACATATTGTCGCTGACGGATTCCAGGCAGGCATGGGCACTTCCAAATCAAGTTAACGCCTGTAAATAAAGGGTTTCATCGTTCATAAATATCCACAACCAACGGTTTCGGATAGGTCTCTTTCCCTCTAAAAAAATCATTTTTTTGAATAAATCAACTTACAACTTTTTTTGTATCAAATAAGCGCAAGTGATAAAATTAAATCCCATGGTAGAATGCGGAAGTGCGGTTATCCAGGTTTATGCCATATCATCATGCTCTTTGTATACTGCTCGAATGAGTTTAAGTAATCTTTGGTTTTCTTGGGAAATCTAATACTGTATTCGGCAATTAGGGCATGAATAAAGGTAATCGGAGCGGCGAATGAGTCCACAATTGACGTCATGCTGATCGGAATATGAAATACCAGATCCGATAAGTGTATTACCGGTGAATTGTTTGTGTTGGTAATAGAAATAATTTTACAGCCCTTTTCTTTACAAAGACGGCCAAATCCTAATGTTGATTCAGGATATCTGGGGTAGGCAATCAGAAAAACCAGTGAATCCCGGTTTAAATCGTTTATTAAGTGCGGCGAATCTGCACAAACTTGGTTTATAACATTCACCGACCTAAAAACCTTGCTTGCCGCATAACCAAAGTAACTGGCAAGAGAGGCAGAGCCCATATTGCCTATAATGGTCATATTTTTTGCAGCAGACATCATAGAGATGCAAGTATCCACATCGTCGCGTTTCACGGAATTGGACATTTGTTCTATGCTGTCCATTTCAATATTTATAATACGCTCAAATGTCGAGTCTTGATGAGCATTTTTAACAGATTCGCGTCCGATACCAAAGCGCATTATGGTGGACATCTCAAATTGGATACTCTTTTGCACCTCACGCCCAAGTTCTATATACCCTTTGTATCCAAGTGTATTGCAAAACCTGACGATAGTGGCAACAGACACCCCGGAAGCTTCAGCCAGTTTAGCAATTGATAGATAGCCTATCTTTTCCGGAAACTTGATCATGTATTCAGCCAGAAATCTCTGACGTCTGGTGAAATCATTCATCTTTGCATGAATGCGCTTCATAACCTTTTGTGCGACGGCACCACGCTTATTATCAGGTTTTTTAGCCGGTCCTTTTTCCATTTCTACGTTACCCTCCAGTTAAGGACATCAAGTGAAACTGCACTGCATAATACTTTACACTATCCAATTTGTCCACCCACGGCTAAGCTTTTGATGGCTATAATGATTATTGGTTAGCGTAATGAGAATCAACTGTCGGATAATTCCTCCGGGTTTCGGTATTGACCGCCGAAGATGAACGTTTGAGTATAGCTTGACACGGCCGTTGCTATTTTAGCAGCACAAACAATCGGTCAGGTCGCGGGTGTCTTGGAGGGATTCAAGGTCCAACACCATGCGGCTAAAAATGGCGGCTTTTCCACATGGGATACAATCTTGAGTCACAGTGTTAAATTTATTTTCCAGTTCACTACCACTAAGCGGGTTGTCATTGTTGCCTTTTGCAAATAAAACTGTTTTATCAAACGTTTGATTATCGTTTAAACTTACAATCAGCCTGGTTGCTTCATTGGGCGGCGAGCTTCCGGCGTTTTGGCCAGAACTAAAATCATTTCGCACACGTCGGTGGACACGCCCCATGACAGTCCTAAGCTTGGAATCAGTTATGTTTTGTCCAGTGAAAAAAGAGTTGTCCAGCTCCCCTTTGCATAATGCCATGGCCACGCAAGCTTCCAGGCTAAATCGGGCATGCTCGGTATTAGCTGGATTTGTGTAGATCAGACTGGTATTAACCAAAGGTGTTATTTCACAAATTATGGAGGTCACATCATCTGCAACAAATCCATATTCCTTTACTAAGGATAAAATGGCATCCACAGCAGCATGAGTTGCTGAACATGAGGGATAGAGCTTGAAGGCCACCCCCGGGTTCGTCAATTCATAGGGTTTGCCAAGATCGTCCAATGCATTCAGGGAAGCATGATCACTGATCAAAGACAGGAAAAGACTGTCAGCATCCAAATGATCAGTGGCTGTCGTCAATCCGATCTTTGCCAATTTGGAAAACATCACACCATCCATTGCGGTTTTGCCCACCCCGAAAGGCTTGGCCATCGTGCCGAAATTACTCCTGAGCCCGCTGGCAAAGGAAACGCCCAGACCTATGGCCATGACCATCTCTTCTATATCAATCCGCAATAGTCGTGAACAGGCAACCACTGCACCGGTTAAGCCCAGCAGACTCGTGGTCCACCAGCCTTTATGGTAGGTACTAGGGTTGACTGTTGCGCCCAATTTACCCATTACCTCATAGCCAGCCACAAAAGCTGTGATCAGGTCCCGACCCTGGCATTGATGTTCCTCGGATAGAGCTAATAAAGCGGGCACAATTATTGCGGCTGGGTGCCCAATGGAAGAGTAATTGGTTTCATCATAGTCCAGCGCATGACAGGCAGTACCATTGGTTAAAGCAGATAGCTCAGCCGTTGTTTTAATCGCCGATCCCCAGATCGAACTAGTGCCATGGCTTGAGTTGTCATTAGCATATCCTTTTACCTTTAAGACGGATTGAGCCTGCAACCCGGCCAAAGCCACTCCAATGGTATCCAAAAAGCAATATTTTGCAACTTGTACAACTTTTTGAGGTAGATCATCATATTCAAGCTTCGCAGCCCATTTTGCTACATTATAAGTTGGGGAGGCTTGGCTATTTTTAGTTGGCATGGGTAGTCCCGGAATAATTTACAAAATATCATAAAAAAAATGTAAAGGTTTATGAGGTTTTAGCCGAGTTGTCTTGCATTATCATAATGATATTATCCAAAATTTAAAGTATTTATATAAAATACTCAACTTTCGGAGGAGTAAAAAACAACCAATTACCCCTCGATTAATGCCGATGGACTACTTTTTAGCCCTAAATATTTATTGTATTCGCCCTACCCAAACTGTCCAGTCACCAGGGCGTATTCGAGGTACTGTCCTAAAGCCTATAACTATACCATCATAAGGAGATTTTATTACTTCTATTTCTTTGTTTAAAAGATTATGAATAGTTGCCAATATTTCACCTTTTTTTACATTTTGCCGTAGATTTAAGCTTGAGCGAAATATTCCACCATTTTTCCCATGCATCCAAAAGCCATCGAATATTTTATACTTCGATTTAAATCTTTTTGGCTTCTCTTCCAATATCATTATATGTTTCAAAACATTCTTAATCCCATCTATCTCAAAAGTGACATGTTCTTGATCCACCTCACCATTGCCACCACCGTGTTTCATGAACACATCAACGCCGGTTTTTGACACAGCATTTCTTAAAACAGAAGATGAAGCACTCCCTGCCCAAAGCAAATCATTCCCAAAAGCTTTAGCATAATCTAAATTATAAGATCCATTTGAGCTTTTAACTAAAGAAACAAATGGCGTAATTTTATAACACATACCGATTTCAAGTATTTCAATCCCAAAATCTGATTTGGTTACAATATGATCCATAAAATATCTTGTAATTTTTTCAGTCAAAAAACCGTTAGCATTTCCACTTCCCGTTCTATTCAAAATCAACTCATCAGGACCGTTTCGTTTGATAAGATCAAATGCTGGTGTATTTAGTATGGGTATTCCAATAAAACACCCCTTTAAAAGTTGAGGGTTCAATTCTTCATATATTTTATATATTGCCTCCATACCGTTATATTCATCGCCGTATAATCCTGATACAACATAAAATGTTCTTCCGCTTTGCATTCCATTAATTGCTAAAAGCGGTATTTTTATTGCCCCTGAAAAATCTTGTGCAACCTCCAACCATTCGGCTTTTTTTTGTCCTGAATTAATAGATATGTTATCAATTTTTAAACTTTTTTTCATTAACGTAATCTCCTCTAATTTTATGAACAAACTTAAAAAGCTAATTGATGAATTATTTCTTTAAGATCTTTTGTTTTTTCTAAATTCAGAACCGATTTAATAAGCATTTCTACATTGCAGCCTTTTTTTGAACATGTTATCGAATTTTTAAATTTTTCTATTACCTCAGATATAATTTCCTCTGAACCTTTTGTTAATGCTTCAGTATCTATTTGCTTATTAAAAATCTTCCCATCATCTAGTTTAATTTCAACTATTGCTTCTGTACTCTTTAAATATTTTTTAACTTGAACGGAAGTTTTTTCCATTATTTCAATAATTAAATTATTTTTTATTTTTTTATGAGTAAAAACTCTTTCAGTTGCATGTCCTTCTAAAAGAGAAACAGCCAAACAAAATGGCTGGCTAAATTTACCTTCTAATTTATTCTTCGGAATTAAAATTTTCGCCATATCCCATGCCAATGGTGGTATCTTACACACAATAGATTCAATAGATTCAATATTTTTTTGCAATAGATTCAACTTTTCTTTTAATGATAAAGCGCATTCAATTACAGCATGTGTTCTATAACACGAGGCATGTTTTTTAAAAATTATGTTATCAATCTGCCAACTCCGTCCAAAATTATGAAAAATCTCATTGGTATTACATTCTTTTCCCATAACTGAAATAATACCTTTTTTTCCTCCGAGTATGTCTTTTGCACTAGTAATCCCTTGTTCTGCTAAAATAGCGCCCATTAATCCGTCCGAAGCAGCCTTTCCGATTTGGAATGGCTTTGACATTGATCCGAATACTTCTCTAAGGCCAGCTGCCGTTGTTCCTGCTATGCCTAACGCATTAATAAAATGTTTTTCCCCCAGCCCCATAAGCTTTCCCGAGCCCGCAGCTGCACCCAAATGACCAAGCGTTGCCGTTGAATGCCATCCCTGTTCATAATGTTCCGGGTTTATCGCTTCAGCGAGCATACACTCAACTTCTACGCCAATAATATAAGAACACATTAAGTCTTTCCCACTGAGATGTCTCCATTCTCCGAGTGCAAACAAAGCCGGTAATACAGGAGCACTAGGATGCCCTATCAAACCAAGGTGGATATCATCATAATCCAAAACATGAGAAAAGTATCCGTTTAGTAGAGAAGCATTAATAATATCGGTGTAAAAATTTTGGCCTATAACCATTGCTTGTTTAGGCCCAGAAAATTTTTTTATTGCGTCAACTAGAATAATTGAGGATGAATCTTTTGCACCGCAAAAGGTAACACCTAACCAATCTAAAATTGCTACCTTAGCCTTTTCAATAGTTTTTTGTGGAATATCATCAAAGTGAATACGTTGAATGGTTTTAGCTATTTCTTCAGATATGTTCATTCTTTTAACCCGGACCCATTAACAAATTTGGTAAAAATGTTACTATCTCTGGTATATATGTTACCAATGCAATTTCGAGAAGACCAAGCAACATGAAAGGGAATGCCCCACGTACGACCTCTTTCAACGGCACATTAGCTACTCCCGAAAGGACAAAAAGGTTTAATCCTACAGGGGGAGTTATTAGCGCCACTTCCATATTGACAACCATCATTACCCCAAAGTGAATCGGATCAATTCCAAGTTCAATAATTGTTGGCAAAAGAATTGGAAGTGTTATTAGCATTATCGATACAACCTCAAGAAACATTCCCAGAAACAAAAATAGAAAATTACAAAACAAGAGAAACATCCAGGGTTGCAGGTTCAATGATTTAACATTTGTTACAAGTTGTGCAGGGATTCCTGCATGTGTAATCCAGTGACCGAAAACGCTTGCGGAAGCGATAATAATCATTATCATACCTGCCGATTTCATCCCGTCCGCAAAGACATTAAGAATATTATTAAATTTGACTTCACGATAAATGAACAGCGCAACGATTATCGCTGCTCCGGCTGCTAAAGCTGCCGCTTCAGTTACTGTTACTATTCCAGAATAAATCCCACCTAAAACAATAATCGGAAGCGATAAAGCTGGTAGTGCTTTTAACGTAGTACTTGTTGCTTTTTTAAAAGAAACCTTTTTAGAACCGCCATAGTTTTTACGTCTTGCATAATAACAAATCCAAGCTATATAAAGGCCTCCTTCTAGTATCCCAGGCAATACACCGCCGAGAAAAAGTCTCGGAATCGATTGTTCTGTTATAATCCCGAAAAGTATTAATGAAATACTCGGCGGAATCATGATTCCCATTGTACCGGATGAAGCAACTACACCTGTTGCAAAAGACAAACTATATCCTCTTTGTGCCATAGCCGGTACTACAATAATTCCTATAGATAAAGCTGTAGCAACAGATGAACCACAAATCGCAGCAAAAAACATACAGGTAAATACACAGGCTATTGCCAGCCCTCCACGCCAATGGCCCACATAACAGTTAATTGCATTTATAAGATGACGTGATACACCTCCTTGAGTCATAAATTGAGCGGCTACAGTAAAAAATGGAATAGCAAGAAGTGTAAAGCCTCCCAAAGAATTATACATTACTTCAGGTACCATTACAGCCGGTACATGAGAAAAAAAAATAAGCATAGTGATTGAGGTTAAACCAAGAGTCAGAAAAATTGGCATTCCTGAACATAAAAGTAAAGAAAAAATAATAATAAAAGATATTATCATCGCACACGATCCCCTTTTTTTAAACATGGCCTAATATCTTCATGACTTCCTTTCAGAAGATCTGGTGTAAATTGAAACAACAAAAGCCAAAGTTCTTTTGTAAACCTTAAAGACAATAACGAGAAACCGACTGGTACTGCAAGATAAGCAAGCCACATTGGAAAACGCAACGATGTTTCAGACACTTCCCCCATATTTATTGCAGCCCGAACGATAACAAAACCATAATAAGTAATTGCTATGGAAAATATTATCCCCAAAAAAGTGGTTACTATTTTTATCAAACGGCGTAAAGTAGATGGGAAAAGATCAAAAATAAAAGTGGCTCCGATATGTTCTTTATTTTCAGCTATTGTACTTGAAGCCAAGTAAACAGACCAAATAGTCATATAAATTGCAACTTCTTCTGACCATTCTGGTGCTGAACCCATCACGTAACGCATGAAAACGGCGTATAATATAACCAGGAGTGCACAACAGGAAAAACCGCCAAAAACTATTTTTTCAATACGATTCCAAATCTTTATTATTATTTTCATTTTAATTAACCCAACAATCTTCAGGCAGGTATTAAGAAACAGATTGGCCTGCCTGAAGACTGTTGTTCTCCTTTTTTACATTCCAAGCATTTTCTTTGCGGTTTCGACGAGATTAGGATCTATATTTAACTTTTTTACCAATTTTGCTTGTGTCGGCATAATATGTTCCCGCCATTTTGCAAGGGTTTCGTCAGACGGACGAAATATTTTTCCGCCTTTTTTCTTTAATAGTTGTTCAATGGCCAATTCACCTTTTTTTTGCAATTCCCTTGCGATTGCTCGCTGCTTGGGAACACTCCTATTCCAGACCTCGGTAAAAAGAATTTGAAGATCAGTCGGTAACGCATCCCAAAACTTTTTTGAGCACATCGGTACATAATGTAAAAAGTATTGACGATCCATGACAGAATATTTAATACCAGCATCTACTAACTTTGCACCATACATGGCACTATATGAAGTTATTAATCCATCCACTGTACCTCGCATCAGAGCCATTGACATATCAGGCCAAGGTACAGGTATAGGATTAGCACCTAAGGCTTGCAATCTACTCGAATTTGCAGGAGAACCAAAATATCGAATTTTGAGGTCCTTCAAATCATTTAGAGTTTTTATCTCTTTTTTTGTAGTATGGAGATGTACATATCCTAATTCATACCATTTTCCAGGAATAACAACATTCATCTTTTTTTCTATAGAGTCGGCAAGCTCTTTACCAAATTCGCCATCAACAAGCTTCTCAGTAACTTCAGGCGGTTGTGCATAAAACATGGGAAGTGCAGTAAGTGCAGCATTTGGATTTATTTTATCTAACCACCAAACACCTGGCACACCCATTTCAACGGTTCCTAAAGTAAGTGCTTTAAGAATATCTTTTCCTTTATAAAGCTGGGCACTCTGAAAGAATTTGGCCTTAAATCGCCCATTTGATTTTTCTTCCAACTCATTGATAAAAATTTGTATTCCTCGATTTCGTTCTCTATCCGGCGCTGTCTCAACCGATATAGTGAATTCATAAACATCCTTTGCAATAGCTTCCAGTGGAATCGAAATAACACCAATAATTAAAGTTGTTAACATACTGAATAAAATTAACTTTTTCATATTTTTCTCCTTGTTATATGGTTATTAAACGCTCTCGTAATGCTCTAATTGTTAATTGTTTGCACTTTCATAAACATTCAACAAATATCTTTATAAATACCCTTAAACAATCTTAAAAAATTTTCACCAAGTATGCCTCTAACCTCTTTGGTTTTATAATTTCTTGAAATAAGGCCACGTGTAAAGTTTGAAAGATTAGTAACATCTTCCAAGCCTTCAGCGTATGGAATATTCAGATCATTAACAGGTTGTCCCGGGCCTGCCACTCGTCTTGATGATATAATCATATCTTGACAAAAATCTGTATAATCAGGTCCAATCGCAAGACAATCACTACCAGCTAATTTTTTAATGTGATCTACATGATCTAAAACATTTTTTATTGTTGGATCCTTATCGGCAACAAATCTACCAAGAAAAGCAACTCCAACAATTCCACCTTTTTCAGCAATTTCTTTAATCTGCCAATCTTCCAAATTTCTTTGATGGTCACAGATGGCTACTGCATTTGAATGCGAAGCAATTACTGGTTGTTTTGACAAATCAAGAACATCGCGAACTCCATTCTTAGACAAGTGAGAAACATCTATGATAATGCCTAAGCGATTTAGTTCTGCGACAACTTCACGTCCAAAGTTTGACAACCCAGAATTTGAAGGTTCTGCTACACCATCAGCAACCTGATTTCTCAGGTGCCATGTTAGATTCATTATTCGCAATCCCAACCTATGGTAACACCTTAAAAATCCAAGATTCATTTCAATGGCTTCAGCTCCTTCGAGCCCCAACATAATACCAATTTTTTCACTATTTCTTGATACTTCAATATCTTCAGGTTTTAGAATCAGGAAGAAATGTTCGGGGCTTTCAAGTAATTCTTGATTTATGGCATCCACCATAAGCAGGAAATTATGAACAGGGCTTGTCCTATAAGGATATACCTCGGGGCCAAATTTTGCCATCGTATTTAGAACAACGACATTCAGACCAGCTTTTACCCAACGTTCATAGAATTCTTTTTCAAGAACGTGGGTTTTGCCTTGACCCCGCGCTCGGATGACATGCAGATGAATATCGGAGTGACAGTCAATAACAAGAGAATCATGATGGAGTTTTAAGGCCCGTTCCTCTTCTTTGGTGGTTAGTTCAAAAGTCATCTTGAACCTCCTTTACTTAATATTAAAAGTATAATAGCTGCAATTAAAAATGAACTATATAATTACAAGTTTAAACAATTTGTAACTTTAATTACATTATTATTGAACGTAATTTAATCTGTCAAGCAAAAAATAGGTACAGAGGAAAAAATAACTAAACAGGGCGTGGGATTTTTTATCTCGTGCAGGAATAAAAATAATTTGGTTCATCCGGAAATCGCGTACTTCGCATAAATTAAAGGTTTAGATGGATTTGAATTACAGTAGAATTTTTAATCTTGAAATTAAGGAGTGGACATGACCATTATCCAAATTTTTTGAACGATATGCACTGGAATTATCCCGATTCATGACGATTAAAGATATTGCCAATCATCTTAAAATCAGTTGGGATACGATTAAGGAAATCCAGAAAGCATATTTGAAACGACGCTATAAAAGTATAAAACTCAAGAATATCAAGCAGATTGCTATAGAGGAGATTTCAATTGGAAAAGGGCATCAATATCTAACCATTGTAATGGATTTACAAACTGGCCAAATCCTTCATGCTGAGAAAGGAAAAGGTGGAGATGCTTTAAAGCCGTTTTGGCAAAAAATAAAAGCCTCAAAAGCTCAAATTCAAGCTGTCAGCATTGATATGTCGCCGGCGTATCTACGCGCTGTTATAGAAAATTTACCCAATGTACCAATTGTTTTCGACAGGTTCCATGTTGTAAAATTATTTAATGATAAACTGTCTGACTTTAGAAGAGCTCTTTACAACCACCTTTGTGATCCTGATGAACAAAAATTAATCAAGGGGACTCGTTGGCTTTTATTAAAAAATCCTGAAAATCTTCAAGGTGATAAAAGGGAACCGGAACGGCTTCAAAAAGCACTTGAAATCAACCAACCTCTGTCTACTGTTTACTATATGAAGGAAGAACTTAGGCAAATTTGGAATCAGGCAGACAAGGAGACTGGCGAAAAGGTAATCAGCAACTGGATTAACCTTGCTAATGCCTCAAATATTCCAATGCTAAAAAAATTTGCCAAAACGCTGGCTTTACATAAAATCAGAATCCTTGCCTATTATGACTATGCTATTTCAACAGGGCCTTTAGAAGGAACCAATAACAAAATCAAAACCATGAAACGACAAGCCTATGGGTATCGTGACTTTGAATTTTTTAAACTGAAGCTTTTTGATCTTCATACCAAAAAATACGCGTTAATCGGATGAACCAATAATTTGATTTTCCATGCCATATCTTGAAGTTATCAATAAATTATGAGAAAAAATATTTCTTCTTGACATCATTAGTAATAAATATTACAAAAAGTCATTGCCAAGTATTGTTGGCGAAGACAACTTAATTTAACCATACTAATGAAAGGACTGTTAAATATGGACAAAAAATATGACGCTATAATTATAGGTGCCGGCATAATCGGCTGCTGCACCGCCTTTGAACTATCCAAAAAAGGTTATAAAACCTTAAATATAGACAAGGAGAGCGGGGCCGGAGAGGGATCAACCGGCAATTCATGCGGAAATATCCGATTCTACTACTCCACCCGCGATGGGGTCGCGTTGGCGTATGAGTCTGCCTGGTATTGGCACAATTGGAGGAAATATCTGGAGCTGGATGATGAACGGGATATCGCGCAATTTCATAACACAGGCTCAGTGTTCATTAAAAGCCAGGCTCTGGATTGGCCAAAAATTAAAAAACATTTTGATGAAGTTGGCGTCAAATATGAAGAATGGGATCTTGCAACCATAAAGGCGAAGATTCCCATGGGAGATTTTCATTCTTTCTACCAGCCCAAAACACCGGATGACCCCCATTTTTATGACGAATCCACCGAGTTTCTTGAGGGTGCTTGTTACACACCGGAATCCGGATATGTGGGCGATCCCATTTTTTCTACCCGAAACGTGGAGGACGCGGCCAAGACCAAAGGGGCCGAGTTCATGTATAACAAAAGAGTGAGCGAAATAAGGAGGCAAGACAATAGAGTGCAGGGAGTCACCCTCGAAGATGGCACTCAAATTGACGCTTCCATAGTGATCAATGTGTCCGGGCCCCATTCATTCCAGGTCACCGAGATGGCCGGGCAATCAGATAACAACTTAATCAAGACCAAGGCACTGCGGCATGAAGTGCACGTGGTGCCACCACCGCAGGGATTCAAACCCCTGGAGGACGGCTATCACACAAATGATGCCGATATCGGAGCCTACTACCGGCCTGAGGCTGGTAATATGATTCTCACCGGCAGCGTTGACCCTGCCTGTGATCCCAAAGAGTTTGTGGATCCGGATAACTTCAACCGCGAGGTCACTACAGAGCAGTGGAAAGCCCAGGTTTACCGCCTGGCACGCCGCATCCCCGAACTGCCCATCCCAAACAATCCTATGGGGGTGGTGGATCTATATGATGTAAGCGATGACTGGCTGCCCATCTATGACAAGTCAGATCTGAACGGTTATTACCAGGCCATCGGCACCAGCGGCAATCAATATAAGACCGCGCCCGTGGTGGGAGCCATGATGGCAGAGATTATTCAGCGGGTGGAAGACGGGTACGATCATGATGCCCAGCCATTGAAATATAAGCTGCCACACCTCGGCTTAACCATTGCCACCTCGGTTTTCCACCGCAAACGTAAGATTAATCCCAACAGCAGTTTCAGTGTGGTGGGTTAAATCGATATATTAAATCAAAGGAGGTTAATAATGAAAAAAATTGAGGCAATCCTAAAACCATTCAAACTGGATGATGTAAAAGAAGCCTTAAGCGGAATCGGTATCTATGGAATGACGGTTACCGAAGTTAACGGGTATGGCCGGCAAAAGGGGCATAAGGAAATATACAGGGGCGCGGAATATGTTGTGGACTTTGTACCCAAAATAAAAGTTGAAATCGTTGTCAGCGATGATAGGGCAGACGAAACTGTCGAAACTGTCAGGAACGCTGTCAAAAGCGGAAAAATCGGAGATGGAAAATTTTTTGTGTCACCTGTTGAACAGGTCATCCGGGTAAGAACCGGTGAGACAGGGACAGATGCACTTTAAATATATTAATACCAGTTATAAGGAGATATCATGTCTTCCACTCGTATTGAATGTGATTCCCTGGGGGAAAAGAGTGTCCCAAACAAAAGCTACTACGGGATTCAGACCCTGAGAGGTCTGGAAAACTTTCCCATCACTGGAACGCCCATCTCGGCTTATCCTATTTTTGTAAAAGCCTTGGCACTGGTGAAAAAATCAGCGGCCAAGGCCAATAATGAATTGGGCCAACTCGACTCCAAATTGGCCGGGCCTATCGACAAGGCCTGCAATGAAATTCTGGCCGGTGAATTTCTCAATGAGTTTTGCTGCGACGTTTTGCAGGGTGGCGGTGGCACCACTGCAAACATGAACGCAAACGAGGTCATTGCCAATCGAGCTCTGGAAATCATGGGTCAGCCCAAAGGAAACTATGATAGTCTGAATCCCAATAATCACGTAAACATGGGCCAATCCACCAATGATGCTTATCCCACAGCCATTCGAGTTGCCTTGCATCTGATGCTTGAAAAATTATTAGGACAGATGGAAATCATCAGGAATGCCCTATCGGAAAAAGGAGACGAGTTCAAAGAAGTGATCAAGCTTGGCCGTACCGAGCTACAGGATGCAGTACCAATGACTCTGGGCCAGGAGTTTGAGGCTTACGCACTATTAGTAGACGAAGACATACGTCAGGTTAAAAACTCACAGGACCTGATCATCGAAATAAATCTGGGTGCTACCGCTATCGGCACAGGTATTAATGCACATCCCGGTTATGCAGAATTGGCTGCAAAATATTTGGCTGAGTTTTCCGGCGTGCCAGTGTACACCGCTCCCAACCTGATCGAAGCCACCCAGGACTGTGGGGGCTATGTGCAGCTTTCCGGAATACTAAAGCGAATTGCCGTAAAACTTTCCAAAATATGTAATGATTTACGTCTGTTATCCTCTGGCCCGAGGGGCGGATTCAACGAAATAAACCTGCCCAAGATGCAGCCTGGCTCTTCCATCATGCCCGGTAAGGTGAATCCGGTGATCCCCGACATGGTGATCCAGGTTTGCTACCAGGTAATAGGAGCGGACATGAGTGTAACTATGGCGGCCGGGGCGGGACAGTTGGAACTCAACGCCAATGAACCACTTATTGCTCACATGCTTTTCCAGTCAATAACCACTCTGGGCCGGGCTTGCGAAATATTGGCAGAGCGCTGCATCGTTGGAATCACAGCTAACGAAGACGTTTGCGAGCGAATAGTTATGAACTCCATCGGCTTAGCCACAGCCTTGAACCCCATAATTGGATATTCCAAAGCTGTACAGGTTGCTCAAGAAGCACATCAAAGCGGAAAATCGGTATATGAAATCGCTTTGGAAAAGGGTCTTTTGAGTAAGGACGAATTGGATGAAATCTTGAGCCCGCGTAACATGATGAAACCACGTTCCTTTATCTTGCACCGTAATCTTAAAACAAGATAGGTCTTTTTTGAATAACAAGAAAACATACTTATAGGATGGCGGGGTATTCTTATTAAAAATAAGGGGCGGGGTCTGCGGGATCAGGCGGGGTAAACTCGCAACAAAAAAAACTCGCTACATAATTGGAGACAAAAATAATTAATCAGAATCCTGGTTTGAAAATCTTTACATCATACTCATTCATTTAGTTTTGGCCTATTTAATTTGCTTGCTTGATTCCTTTCACTCCTTTAAAAAATGTTTTCATTACTGAAAAATCTTCTTCCATATTTTCTGTTGTATAAAAAGGTTCTGACAAGGTGACATTTTTTTTAGCATAATCAAAAGAGACCATCACAATGGGTATCTTTGCCAATTTTGCAATCCAGTAAAACCCTGTTTTCCATTGCCCTGAGTTTGAACGGGTTCCTTCCGGTGCGATTCCTAAAACAAATCGATCCTCTTTATTTATAATTTTAACAATATAATCGACCTGGTTGTAGTGCTTGTCTCGTTTCACAGGATATCCACCCAATTTGCAAAAAATCCATCCCCATGGTGGTTGAAATAGAATTTCCTTGGCCAGAAAATTTGCTTTCAACCCAATGGCGAACCTAACTGCAATCCCAAGGAAAAAATCAATGTTAGATGTATGGGGTGCAACAATGATAATATATTTTTTTTCGTCTGGAGCCATGCCTGATATTGTCCAGCCTAAAATGGAAAGTATCCGTTTAAACAGCTTTTTTATCCAGATGCTACTCATCTCAATAGAGTTTGATTTTTCCATTATTTCCGGTCTCCATGTTTGACTTTTCCAGATCATTTTTTATAAAATGTACATACAATAAATTATGATTCAAAACAAATTATATTGAATAAACAGGGCTTGGATCTGGATTTACCAATGAGGTCTGGGCGTGGGTTGCAGGGAATGGATGAGTCACAATCCACGCCCAGACCGGGTTAAACCAAAACAATCATTTTAAAGATTGTTTTTTTACGGACAATATTAAGAGCAATTTTTATTTTGCATGCGATTGCCCTGGGGAAAATAGTTTGACTTGAGCAATATTTGCAGAATATATTGAGACAGCATTAAAATTATTTTTAAAAATCAGGAATAAGGAAAAAAGAATATGATAACTAGACTTGGGATTTATTCCTTATTGGCAGGGCTTTTTGTGGGTCTTTTCACCGGTATCTCAAAGTTTATGGAAATCAAAAACTTCTGGGTTGATTTAACTATCTCAAAAATGATCGGAGAAGACAAGTCTGAGGCCATTATAGGGTTAATAGATGTTGTCTTTGTACAAAATTCACTCGATTACCTGATTTATGAGCTGCCGTTTTTCTGTTTTTTGCTTGGCATCGGCCTTATTTTTTTAATTATCAGTCTGTTTTTGAAAACTCATTAGTCTCATTTCTATAAACCGATGGACAGCACAAGGGATAGACTTGCAATAGGAAAATGAATAAATCAATATCCAAAAACCCAATTTCAAGAAGGCTGTTTTTAAAATATTCAGCCTTTATATCTGCAACCATTGCGGGCCCGATATTTTTTACCGGTTGTGATGTTGACCCTGTCACAGGGAAGAAACAATTGATGATGGTTTCCAAACAGCAGGAGATCGGGATTGATAAGCAGCAGTCATCCTTTCAGTTTTCTTCAGATTATGGCATTACCCGGGATGCTAAAATTAATCAATATGTATCTGATGTTGGCAAAGGATTGCTGCCAAATGTTCACAGGCCCGATATGCCTTATAATTTTCAATGTGTGAATGCAACCTATATTAATGCATATGCATTCCCCGGAGGTTCTATTGCTGTTACAAGAGGAATTTTATTGAAACTTGACAATGAGGCGCAACTGGCCTCTTTGTTAGGCCATGAGCTGGGACATATCAATGCAAGGCATATTGCAGAACAGATCTCCAAAGGACGGCTTTCCTCTCTGCTCGTGAGCGGCTTATCCATTGCAGCAAGTTCCCAGGGGTCCGGAGTTGGTGAACTGACGCAACAGCTTGGCATGCTGGGCCAGGGATTGCTCTTATCCAGGTACAGCCGGGATAATGAAAGGGAAGCAGATTATCTTGGCAATGAGTATATGGTTAAGGCCGGTTATCCTTCCAAAGGGTTTGTCGGACTCATGGAAATGCTTGATTCTTTGCACAAAGAAAACTCCGGGACGGCCCAGGTGCTTTTTTCAACCCATCCAATGAGTGCGGAACGGTTAAGTTCTGCCGTTCAAAGAGAAAAAGGGGTTTACCAGTATACAAAAGATTATCCGTTGAACCGGGAAAGATATATGGATAACATTGCTTTCCTTCGTGCAAAAAAAGAAGGCATAGAACTTTTGCAGCAAGGAGAGAAATATTTGGCCAAAAAAGAGTATGACAAGGCCGAGAATACGTTTAAAAAATCGATCAATAAATTAAAGTACGATTATACGGCTCATGTGTTAATGTCCAAATGTCTGATGCTCAGAAAAAAACCGGCAAAGGCCCTGGCATATGCTAACACGGCGAAAAAACTGTATCCCGCAGAAGCCCAGGGTTATTATATTGCGGGGCTTGCAAGTAGTGAGCTTAAAAAATATGGGAAGGCCTATCAAAATTTTGTCAAATGTGATGAACTTTTGCCGGGTAACCCGCAAATGACCTTTTACAAGGGGTATTGCCTTGACAAAAAATCTGACACAAAACCTGCGGCAAACAACTACATGGCATATTTGAAAATGATCAATTATCAACCCAATAAATATTCCAAGTATGCGTATAGCCGGCTGAAAGAATGGGGTTATGCCAAATAGTCAATTATGAAATTTTTAAGTCTCAGGCAGTGCATAGACTCCTTGGAAAAACAGGGTGAGCTCGTACAGATCCGGCAGATGGTTGATCCTGACCTTGAAATGGCTGAAATCACGAGAAGAGTATTTAATGCCAATGGGCCGGCAGTATTATTTTCGAATGTCATGAATAGTAAATTTCCTGCCGTGTCAAACCTGTTCGGTACATGGGAGCGAACACTTAAAATTTTTGAACCCCAGCTTGCATCTGTAAAAGCCCTCGTCGATATCAAATCAGACTTGGGAACGTGTTTTAAATCTCCCGGAAAAATATTAAAAGCTCTGCCGGCAGCGTTACATTCATTGCCTTTAAAAACGTCCAACCCCAAAGTTCTGAAAAACAAATGCGGTATTCAGGATCTTCCCATGATTAAATGCTGGCCAAAGGATGGCGGGGCATTTATCCTGTTGCCCCAGGTCTTTTCCAAAGATCCTGAAAAAGATTCTATTTTCAGTTCAAATCTTGGCATGTACAGGATTCAGCTGTCAGGAAATGATTATGATTCCGGCAAAGAGATCGGCCTTCATTATCAATTGCACAGAGGGATCGGTAATCACCATAAAAAGGCCCTTGAGAAAAAGCAGGCCTTACGAGTCAGTATTTTTATCGGTGGGCCGCCTGCCCATACTCTGGCTGCTGTTATGCCGCTTCCGGAAGGCCTTCCGGAAATTGCTTTTGCAGGAGCGCTTGCAGGTAAGAATTTTAAGGTTGCAAATAAAAATAATTATTTAATTTCTGCTGATGCTGATTTTTGTATCACGGGAATCGTTGTCCCGGGGAAAACAAAAAGAGAAGGGCCGTTTGGAGACCACCTGGGCTACTATTCCCTGGAACACGAGTATCCGTATGTGAAGGTAGAATCTGTCTATCACAGAAAAGATGCCATCTTTCCTTTTACCGTGGTGGGCCGTCCGCCACAGGAAGATTCCAATTTCGGAAGATTGATCCATGAGATCACAAGATCGGCGATTCAGGACAGTATTCCGGGTGTTACTGCCGTGAATGCAGTAGATGATGCAGGGGTTCACCCCTTGCTTCTTGTAAAAGCCCATGAGCGGTATGTCCCTTATGAAAGAAGGATGCCAAGGGAATTGTTAACCCATGCAAGCAGGGTTCTGGGTACGGGTCAGTTGTCTTTGGCAAAATATCTGATGATCTGTGCCCATGAAGACAATCCAGAACTGAATGTGAATGATGAGAAAGCATTTTTTATTCATATGCTTGAACGAATTAATTTTGCCTCTGATCTTCATTTCTTCACAAAAACAACCATGGACACCCTTGATTATTCCACCCAGAACACAAACCTTGGATCAAAACTGGTTATGGCAGCGGCAGGTGAAAAAAGACGCCACTTGAAAATTGAATTTCCACAGAATTTTTCTTTGCCTGAGGAATTCAAGCATCCAAAAATTGCTGCGCCGGGCATGGTAGTGCTTGAAGGGCCCCACTTTAAAACATATCCAAAAGGCAAAATACAAATCAATCGTTTGAAAAAGCACTTGCAGACTCAAACAGACTTAGAGTCACTGCCCCTGTTTGTGGTGGTGGATGATGCCAATTTTACAGCAAAATCATTTTCAAATTTTTTATGGGTGACTTTTTTAAGATCAAACCCTTCCCATGATATTTACGGGGTCAATGAAAAAATAATTTTTAAACATTGGGAATGCAACCCTCCTTTAATTATAGATGCCAGAATAAAACCCTTTCATGCAGACCCATTGGTGCCAGATAAAAAGGTGGTAGAAAAAGTGGATGCACTTGGACAAAGGGGTGGACCGCTTTTTGGAATAATTTAGCAGGAGGAAGGCATGAAAATAATGGTTCAAACACTGAAAGAACAAGTAAAGTTTTTATTAAAATAAACAAAAAGGAACAAGGAGCTTACAAAACATGGAGGAAAAACCATTAACAAGTGTTTTTTTTCATTTTCGGTTTAAATTTCTTGCAATCACAGCCATCTTTTTTTTGATGTGGGTTATTCTTTCCGGCTCGGCAGAATTTGATCAGTTTACAACAACTCTTCAATTTAAATTATTGGGTCCATTTTTTATCGGGTCAGGAATTTTTTATCTGCTTTTCAGGAAATTTCCCTTCAAATGCCCAAGTTGCAACAAGATTGTTTCAACCCGGAAAAACTGGCATTGCCCTAATTGTGACAAGACGCAGGGAAAAGAACGCTATCTATCGGATAAGTGTGTTCACTGTAAACAAATGCTGGCCACTTCTTTTTGTGACCACTGCAAGGAAGAATTCAGGCTTTAAAATGGGCTTCTGGTTTTCCAAAATACCCAGTCTGGATCAATTCCCGGTGACAGGCTATGCCATATCCTTTGGTCTGGACCGATTAACACCCGGTGTGGACAACAACAGGTATGACGTATATTTGAGCGACACCTTCTGCAAGATTGCAGATCAGTTTATTTTACATGTCATAGAAGATAATGCCATGCCCGGAAAAGGAAGCGGTGCTGTTGAGAAGGATCAATTTAAAAACAGTTACCGTGAGGTGATGCTCTCTGCCATTAACCGTGCAAAGGCGGAGCAGGAGATACAGGTAGATTACATTGCCCGAACAGCGGTTGCCAAGATGCTGATTCGGGGAATTGCGGTCTGTTATGATAAATTTATTGCTAATATCCGATTGTTGATCCGGGAAAAGGAGAATTCCGGACGTTCCCATATGGAGGATCCCGTTGTTTTGAAGGCAGAGCTTTCTGAAATTCTGTTGAATAAGGAGCAGATCATCCGGGCCACTGGAAAAATTGTTTTTGAACATATAAATGATGTTGATCAAAGGGAACTGAATGGTATCCGGAAGTCAAATTTCGGTATGGATAGTATTTTGCCGGAGGATCTGTTTTTAAATCCCTTTCTACATATCGAGAAAAATAATGATTATTTCATGATCAACACCTATGATATTCTTCCGGGTCAGCGCATTGATGATGCAGATAAGTACGATCTGTTGCTATCCAGCATTAAAAAGTATTTGCTCTCCATGGGCAGATCCGGTTTTTCTCAAAGCCGTGCGGTATTGGATTCATCGCAGCCGGTAACCTCCCCAAAGGATTCAAAAGATCATGGGACAGGGGATATAGTCAGCGATAAGCAGGTGGACGCCTGGATAAAACAGACTGGAAATGTTGATATCCTTTTTGATTTTGTTTCCACCAGAGAACTTTACAGCACACGGAGGAAACAGGGTAAAGAAAGGAAAGAGCTGGAGGCTCTCAAGCAGATGGCCCAAAGGCAGCACCGGATGTTGAAGTTTTTTTATAAAAAATTTAAATCTTCCGGGGTGGTGGAAAGAATCTGTGCGTCCTATGAGATAAGATCGGTCTATCCGGAGTACTGCCCTCCCTTGGTTCCTCAGGTTCTTTTACAGTTTATGATGGTTCCCGGCACCAGAAAAGTTATTATAAACCGTCTCAAGCGGTTGGCAAAAATTAATCAGGTCCCCTTTTCCGCGAGATCATTGAAACGGTGTCAAAAGCGTATTAAAGGTCTGCGGACCTCACAAAAAGAGGCATACCTGATACGGTTTTTCAAAGGATTTTTTCGTTATCACAGGGATTTTGAAAATTTCAAGCTGTTGGAGAGGGCCATGGCGCTTGTTTATCTCGTGAAGGAGGAAAATCATATTCGACTTTCCAGGGTAAACAACACCCTTTACGAATTTCTCCTTTCCCATGAATCAACCACCGAAGAAAAGCCGGTGATCAGCCACACCATATTAAAGGTCGATATCAGGGGATCCACGGATATTGTCCACAAAATGAAAGAGCAGGGATTGAATCCTGCCTCCTATTTCAGCCTTAATATGTTTGATCCCATAACAGAGATCATTCCCGAATATGGGGCTTTCAAGGTCTTTGTTGAAGGGGATGCCATGATTCTGGGAATCTATGAAAGGGAAGGATGTCCGGAAGGGTGGTACAGTATTTCCAGGGCATGCGGTCTTGCCATACATATTCTCTTGATCATACAACGATACAATCGTAAAAATAGAAAATATGATTTTCCCTTTCTGGAAGTTGGTATCGGGATTACTTTCCGGAAGGGTCAGCCAACTCTTTTTTTTGATGGTGACTTTCAGATTATGATCTCATCCGCCATCAATATGGCAGACCGGTTGTCAGGGTGTTCCAAGGCCGCCAGAAAGATTATGGATTCCATGGATACACCATTTAACAATTATGTTTTTCAGACTGCGTCCAACGAGGATGTGGCTGCCACATCCGATGATATCTCCAGGCGATACAACGTCAATGGGATAGAACTTCATCCCGCGGCATTTAAAAAATTATCCCAGGAGATCAGACTCAAGCCGGTTGAATGCGTTATCCCGAAGATTCAATCGGAAAAAATCAGATTTTTTACAGGGATTTTCCCCACCGTTACCGGTCGAAATCAACGGGTGATCATCCGGGAGGGCAGCATTCCGAATGTTCGTGAACATGATCTTGGTCTGATTGCCATGACCGATAGAAAATATTATGAGGTGTGTACGAATATAACGATTCATGACTATTTCAAGACTCATGAACTTTAGTCTAATGTGAAAACCCTGGCCCTCAGGGCCAGGTCAGAGTGCAGAGGCTTTGCCATCTGTACGACTCATGTTACTCTATGATCGAGTTGTCCCCACAACTTAATGATCAAGGA
>NZ_JAUWQB010000115.1 GCF_030611305.1 Desulfobacula sp. | reverse complement strand
TATCTCTGGTAAGAATCTTTCTTAAGGAGGGTCTGGTGACGTTTAAAGAGGAAAAAATCTTTTAAAATTCTTCTTTATGGGAACCCGGATACGTTTTTGATCCTCCCCCAAAAAAGTAGGCACAGGGTTAAGCCACTTTTTAGATAAAATAGTGAGAAGCACTATCCATTTCTTGGATAGTAAAAAGGCGAGCCCGTTGTCTATCAATATGGGGTACGCCCTTTATTTAAAGGGCGTTTAATTCTTTTGGTAGTAGTGACCGCAATAAGATCAGTTAAGCTTGATATCATCGATTTCCACGGTATTTAAATAGTCTTTTACAGCCCCCAGAGTCAGGGTAAATATTTTAGTGCCGGTTAAAATAGCAATAGCATCATCCTCACACTTACAGGCACTGGCAAAGGCCGGCCCCATAATATTGGCTGGATTTTGGGCCTCATCGGGATTATTCTGCATCACCTCCAGGTAGGTATTCAGTCGTTGCTTTAAGATTTCAAAATAATCAATGCTTTGACCGGTTGTTGTCTCTGTAAGATTGGATATGTTTTGAGATGTTTCCCTGATAAATTCCCAGAACATCTGTGTTAACGGCCCTTTATTTTTATCTGTGGCCGGCATGAAAAAGGAGATGGCCCAGCCAACACTCAGGATTTTTAAAATTTGAAGTTCATATTCTATGGCAGTCAGGTTTAAATTGCTGTTTTCAGGTATAGCAGCTAAAAGTTCTTTCAGGTCTGTTCTGTCAATGGCAAAGGCAGCCAGGTCCTGAGCCAGTTGCTGCACGGCCAGGGGTTCTCTTTTTTTATATTTCATGGATCTCCGAGCTTTTCATTTAATTCATATACAAAATAATTCGCTTATGGCATATAATGTATCATTTTAATAACAGCAGAAGCAAAAACTGTAAACTTAAAATTATGATAAAGATAGACTTGAAGTTGTTTGTAACATTGTCCAAATATCTCCCAAAAGACAGCGGGTGCCTTGAAATCCCTGAAGAAACCACTGTGGAAAAGCTTATGTTGGATTTTGGTATTCCTCCAGAGCTTGTGAAATTAATTTTTATCAATGGGAAGCGGCAGGATAGCAAATATCGGTTGAAACACAATGACAGGGTTGGGCTTTTCCCGCCGGTTGGAGGTGGATAGACTATGGTAACCTCAAAATTTGGAGAACGGTATGATAGAAATTTTAATACGCTTTCCCTTAAGGAACAAAAGAGACTTGGGGCATCAAAAGTCGCTGTGATAGGGGTAGGCGGCCTTGGCGGAGGCGTATGTGAGATGCTGGCAAGGGTTGGCGTCGGCCATTTAACCCTGATTGACGGGGATTCATTTGAAGCCAGTAATTTAAACCGTCAACTCTTGAGTGAAGAACATCTGATAGGTACCCCCAAGGCGCAAGCGGCAAAAAACAGGGTAAATGCCATCAACTCCGAGGTTATTGTAAAGCATCTGGTTGAATATGTGGATGAATCCAATCTCTATGAACGGATAAAAGATGCGGATCTGGTTATGGACTGCCTGGATGCCATAGATACAAGATTCATGTTGCAAAAAGCCGCTCAAAAAGCATCCATCCCCATAGTATCCGGTGCTATTGCAGGAGTTACAGGTCAGGTAACAACTATTTTTCCGGGGGATAAGGGATATGAATTGATATATGGGCAAAAAAGTCGGAAACAATCAAAAGGGGTCGAGACAATGACTGGCAATATTGCCTATTGTGCGCTTTTTGTTGCAGCCCTTCAATCCTCCGAATGCCTGAAAATTTTGCTGGATCGCGGAGATATTCTCCGCAATAAACTGCTGATTGCAGAATTATGGACCAATACCTTTGATATCATGGACTTGGTCTGAATATATTTCAGGAGAGAGACCGTTTATGTATACCAAGGCAGCAAAAATCATTAAATCATCCAAACGCTGTGTCGCGTTTACAGGTGCCGGTATTTCCGTGGAAAGCGGTATCCCGCCGTTCAGAGGGGAAAATGGCCTTTGGAATAAATATGACCCCCAGACGTTTGATATCCAATATTTTTACAGTCATACAAAGCAATCCTGGGAGGTGATCCGGGAAATTTTTTATGACCTGTTTGGAAAAATCAGGCCCAATGCAGCCCACTATGCTCTGGTAGAACTTGAGGCCAACAATATGTTAAGTTCGGTGATTACCCAGAATGTGGATAACCTGCATAAAGATGCGGGCAGTAAAATTGTCCATGAATTTCACGGGTCCTTAAAAAACCTTATCTGTCTTAAATGCAGGACAAAATACAAGATTTTAGAGATTGACCTGAAGGTTCTTCCTCCGGTGTGTAAAAAGTGTGGCGGGATTTTAAAACCGGATGTGATTTTTTTCGGAGAAGCCATTCCCGAACCTGCAAAAACAAATTCATTTAATGAGACAAGAAAGGCAGACTGTTTTATTTTGATCGGCACCACAGGGACTGTGGCACCGGCAAACACAATTCCGTCGGCAGCAAAATCAAATGGGGCCAAAATTATTGAAATAAATCCTTATGTGTCTGAATATACAAGGTCTGTTACTGATATTTTTCTTGAGGAAAAGGCAAGTATTGCCATGGAAAAATTGATAGAAGAAATCGATAAATTATAATTGTTTAAAGGAGTTTTAATGCCCAGCGACTGTCTGTTTTGTAAAATTGTTAACCGGGAAATCCCGACTGAGTTTTTATATGAAGATGATGATTTTGTTGTTTTCAGGGATATCAATCCTGCAGCCCCGGTTCATGTGCTGCTGGTTCCTAAAAAGCATATCAGAAGCATAAATGACTTGCAAAAGGAAGAGGGTCCAATTGTCTCAGGTCTTTTCATGCTTGCCAAAGACATGGCAAAAGAGCAGGGTGTTAATACGTCCGGATATAAATTGTTATTCAATGTTGAAAAAGGCGGCGGCCAGGTAATTTTTCATCTTCATCTTCATCTGATTGGCGGATGGAAAAGATGACATGCTGTTAAATGGTTTGGATCGTCTGCGTTTTTAAGCAGTTCAGGCTCTTTTTCACGACAAATATTTTGAACATACTCACATCGGGTATTGAAGTTGCATCCGGCAGGAGGATTCTCCACAGAAGGCACTTCTCCTTTCAAGATGATCCGGTTCCGGCCAGATTCCGGGTCTGGTACGGGGATAGAAGATAAAAGCGCATTGGTATAGGGGTGCCGCCCATTATTATAGATATCATTTGCATCCGCCATCTCAACAATTTTGCCCAGATACATGACAGCGATCCTGTCCGAGACATGTTTTACAACAGATAAATCATGGGAAATAAAAATATATGTCAGCCCCATTTTCTGCTGGAGTTCCAGTAAAAGATTTAAAATTTTGGATTGAACGGAAACATCCAATGCTGAAACCGGTTCATCACAAACAATGATTTCCGGTTCCAGGCTGATGGCTCTTGCGATACCGATTCTCTGGCGCTGGCCGCCTGAAAACTCATGGGGAAATTTAGAAAGCATATCCGGCAAGAGACCGACACGTTCAATCAATCGATTGATTGTTGAGTCCAGATTCCCGCTATTTTTGCCGTGGATGATGTATTTTTCTTCTAGTATTTGTTTGACAGTCTGTCTGGGATCCAATGATTCAAACGGATCCTGAAAAATCATTTGTAAATTTAATGCAAGTTTTTTTCTCTGCTGCGAATTGAGTTTGGAAACAACCCGACCTTTTATAATGACTTCCCCTTCCGATGGGTTATAGAGTCCCATCAGACATCTGGCCAGGGTTGTTTTACCGCATCCTGATTCTCCCACAACACCAAGGGTTTTCCCTTTATTCAGCGTAAAAGAGACATCATCAAGTGCATATACCCAACCGGTACGCCTTAAAAATACGCCGCCGGTCACAGGAAAATATTTTTTAAGATTTTTTACTTCAAGAATTGCCATATCATCCTTATTAAACTAAAAATTTTTACAGTCTATATATCATGATATACAAAATAAAATAAATATATCATCAATTAAATTGAAAAATAGTTAAAACAATTCTAATATATCGGTTGCATTCTTTTCAACTGACTTTAAAGGATAGATATAATGAAATCAAATAATGATGTGATTATTGTTGGCGGTGGAATTATCGGTCTTGCCTGTGCTCATTATCTTATAGAAAAGAATGTGTCCGTAAGAATTATAGAACAAGAGGTTGTCGGTTCAGGGGCATCCCATGGAAATTGCGGCCTGCTTTATTTTTCAGATGTTATTCCGTTGTGCGAACCCGGTGCCGTCCGTCGTGAAATTTTCAAAGCAATGATGGGAAAATCTTCTCTATATATCAAACCCACACTGGATATCAAACTCATCCACTGGCTGCTGAAATTTGCAGCACATTGCAACGCAACCCAGATGAAGGCAGCTTCAAAGGCTAAAAATGATATTTTAAGATATTCTCTTGATCTCTTTGAAACGTTTTTTTTAGAACATACCATTGAATGCGATTTTGAAAAAAAAGGACTTCTGCTTTTATTTAAAGATAAAAAATCTTTTGAGGGCTATGAATCCACCAACACTTTTCTTCAAAATTTCGGGTTTGGTGCAAAAGCACTTGAAAAGGATGAAGCTCAAAAACTGGAGCCGGCAATCCATAAAGATATTGCCGGTGCCTGGTATGATCAATCCATTTGGCACTTAAGGCCTGAGATGCTGGTTGATGCCTGGAAAAAGCTGTTGATCAAAAAAGGCCTTATGATTGAAGAGAAGTGTAAAATGACAGGGTTTGAAATTGACCAGGGTAAAATCAAATCAGTTTATACGGTAAAGGGTCAATATAAAGCAGACGCTTTTGTCCTTGCAACAGGGGCCTGGACACCTGACATGGAAAAACAGTTGGATCTGAGAATCCCGGTCCACCCGGGTAAAGGATACAGTATTACTATGGAAAGACCGGATCAATCCTGCGAAATCCCCTGCTACTTATATGAAAAAAACATCGTGGCAACTCCCTGGAAAACAGGCTATCGGCTTGGCGGCACCATGGAGTTTTCAGGATTTACCGATGAGTTAAATGCAAAGCGGTTATCCAGGCTTATTACGGGCGCAAAAGAATATTTGAACACCTCTGTGAGGCATCCCATCCTTGAACAGTGGAGCGGACTTCGCCCAATGACTTATGACGACCTGCCCATTATTGACAGATCCCCTTTCCAGAACAACCTGTTTATTGCCACCGGACATGGCATGCTTGGACTGACACTGGCTACAGGTACAGGAAAAGCAGTCTGCGATATGATATGCAACGGCAACGCGCGAATTGATCTTGCGCCTTTTTCCATGGATAGATTTTGATTTATTGTAATCTGTCCGATTATGTCCGGGTTAGATCTGTCTGGCGCTTTGGAACACAAAAAAAGGGTTTTCTATTCGTGTCTTAAGAAAACCCTTTGAATATTTTATTGAACAGTTACGTTAACTGCTGCCGGCCCTTTCTGGCCGTCTTCCACATCAAAAGTGACTTTATCGCCTTCATTAAGTGATTTAAAGCCATTTCCATTGATACCTGAATGATGAACAAATACATCCGGTCCATCTTCCTGCTCGATAAAGCCGTATCCTTTTGAATCGTTAAACCATTTTACAATCCCATTTGCCATTGTGACTTTCTCCTTACTTAAAATAAATAATATAGTTTCAAACTTAAGGTCTTGCCACTTTAACAGATGGGTCTTCCCTTTAGAACGAAACTGCTAAGCCCTTATCCGAGAGGCTATTGTTGATTATTATGACTTTGATTTAAAAAATCAAGGATTATTTTAAAAATTTATTTTTTTTGCATGAATTCATGTATCCACCAAATGGCATGCGGCTGTATGATTTCGCCCCACATTTCGCTCCAGCGGGACTGTTTTCCTACAGATATCCTCAACCAATGGACAACGGCTTGCAAACCTGCAACCTTCCGGCATATCCAATAACGACGGTACATTGCCCTTAATTGTCGGGAGCCTGGTTTTTGATTCTTTGGCAAGTGAAGGAATTGATGTTAACAATCCTTTGGTATACGGATGTTTTGGATGTTTAAAGAGTGTCGCAACTTCAGCTTTTTCAGCAATTCTTCCTGCATACATGACAACAATATCGTCACAATTTTCTGCAATAACCCCCAAATCATGGGTGATCAAAATCACAGACATTTCTGATTCCCTCTGAAGGGATTTAATCAAATCCAGAATCTGGGCCTGGACGGTTACATCCAATGCTGTGGTGGGTTCATCTGCTATAAGAATATCAGGTTCACATGCCAGTGACATGGCGATCATTACCCGCTGCCTCATACCGCCGGAAAGCTGGTGGGGATATTTTTTCATCACTTTATCAGGATCAGATATGCTTACTTTTTCCAGCATTTTGACAGCAGCTGTTGTCATTTCACCAAAAGGCAATTCAGAAAAATGAAGTTTATAAATTTCGATCATCTGTTTGCCAATTGAATGGACCGGGTTCAGGGCGGTCATGGGTTCCTGGAAAATCATGGAAATTTTTTTACCCCGGATATGATGCATGTCTTTTACCGGCAGGTTAAAAATATTTTGACCGTTAAATAAAGCCTTGCCCTGAACAATCCGTGAAACCGGTTTTGGTAAAAGTCTCATGATACTGAGAGCGGTAACACTTTTGCCGCATCCGGACTCTCCTGCAATGCCAAGGATTTTACCTTTTTTAAGTTGAAAATCCACCTGTTCAACGGCTCTGACAACACCCAACTCCGTATGAAACTCAATTATAAGATCCCTGACATCTAATATGATCTGCTCAACCACTTTGATTTACTCCACCCTGAACTGTTCATCTATTATGACAACCGGCTGAAAAACTCTGTCCTTTTTCTTTGCATTTAGGGTTTCATCCTTTTTCCCTGCATTAATCCAGAAAAGCCCCCCTGTTGTTGTTGAGAAAGGATCAAACAGACTGTCAGATCGTTTGGTTCCATGGAAATCGGGAAGTTCAAGCCATCTCCAGTATCCCAGCCTGACATAGGGAACCATAAACGTGGGCACAAAAGCACCGGTTTCATGGATGGCATCCTGTATTTTTATTGACAGATCTATTCTTTCTTCTTTATTCAGGCTTGCCCTGTATTTATCAATCAGCTCGTCCAGTTCGGGATCATCCGTGTTGGTAATATTATTGGTCTGGGGTTTATGGGCATTGTCAGAATGCCATCCCTGCCAATAAGAGGGTCTTATGTTTGTACTCCATCCCATCCACGCGACATCATGCTTTTTTTCTAAAAATTTTTTAAACATTGCAGTGGAATCAAGGCGTTCAAGCAAAAGCTCAATTCCTGCTTTTAATGCATCTTCTTTAAGCACCACAAGCCTGGGCGTATGTTCCTCATAACTATAGGTAACCTTAACAGAAAATTTTCTTCCATCCTTTTGCCAGACACCATCACTCCCCCTGTTCCAGCCGGCAGACATCATTAAGGCTCCCACTTTTGCAATATCATAACCTCTTGGTTTTATTCCATGATCGGTATATTCCCCATACCCGGAAAAAGCCTGGGCCAGCCTGAAATAATCTCCCCTTAATACATTGTTTATGACTTTTTCAATATTCATTGCATGGGCAAATGCATAACACAGCCGTCTGTCTTTGAATATTTCCTTATCCTGGTTAAGCCACATCCCCTGTGCTGATCTCTCCTGATTATTAAAAAACCAGATTTTATTAATATACCCTTTTTGAAACAAAGAAATGTTTGATTTTTTATGCCAGTATTTGGGCATCGTCAAGCCAAAGGCATCGAGTTTTCCTTTTTTAAAATATTCCCATTGAAGGTTAGAATCCCGGATTACATCAAACACAACATCATCAACATTGAACCTGTTTTTTAGATATGTCTTATCTTTAGCCCACCATTCTTTTTTTCTTTTGAATTTAATAAATTTTCCTTTTTTAAAATCACTGATCTGATAGGCTCCTGTATTGGGAACAATCTCCCAGTTGTATTTTTGAACAAATGTTTCATCAAGCGTGCCAAAATAGTGTTTCGGTATGGGAGATATCCCTAGTTTCAAGTAAAGATCCGGTACGGCTTTCGTACTTTTTACCCCAATGGTATAGTCATCATAGACCATGACCGCTTCCAGTTCTTTTGTATAGTAATCGTTATACCAGGGAGCAATGATATGCTCTGAGCGCATAAATTCAAGGGTATAGGCATAGTCCCAGGCCGTAACCGGTTTGCCGTCCGACCACCTGGCATCTTTATCCAGCTTGAAGTACATGGTTTTCTTATCATCCCCAAAGGCCCAGTGCGTGGCAAGTTCAGAAATAATATTGTCTGTGTTGGGATGGATATTAATCGATGATAGTTGATTGTCGAGAATTGCACTTCGAAACGAGCCGTTTGAATCCGGTCCGACCACCCTGAACGTCATGGGAAAACTGGTGACAGCAGAATGAAGAATTCCGCCTTTGAGCGCCTTTTTAGATGAAAAAACCGGGTCTGATTCATTTGTCAGCCATTTAATATTTTCAGGCAAAACAGCATATTCTTTTTTCTCTTCGGGGGTGATAATACTTTTTGATTCAGGTTGTTCTTTTTGACTGTCTTTTTGCGGATCATTGTCCCCACATCCTGATAAATAAACACAAAGCAGCAGAATCAGGGCCATCATCATTGTATTAAACTTCATTTTTTTCTCGCTTTTAAAATTGCTTTCCCGATATTTTTTTACTTAACCGAATTATACACCCCCATACCAGATTAAGCCCCGGACAATCAATATTTCTTTTGTTTTAACCCCAGCCCTGGCATTTTGGGTAAATAGC
>NZ_JAUWQB010000138.1 GCF_030611305.1 Desulfobacula sp. | reverse complement strand
AGAAAGGCTGTATTATCAAATAAAGGTTCTGCAGGTAAACATGCGGCGGTGATATATAAATTAATTAGGAATAATGTAACCGTTTACGGTTCACGGTTCACGGTTCACGGTTGCTCAAACCTAAGATGAGCGGTTAGCTCTTAGCAATTAGCTCTTATTATTTCAGGTGGTTGTCAGCGATTTGATTTTTACCCATTGGGTGAAATGTCGATATCTATCAATATATTGAAATTGTTGTGCTAATTGTTAACAGCTCAATTGAGGTCAAAACATAAAACCGTGAACCGACAACCGTGAACCGACAACTGAGTAACCGTGAACGGTTAGTCATTCTTAAATGAACTCTGTCCTGTTGCATGAAGCACACTTAGCCACAATTTACCGTTTGGATCAACTTTTTTTCGCTTGCCGGCTGAGGCGTCCATTGGGATATGAACAAAATAGTTGTTCCAGTGGCCGATCAGAACTCTCGTTTTTCCTGCCATGCCGGCATGAACAGCGTCGCGTCCCAGAAAGCTGCAAAAAACATGGTCATTGGCATTTGCCGGCAGACTCCTTATCATATAACTGGGATCAATATATTTAAGTGATAGATTAATGTTTCTGGATTGGAAATAAGATATTATTTTGTCTTTTAAAAACAGTCCTATATCCTTGAGCCTGATGTTTCCTGATTCATCACGTTCATTTTTATCGATTTCAAAAAACTTCTGGCCTGCTCCCTCAGCCACCAGTATTACAGCATGTTTCCTGAGATGGATACGCTTTTCAAGCGCGTTTAGAAAACCTTTTGGCCCTTCAAGATCAAAATCGACTTCCGGTATGAGCACAAAGTTTACATTCTGTTGAGCAAGGGCGCTTGTTGCCGTTATAAAACCGGAATACCTTCCCATAAGTTTTATAAGTCCTATTCCGTTTGGATATCCTACAGCTTCATTGTGGGCTCCCCTGATCGCCTGTGTGGCCATTTCAACAGCGGTATCAAAACCGAAAGTCCTTGATACCATATAAATATCATTATCTATTGTTTTCGGTATTCCAATAACACTTATTTTCAGGCCCGTTTTTGCTATGGTATCTATTATCCTGGTTGCAGCCATAAGTGTTCCATCGCCCCCGATCATAAAAAGGATACCTATGTTCATTTTCTTAAGGGTATTGACAATTTCCTCTATTGACTGCGCTCCTCTTGAAGACCCTAAGATTGAACCACCCATTTCAAGTATATTGACAACTGATTCAGGTTTAAGATCCACTATCTCGTGGCCGTATTTTGGAATAAAGCCCTGGAGGCCGTATCTCATACCATAGATATTTTGGACCCCGTAACTGTAATGAAGTTCCAAAACTATTGAACGAATTATATCATTAAGACCAGGGCATAGCCCGCCACATGTTACAAGTGCACACCTTAGTTTGTCGGGATCGAAAAATATTTTGCTTCTGGGACCAGCCATTTCAAATGATGTGGGTATTTTCCCTGCCTTGACAGTCTTTATAAGCCTCTCAAATTTTACGTCTATTAATACCTTGTCATTATCGGAAACGAAATTTTGACTTTTTGCGCTTTTTTCCCATCTGCTGATCGGTGATAATATTTTTGGCTTACCTAAAGTCTCTATTTCTGCGTCAATGGAATTATAATCCATAACTAACCTCAATTCTTACGTTTCGATAGTTTTTATTGTGTTCGAAAGGTATATCATTTGTTTTTACTTACCGTTAAATTTAAAATCACCTTTACCTAATATATCGTGGAGATGCAAAATACCCTCAACTTTTCCAATTGAATCAGTTATCGGGAGGATAGTTATCTGGTACTGTTCCATTATGTTAAGTGCATCGTAAGCCGGAGAATCAGGGCCGGCGGTTCGTGGGTTTTTTGTCATAACATCTTCGACTGTAAGCTCAAAAATATTCTTTTTCTTTGTAATAATGCGCCTTATATCACCATCGGTTATTATACCTGTAAGGATTTTATCTTTTGTTATTACAAGAGTCGTTCCCAGTTCAAGACGATTGATTTCATCTATGGCGATTTCCATGCTTGTTCCCGCGAAAACTCCCGGCACAGCCTCTCCTGTCAGCATGATATCTTTAACTTTACTGGAAAGCCGCCGGCCCAATATGCCTCCTGGATGAATTTTTTTGAAATCGCTGGGTTTAAAATGTTTTTTGTTAATGAGGACAACGGCAAGCGCATCCCCCATTGCAAGCATGGCGGTTGTGCTGGCAGTAGGTGCAAGGCCTAAAGGGCATGCTTCTTTTTCGACACCAACGTTAATTACTATATCACTGTGTTTTGCCAGGGTTGAATGTATATTCCCTGTAAAAGCTATAACCTTGCATCCTATCTTGCATATGCTTGATAAAAGGATATTAAGCTCATCGGTTTCACCGCTGTAAGAAAGAGCAAGGAATATATCATCCTGACATACCATGCCGAGATCTCCGTGCATGGCTTCAACAGGATGTAAAAATATTGATCTTGTGCCTGTGCTGTTCAGGGTGGCCACGATCTTTCTGCCCACTATTCCGGATTTGCCGATACCGCCCACTATTACACGACCGCTGGAATTGAAGATAAGTTCCACCATCCTGGAGAAATTGCCGTCAATCCGGTCTGTCAATCCAAGTATGCCCTCTGCTTCTATTTTAAGAACCTCAATTGCTTCTTTAATGATCATATATATTGTTTCCCTATTTCTAATAGTTCACCACGGTTTTTCACGGAATTACACTGAGGACTTGGTCAAAAATGCCAACTTATTTTTGACCAAGCCCTGAATTATCAAAATACTCTTCTCATCATTGCGAACGTCTCTGTTTACAATTTTCTGTGAAACTCCGTGTTGTTCCGTGGTGAACTTTTGCCATTTTTTAAAAAAGGCCGAACTGTTACCCTTAATTAAAAGGTTTAAGCTAAGTTGTCAATTTTTCGATTAAAAATCAAGCCCTGACGTATGATTATGCGCAGTCAAGCTATCCAAGGATTTATGAAGAACGTTCTGGATAGCCTTTTTGTGTGGAAATAAACACATTTGCCCAAACATTAAAGTATTTAGAAACAATGGTTGTTTTGACCAGCGATTGTTCAGTTTGCTCATTGAAGAAACTGTTTTTTGACATATTTTGTCCCTGTTTTTATTAACAAATATGGGATTTCTCCTTTACGTCCCCGATTTACGTCATGTTGATTAAAGAATCTGTCTTATACGCACCGGCTTAGTATAAGCAACAACCATTGGATTGTCGGGCAGGTTATGCGCATGACCCATTGCCGTCATCTGGAGCAGGGTTGTGGTTTTCGGAATGGGAGGCGATTTGTAAAAAACCACAAAACGCTTTTGACACTTTTCAAGCAAATCGCTATCGTGAAAACGGTTCAGAATGCTGCTGCAATAATCCATAAAGCATATGGAACTCATAAATTGTTTGGAAACCCTGTTTTTATTGATTGACTCGGATTTCATTTCGATAAAAATCAGATAGTTTTGATCGTCTATCCTGGTAAGCAAAACATAATCACAGGCTTTCAGATGATCCCCGGATTGAGACAGATACGGACTCAGGCCCTTTTTCCCGTCAAAAGAAAATTTTACGGAATCATCCGTTTGGAATCCCATAACCACTACTTTGGACAATTTGCTGCTTTTGTCCGTTTCCCTGAACTCAAATCTACGTCGGTTACCGCATGTTTCCGAGTTCCTTATTATCCGCCTAAACGTGTCAAATGCCATTATTCATCACCTCCAAGCAGAATCTCTTCCTGAATTTGATTCATTTCAATGATACTGTCATCAAATCCCTTCACCTCTATCCCCAGATTCGGATCAATGTCGCAGTATGTGAATGTAACAACTTTTGTTTTTTTCTTTCTGTCCGCCATTTTCATCAGGTTCTCACCCGCGCTGTAAACTTTAACCTGCTGAGGCAACAGTAATTCATTATCGGTATATCCAAAATTTTTCATCACTTTTCGAGAGTACTTCGTGCCAGCCTTCAACATAATCAAAGTATTTAGCTCTTTGATTATGTAATCGCTATGTGTGGTAATAAATACCTTGATGCCGATATTTACAAGACGAGCAAAAAGACGCGCCACCCTTCGTTGATTTTCCGGATGCAGATTCAGCTCCGGCTCATCCACGATGAGCATATCTCCCGGTTGAGCCATATGTTTCAGGTAAAATCCGATATCCAGCAATGATCGGACGGCGCTTGAACTTTGGCCCATGGTCAATTTAACTCTGCCTTTACGTGGCACATAATAAAGCTCGCCGCGGAGAACCCTGTATTCACCGCCGATAATATCCTGAAAATCAGTAAGGATGTGAGAGTATTCTTTTTCGATGAAACTGTCCTTTTTAGCTATATTTTCTAAGTTTCTTGTAAAATCCACATTGTCTTTTACCGGCAAAGCGTATGAATCATACACACGATCAAGCAGTTTAAACGGATCCAAATCCCTTTCCATGCCACCTATTTCTTCTAAAAGTCTGTTCCGTGCAAAATCAAGTTCTTTTCTGAAAATAGCAGCTCCTGTCCTTTCTGCGCTGGCAATAAACGGGTCAGGAAAAAGCGGGGCAAATAAAATATCCAACAGGATATTGTTAATGAATTGTTCTATTGCATTTGCCGAAATTGGTTCATCTCCCTTTTCCCACAAACCGGCTATTTCCAGGATGCTGCTATTTTCTTCTTTGGAACAGACAATCAAATCCTTTTTTCTTGAACTAATGGTTTTCTTGAATTCTCCGCTTATATCTATCTTTGAAGTGTCGAGCTCCAATTGAAAAACCGAATCAGCAAAGAGCTTTTCAGAAGAGGCAAATATTTTATAGAGAATTTCTGAATAACGGTTACACGCTTTTTGCAATAACTCAGGAATCCGTTTTTTAAAATCCTCCAATTCAATTCTAATTACGCCGCTATCAATGAGTTCCCGGGAATGTTTAAGAAGCGGCTCAATGCTTATAATGTTTCTCCATAACTTCAAAAAACCATAAAACGTATAAACGGCATACGTTTTACCAGTATTATTTTTCCCGCAGATAATGGTTAAATCGCCAAGTTCAAATTCCGCAGTTTTGAGAATGCCCAGGTTTTGCAACTTGATTTTCATGATAACCTCCATTTACACATCTTTTACGTCAAACATCCGGCGCTTGAACTCCAGAGCGATCCTGCCCCACTACATTTACAGTATTAACCAGCATCTGCCCGCAGCAGGCAGACGGCGGGGATGGGCAATGCCCATATGCTGCTTTCACATTCTGAACTTTACACCTGATTATATCCCAATGTCATTGATTTGAATTCCATCCTTTTTTATTTCCCAGACCAGAGGATCATCTTCAACAAAACTGCCTGGCGTAAATGGGATCGGTTCAATGCGGTTATCAATTTGCCCTGCAATCCTGGCCAGTTTTATTCCTTCTTCAAAACGGTCCTCAGAAAAATCAGATGATATAACGGCCACATCTATATCGCTAAACTTGCTGCTTATGCGCTTTGCATATGAACCAAAAAGATAAGCAGAATCAACAGACACACCACTTTCCTTTAATTTAAATAGAAACATTTTAACTTTCTTAACTATCAAATCATTGATTTCAGCCATTTAAAAATATCCTTTATCTTCTTAAGTTCATTTTCAGT
>NZ_JAUWQB010000066.1 GCF_030611305.1 Desulfobacula sp. | reverse complement strand
CAGAAAATTTTTCCCACAGTTAAAAATGGTTCAGGTTGTCAAAGAATTAAAAAAGGAAAAAACATTTCCAAATGGTGCTGAAATCCGAACCGCCCATAACTGGCTCTCAACATTAACGCTGCCTTGAACTTTTTTGCAATCATGATCTATTACTAAACACACTTTGCCACGTGATAATTGAGAGGATTGTTCCTTTGGAACGCAGGACAGACTTTTTAACCATGCATACCGGGATGAAAAACCAAAACTGACAAAAGAAACGATTTTGGCTTCATGGGAAAGTTATTTTGTTGAGATGTAGTCAATATTAAACTCTGCATCGTAAACGACGGCGCATTATTGTGCGGTCCATGTTATTTTCCATTTCTCATATTCTACAGGACGAATGCGGTAACGGGCAATATTTCCATCATGCAGGCCCATCAATTCCGTTTCTACAACTTCAACAAAACGCTCCTGTTCCTTTAACTCAATCTTTTCAACTGCACTCTGTTTTATAAAAGACACGGCCATCTTTTTATTCATAACACCATGCACAACATCATTGACAACATTAAAAATGAGTGCGCGGTGACGAAGCCGGAAAGGGTCGGGCTCTCCAAGTGAACTGCGTACAGCTGAATAGCGGGCGCAGGAACGCTCATATGCCCATATAAAAACATCCCTGAGCAGCTCAATCCTATTGAGTTCATACACCCCCATCAGTCCGTCAATATAGGCTTTCTCAGGCACATCAACAAATGAAAGGGGGCATAAATTGTCTCGAATAAGAGGAATATTTGCAGACAGGCGCGAAACCCGCTTGTTCACATCTTCGAATGGCTGGAGATACGGCAAATGAACCATTGCAAAAAAAGCCTGTTCAAACGGATTTTCAATTGCAGTGGCTTTTTCAAGCACTTTTAAAAAAGACTCTTTTATCAACTGCGGCATTTCCAGGGGAATATAAACTGTCCCGCTTATTCCAACCGGAATGGCGCGCAACCTCCCGCACGCCCTTGGATCGGCCAGCAGGTTATCCGATAAAAGCGCATGAAGATTGCAAATTGTATAGCTGTTGAACCCGATTTCCCGGGCCTGTTCCACTAACAGTTCGATAGCAGCCTTGTGGTTCAAAATCATTTGTGATTCTTTCGCCTGCTTTCCCTCGGCGACCTCACCAAATTCAAGCAAACGATCTGTTTCAAGCAATGAGTAGGTATTACCCTCCAGACGACTTGAATTCCATGACAGGTCAATCAAAATACGATTAAATACCTGCCGTGCATATGTCCCGGCCGGCCGATGATCATCCGACGATTGTCCCATTTCATAAAGCCGCTGCCGAATCTCAAGAGAAAGGTAGAAGGTAGTATTGGGAATATAATCATCGATAAATTCTCTATTATATCCGACTGGCTGACGGTTCTGAACCGGTTTGCGAACCGCCTGCTTAATTTGCTCTCCTTCCCGGGATACGGGAATATATGCCTCGGCATGAGACTCTACTTTAAGACTGGGTAATGTAGCATCTAATTCTACTTTTACTTTCTCAATGTATCTGCTGCCTCGGCCCCTGCCTTTCAGGACCAGCTTCTTCTGAGCTACAAGTTGTCTCAGACGGCGCTGAAGAGTCCTGCGTGGTAACAATTTTTCCATGACAGCGCTAATATCTTTAATAGACGCGCCTTCAGTAAATTGGCCGACTGCTCTCAGAACAGCATCTAACTCATTTTGTGGTATATGTTTTGACATGATAACAATATGGCACATTTTTCATAATTGCGCCACATAAAACAAATATTGTGGCGCAATAATGAAAAAACGGGGTGCGAGTACTGCCTGTGGAAACGTTTTGTAAGGAACTACACTAAATTACAATAAGTGTAACCTGATGTGGAGTGACCAAGAAATATGCAGCCTATTAATCACACGCACCTTACTTTACTCATGACAAAAATCGTGTTATATCTATTATACTATGACAAAATTCAGACATAGATATATTAAAAACCAGGTGACAAATGACCTTAAAACCAGAATGGTTTTTATTGGCGGTCCAAGACAGGTGGGGAAAGCCACCTTTGCTCTGACGTTTTTACCAAAACCAATCGAAAGCCATCCCGCATACCTGAACTGGGATGATATTTCAATAAGAGCCTCATTGTTAAAAGGAGAATTGCCGTCGAATGAAAAAAATATTGTTCTTGATGAAATACATAAATATGCCAGATGGCGAAACCTTGTAAAAGGTTTTTACGATACAAATAAATCTGAGATATCATTTATTATTACAGGCTCGGCAAGACTTGATTATTACAGTAAAGGAGGAGACTCCCTCCAGGGAAGATATCATTATTACCGGTTGCATCCGTTTTCCCTTACAGAGCTGAATCCTGACCCTGGTAAAAAAGATTTTAAAGTTTTATTAAAATTTGGCGGTTTTCCTGAACCCTTATTAAAGGCAGAGGAAAAATTCTGGAGAAGATGGCAGAGGGAGAGACTTCAGCGGGTTATTTATGAAGACATCAGAGATCTTGAAAACATAAAAGAGATCAGCATGCTTGAATTGCTTGCCCGGGAGCTTCCCAACAGGGTCGGCTCACCTTTGTCTGTAAAAAATCTCAAGGAGATACTTCAGGTTGCCCACGAAACCGTTGAACGCTGGTTGAAAATATTTGAAAGGATGTATTATTGCTTTCGGATTCCGCCATATGGTCCTCCAAAGATACGTGCAGTTAAAAAAGAACAGAAATTATATTTATGGGACTGGTCTCTTTTGGACGATCCCGGTCCAAGATTTGAAAATTTTATTGCCTCACATCTTTTAAAGTACTGCCATTTTATTGAGGATACAGAAGGTTTTTGCATGGAACTTCGTTTTCTCAGGGATACTGATAAACGGGAGATTGATTTTGTTGTATTAAAAGAAGGGGTTCCCATGTTTGCGGTAGAATGCAAAACAGGAGAAAAAAGTATCAACCCTTCTCTTTTCTATTTCAAAGAAAGGACACATATACCTGATTTTTACCAGGTACACCAGGGCACAAAAGATTATAAAAAAAACGGGGTGCGAGTCCTGCCCGTGGAAACGTTTTGTAAGGAGCTTGGACTTCCTTGAACGGCTTGTATGGAGCCAGTCCAGGTATCGCTTCCCTCATGCAGGTGCTGTAAGGCATCCACTACCATTTTATTGAAGGCTTCCCGATGATTTTCCCGTACCCTTCCATATGTCAATTCAATGTTTTTTATTCTTGACAGAGATATTTTTATAAATTATATTTGTAATACACATAATACGCGTATTACTATTGGAAAGTTTAAAAAAAGGAGAATAAAATGGCTTTATCCGTACGATTGCGAGATGATTATATGAAGAGGCTGGATTATCTTGCAAAAAAAACAAACAGGCCAAAGACTTTTTACGTGAAAGAACTTTTCAACAGACATTTTGATGAATTGGAAGATATTTATCTTGCTGAAACTGCACTTGAAGAATTTAAGAAAAGTGGAGAAAAGACAATCTCTTTAGATGAAATGAGAACAGAGATTGGCCTGGACGATTAATTTTATACCAAAAGTCAAGAAAGAGCTTAAGAAACTTGATAAAAAGGATTCTAAAGCTATCTTAGATTTTTTGGAAAAAGAAGTGTTACTTTTAGACGATCCCAGAGAAAAAGCGATTCGCCTTAAAGAAAATCTAAGGAAATTTTGGAAATTTCGTGTCGGTCAATTTCGCATCATTGCTGACATTCAAGAAAATAAATTGCTTGTTTTAGTGGTTAGGATTGCTAACAGAAAAGACGTTTATAAAAAATTTAAAGAGCCAAAAGAAGCACAAAAAATTGTATCTTTTTCTGATCTTAAAAAGTAAAAAAAGTAAAAAATATCAAATAACAGTCCCGGATGAAAAAAACACCTGTAAATTCATAATATATTTATTGAAACACACCCGTAAAATAATAATCAAGGTTTGTTAAATCTCATATTTTATGATATCTTAAGTGTCTATAATGAACAAAAATTAAGGATGTGTCTTATCAATGCAACGACAACAATTACAATTTCTTGATAACTGGCTGAATAACAAAAATCGTAAGCCACTTATTATTCGCGGTGCCCGACAGGTGGGCAAATCGACTTTAGTGGAATTATTTGCCAAAAAACATAAAAAATCTTTACTCAATGTAAATCTGGAGCGTCATCCGGAGTTGTCGCAAATATTTTCCGGTAAAGACCCGGACCAGATTATTCAGCAAATTGAATTTCTGCCGAACATGGAGAGTGTCAATAAAGAAGCTGTCTTGTTTCTTGATGAAATACAGGCAGTCCCGGAAGCTATCCCGGCGTTGCGTTATTTTTATGAAGACAAACCTGAACTTCCGATTGTGAGTGCAGGCTCTTTACTGGAATTCACCTTGTCTGATCATTCTTTTTCCATGCCTGTCGGAAGAATACAGTATCTTCATATGGGGCCGATGACTTTCACTGAATTCCTTGGTGCACTTGGCGAGGAAAAGCTTCAGTCCTTTGTAATGAATTACAGATATGGTCAGGAAATCGGTGAAATTGCACATCAACGTTTATCAAATTTACTGCGCTCTTATTACTATATTGGCGGAATGCCGGAAGCAGTAGCTGTTTTTGCCGACAATCAAAGTTATAAAGATGTCAGTCAGGTTCATAATTCCATAATCGAAACCTATCGAGAAGATTTCCCCAAATATGCAGGCTCGAGAAATCTTCACAGGATGCTTAATGTTTTTAATTTTGTTGCAAGAAATGTGGGGCAGAAAATAAAATATAGTAATATTTCACTGCAGGATCAAAGTGTTACCATAAAAAAAGATCTTGAACTGCTGTCCATGGCACGGGTTATCGGAAAAGTGACTCACAGCCATTGTTCAGGTCTGCCGCTACAGGCTGATATTAATGAAAAAGTTTATAAAACACTCTTCCTGGATGTAGGTTTGATGAATGCTGTTTGTGGCCTGGACTGGCGTGTTGTTTCCCAAATGGATGATATAAAATTAATTAACGAAGGCGTTATGGCTGAGCAATTTGTAGGACAACATTTACAAACCCTGCTTTCGGATACGCCAAACAGAGAATTGACTTATTGGCTGCGTGAGGGCCGCTCATCTAATGCTGAACTGGATTTTGTGATCGGGATAGCCGGTGCTGTTATTCCAATAGAAGTTAAAGCAGGCGCAGCAGGAAAACTGAAATCTTTACATCAATTTATGGGCAGTAAACAGGCACCGCTTGCCATTCGCTTTGATGCATCCCTGCCGTCTATCCATCAGATAAATACGGTTATTAACCTGAACAAACAACGCAAAAAAATTAACTATCCCTTAATGTCTCTGCCTTTGTACCTGATTGAACGTCTGAAAATCATTATTGAGGATTATTTAGACCATTATTAACATCCCGTTTCGTGGCGCCTTGTTTGAATCCTGGGTGGTAAAAAATTATAGCTATGCCATGGAACGCCCTTCGTATGGAGTAAGAGTACTGCCTGTGGAAACGTTTTGTAAGGAACTTAAACTTTAATCATCACAAGATCTGATTAATTTAATTTCATCGCCCATCACCTGGAACAGTTCAAGTGGTTTGACGGGTTCACCCTGCGGGTCAAAAGACGTGGGACAGGTGATTGTCCTGCTGAACGTGTTTGACTGAAGATACTTTACCACGTCCTTTCTTGAACTGACTGCTGGAGAAGACAGGGCATTCATGATAATCATGGCGGTGTCATAGGCGATGGCTTCAGTATATTCAGGAAAGTTGTCTGTGGCTTTAAAATAGGATGAAATAAAATCCTTGACTCTTTTTGATTTAGAATCCGGATAAAACCCGTCCGGGAAAACTGCTGTCTGGACATAATCTTTTGCCGGCAGCAGCTTCTGTGAATTCCAGAGATTTGTTCCCATGAGCTGTACGTCGATACCATGATATTTCAGTTGCGGTGCGATCATATTGACCATGCCTGCCGTATCAGGGATAAACAATACATCAAAATCAATCTTTGCCCTGTAAATTTTATTTCGCTTCTTTACCTCATCCTCTTCCAGATCCACATATTCACCATTTTCATCAAACTTTTGATATCCGGTAATCAATTTTTGGATCTGATCGGAAAAATCTGTTTGAGACGGCTCATATGAAACCATTATGGCCAATTCGGCATCATACTGAGAAATAACATCGATAAATGCGGCTTTAAATACCATGCCGTATTTTTCATTGGGGTATAAAATGGCAAACCGGGTAAATCCGTAATTATCCAGAAAATAGGATATCCCGGTTCTGATCTGCATGGCCGGTGTCATATAGTTTCTTAAAATAAATTGACCTGCCCTGGTCACATCAGGTTTCTGAGACATTACCATCATGGGAATACCCAGATTGTTTGATTCAATCGCAGCAGAACGAACGGTTATCATGGGTCCGATAATGCAGGAAACCTTTTCTTTTTCAAACTTTTTGACCGCCTTTACAGCAGCGGCCGAATCAGAGGCAGTGTCTTTAACAGAAAGCTGAAAAACCATGGTGCTTTGCGTATCATTAAATTTGTTGACGGCCAGTTTAATGGCGTCGAGTACTCTATGGCCTGCTAAATGATAATATCCGGTCAACGGCAGTAAAACACCTATTTTATTTTTTTTGAACGCAGTCTTTTTTATTATTTTTTTTAATGCCGTAACCTCAGCTATTTTTTTTGTCAGCGCCCGGACCCGGGATTTGCTCGTTTTACGGTCCAGATATTCAAGGGCTTCGCTATAAAAGTGAAATGCGTTCGTCTTTTCCCCCCGTGCATTGAAAACATCACCAACCCATTCCAGTGCCTTTATATAGTGTTCAACAGAGCAGGGGTTTTCAAGTATTGCAGTCCCTGTATCCAAGGCTTTATCAAAGCTTTTTTTTGAAAACAATTTTTCAATTTCTATCAATTTCTGATTCTGCTCATTACAGATTTCCGGACTTATCAAATCAGACGCAATCACAGGAAGGGGGGGAATATTAATGATTTCCTTTTTTTGAGCACAGGAATAAAAAACAATAAAATAAATGCTGATGAGTGCAATAAAAGTCTTATTACCCAAATACCGTTTCACAATACCTTTATGATCTAAAATGGTTATTTATTTACAATCGCAACATTCTATTCTATTGTATGATGAATATGACATATGGCGGCTTTTCTTACAAGAACGAATATCAGTGTCGGAAACAATTAGGATGGGTATGAAACATATGACTGAAAGAATACTGGTTGTAGATGACCGTCCAATGAATATCGAGCTTTTGGATGCCATTCTTACTTCGGCAGGATATATTGTGGATTCTGCCGAAAGCGGTGAAGAAGCGCTTAATAAAGTCTTCAATGACCCTCCGGACCTGGTCCTGCTGGATGTCATGATGCCTGAAATGAACGGGTATGAAGTATGCCGCAGGATTAAAAAAAATAAATCTTTACCCTATATCCCTATCGTCTACATAACTGCAAGTGAACTCGAACAAGAAGACGTCATAAAGGGTCTGGATGCGGGCGGGGATGACTATATCCGCAAACCGTTTAACATGGCAGAATTGCTGGGAAGAATTAAGTCCTGTTTGCGTGTAAAATCACTATATGACGAATTGACAAAGGCTAAAACAGAGCTGTCTCGATATGTCTCTTTGCCAACACTGAAAATGGTTGAAAACAAAATTCACAACCACCCGGAACCTGAGAATCGCGAGGCATATGTGACTATTATGTTTTCCGATATTCGGGAATTCACCCAAATTTCAGAGGGAATGACCCCGGCAGATGTATTTGCTAAACTGAACATCAATATTGGAACGCAGCTCGAAATTATTGAAAAATATCAGGGCATTATCGAGAAGCTCAACGGTGATGAGGTCATAGCTGTATTTGAGGGCCCGGATATGGCTGATAACGCCCTTAGATGTGCTCTTGAAATTATCCATGCGTTGTCAAAACCAGGATACAATGAAGAACTTGATTTTCCTTATGTGGGTATCGGCATTAATACAGGTCAAATTTATCTTGGTAACGTAGGGAATGAATCATTCAGGGACTATACCGTTATCGGAAACACGATCAATATTGCAGCTCGCCTTTGTGGACTTGCCGATAAGTTTGAAGTCCTGCTTACCCAAACAACCCTGGCATCTGTTAATAAGGAGCAATTCCATTTCCAGTCCATTGGAAAAAAGATGTTAAAGGGATTAAGCAACCCCATAGAAGTATTTAAGGTGACCCGATGAAAAATACAGAGAGTCCATTAAAACAAAAACTCTTTATCATTGAGGCACTGGTGTTTCTCATACCCGTCCTCTCTGGTATTTATATTTATTTTCAAAAAGAACTCTCCTTTGAGACTAATCATCTTCTAATTATTCTGGCAGCCCTGTGTCTCATTCTGGGTGGAATGGTATTACTCAGGCAGGTCTTTGACCGGATACTCAGTATCCAAAATATAATGAAAACGGCGGAGCGTGGAGAGCCATATGTTGTGAATGTACAAAAAGATGCCGGCGATCTGCGCGAGATTACAAACTCTTTCAACAACATGATGAATAATTTTCAGGACGCCAACAAAGAACTTCAACGCCGTATCGAGGAAATGGCTGAAATGAAAAAAGTGGCTGCTGCTCTTCAGCGTGCAAAGGAAGAGGCAGAGACAGCCAATATGGCCAAGAGTCGATTTCTTGCCAATATGAGCCACGAATTTCTCAGTCCGCTCAATACTGTTATCGGGTTTTCCGAACTACTGAAAGCCAAGACCCACGGAGAACTGAATGAAAAACAGATGGAATACACCAATAATGTGCTGGAAAGCGGGCAACACCTTGTAAAATTGATAAATGAAATTCTTGAGCTTTCAAAAATCGAAACACAGCGTATAGAACTGAAACTGTCAGAATTCGACACGAATGATGAGTTGCAGGACGCAGTGAACCTGGTCACAGCATCTGCCGATAAAAAAGGAATTGCCCTGACATTAGACGTACAACCGGATATGCCGCCCATCACTGCGGATCAGGATAAATTTAAACATATTGTCCTTAATCTTTTAAACAATGCCTTGAAATTCACGCCCACCGGGGGCTCGATTATTCTCGCCGCAAAAACAATTAAGGGTTCCGAGTTACAAATTCCGGGTTCCGGAGAGCTAAAGAATTTCCTTCAAATTTCCATATCCGACACTGGGGTTGGCGTTAAACCCGAAGATCGGGAAAGGATTTTTTCCATATTTGAACAGGGAGACACGTCCTCAAAAAGGCTGTTCGATGGAAGCGGGCTGGGGCTTGCAATGAGCCGTAAGCTTGTGGAACTCCACAAAGGAAAACTTTGGATAGAAAGTGATGGAGACGGTAAAGGAAGCAGGTTCAGCTTTGTTCTGCCAATTAATCAGAGCTAAAAACTGTATAAAAAAAGGCTCTCAGAAAACTTCCAAAACCCAATAAATTTGGGGCATGGTTGCCGGTATCCGAATCAGACACGAATCAATACAACCATAAAAACAGATACCTTCGCTATAGTCATTTGAAATGGAACCGGTCCAGAGGGGACCCTTCACAGGGTCATAGCCTACTATATCAAGCCATAGCCGCAAGCATATCAATTTTTGGTACAGCCTGCCAGCCGGTCTCTTTCTCTTTTGCACACCACATGTCATAATTTTTCTGCAAGTTTGCCCACAGATCCGGTGTGGTATCAAATGCCTGAGAAAGCCTCAAGGCCATGTCCGGTGTAATACTCTTATGCTCGTTAATAATGCCGGATAAAGCCTTCCTTGACACATTCAACGTTTCAGCCAGCTTAGTAATTGTCAAATCTAAAGGCTCTATGTAATGCTTTCTCAAAATTCGGCCAGGATGGGCCGGTTTTCGCTGCCTTCTCATTTTTTATTTCCCTTATTTTGTAGAGCCTCAAGCCCTTTGAGACTCTACTTGTTTAATTGTTTTCCTAATGATAATTTTTGTAATCAATAATATAGACGTTGCCATCTACCATCTTAAAGGTTACTAGCCATGTTCCGGAAACGGAAACGGCATAAATTTTATCTTTTTTTGGTTCCAGCAAATGCAAACCAGATCCTGGGTAATTCATGTCTTTTATGTTACTTGCTGCGTCAAGTCTGTCTAAAATATCGCCTAAGTTTTCGGTGTGATTCGGGTCAACTCCCTTTTTTGTTCCTTTATAAAAAAAGTTTTTTAAACCTTTATGAACAAATGTTTTAATCACTCTATTTTTGGCTGCCTCCTTTTGTTATAGGTTTGTTGTGGTTTGTAACCTCGTAACCCCCATGGTTACAATATAGTGTTTAATAAATGGAGTTGTCAAGACAAAATGTATAAAAAATAAAGTTATAATAAAATACGAGTACGGCTATTCAACCTTATTAGAGACTATTGCTGAATAAAAAAGGGCCTTGGAAAACTTCCAAAACCCTTGTAATTTTTGTGGAGGCGGCTTCCGGACTTGAACCGGAGAATAACGGCTTTGCAGGCCGTCGCCTTACCACTTGGCCAAGCCGCCTTGTTTTATATGGAGCGGGAAACGGGATTTGAACCCGCGACTTCGACCTTGGCAAGGTCGCACTCTACCACTGAGTTATTCCCGCTCAATAAACAAAAAAGATTTATATACTCCGCCATTGAATTTGTCAATATCAAATTTGATATCAACCTTAAAATGAAAGGAATTTTCTGGCCTTAATAAAGTAATCAAGCCCGGACCACACTGTAAAAATCAATGCGCCGTAAAGAAAGAACAGTCCAATGGAATTAAAGTCGATTCCTATATAGCTGTAATGTATGGTCAATGGTATAATCGCTGCAATCTGAAAACCGGTCTTGTATTTACCCAGCCATGAGGCTGCGACATCCTGACCATTTTCAATTAATACACATCTTAAACTGGTCACGGCAAGTTCTCTTCCAATAATGACACAGGCAATCCAGGCCTGCATAAACCCTAAGGACACCAGCATTACCAGTGTTGAAGAAACCAGAAGTTTATCTGCCATGGGATCAAGAATTTTACCTAATTTTGTAACCAGCCCTTTTGTCCTGGCAAGATATCCGTCAAGATAATCTGTAATGGCTGCGGCAGAAAAAAGTACGGCGGCACTGAATGTTGTGATTTTTGTTTCAACCATTAAGAGTATCACAATCACAGGGACTGCAATGATCCTGGATATGGTCATGAAATTGGGTGTCAGGATAATTTTTTTTATTTTATCAAACCCGGTCATCTTAAATTATCCATTCTTTTTATTCCAGTCTGCCATAAAGGCGTCAATTCCTTTATCTGTCATATGATGGCCTGCAAGTTTTTTCAAAACCCCGTATGGAATGGTGGCAATATCAGCACCCAGAAGGGCTGAATCCAGCACATGGAGCGGGCTTCTGACACTGGCCACTATAATCTGGGTATCAAAATCATAATTGGCATAAATTTGAACCATCTCTTCAATCAGCCCCATTCCCTCCTGGGCAAGATCGTCCAGCCGGCCGACAAAGGGGCTTGCAAATGTGGCACCTGCTTTGGCCGCCATCAATGCCTGAAGTGCTGAAAAAACCAGTGTTACATTTGTTTTTATCCCTTCATCCGAAAGGGTCTTTACGGCCTTTAAGCCTTCAACCGTCATGGGGATTTTAACGGCAATATTATCTGCTATTTTCGCAAGGTCCCTGGCTTCTTCTACCATGCCGTCATACTCAAGGCTGATAACTTCCGCACTGACCGGACCTTTTACGATTTTACAAATCTCAGCTATAATTTCTTTGAACTCTCCGTCTTCCTTTGCAATCAAAGAAGGATTTGTTGTTACCCCGTCAACCATGCCCATATCATTGGCATCTTTAATCTGGTCAATATTTGCCGTATCTATAAAAAATTTCACTTTAAGCCTCCTTATCCATAGGGATAACCTTCTGGGTTTCTTGTTTTTCTAATTTTTTTAATAATTCATCTGATCGTAAATTTAAAACCGGATGAATCGTATGAGCTCCTATATCACAAATGGGTATTAATACAAAACACCTTTTGTGCATTCTTGGATGCGGAATTCCAAGGTGTTCGGTTTTGAGAATCAAATCATCATAATAAATAATATCCAGGTCAATAATCCTGGGGCCGAACCTGAAGGGCTTCCCGTCCTTATCCAAATCTTTTTCCACTGCCTTTAAAACAGCAAGCAGTTCCTGCGGGTCCAACAGAGTTTTTATTTTCAAGGCTGCGTTTACAAACCAGTCCTGGTCTGTATAATTTTGCGGTTGGGTTTTATAAAAAGGTGATGCGCCAGCCACATCAATCTTATCATGATTTCGTAAAAGGTTTATGGCATTTTTGAGGTTCTTTTTTTTGTTTCCAATATTAGAGCCGATACTTAAATAAACAATATGCCGATCCATTTTTATTTATACTCAAATTGAACCGTTTTTGAATACTCGCTTCTCATATTGTCATCACCTGTTGCCTGAACCCTGAAATAATATTTAAATCCCTTTTCTATTTGAGTGGAAAATTCCATGGAAGGCATGGCAACAAATTTAATCATTTTAAACTCAAAAGGACATCCTTCGCAGGCTTCAAATGTTTTTTTGCCCATGAATATTTCAAAACCTTCGGGTTTTACAGCAGCCGTCTCTTTATCAATTTTATGGTTCCAGAAAAGTGTGATTTCCTTATCGCCGGCTGTATATTTTAAATCAAATGGTGCGGCGATTTTCTGTCCTTTTATTTCAGGAGGCAATGGAGGGCCTTTTATACCGCATCCTAAAAAAGTCAGGAGGATGACACTGAACAATACCATTAAAAACTGAATGGCGGCTCTCTTGTTTTTCATTATAACCCAAGCTCCCCTGCTGCTTTCTTTACTGCCTTTTTAACATTATCAAAACCGGTTCCCCCATAGGAAATCCGTCTTGAAATCATTTTATCGATGGTAATAAATTCATAGACATCTTTTTCAATCAAATCACTTAAATCTTTAAACTCTTCAAGGGTCAGATCATTGAGTTCCTTTCCCAGATTCAAGGCATAGGCAACGGCTTGTCCTGCCACTGCATGGGCATTCCGGAAGGCCATTCCTTTTGAAACCAGGTAATCGGCAAGGTCTGTGGCATTTAAAAATCCCTGTTTGCAGGCCTCAACCATTCTGTCTTTATGAATCTTTATATTTTCAAACATCCGGGTATAAACATCCGTACAGATTTTGAGCGTATCCACTGTATCAAACAAAGGCTCCTTGTCTTCCTGCATATCCTTATTGTATGCCAGGGGCAAAGACTTCATCAGGGTAAGAATACAGACAAGGTTACCCACAACCCTTCCGGTTTTACCCCTTACAAGCTCTGCCACATCGGGATTCTTCTTTTGGGGCATGATACTTGATCCTGTGGTAAAAGAATCTGAAATGGTAATAAAAGAAAATTCAGACGAAGACCAGAGAATCAATTCCTCGGAAAGCCTTGAAAAATGAATCATGGTAATGGATGCATGGGAGATGAACTCCATGACGAAATCCCTGTCTGACACAGAATCAATGCTGTTGTCTGACACTTTTGAAAATGAGAGCACGTCTTTGGTGAATTCACGGTTCAAGGGATAAGTCGTACCGGCAAGTGCTGCCGCACCCAGGGGCATGACATCAATTCTTTTAAAGCAGTCTTCAAATCTTTCAATGTCCCGTTTAAACATTTCATAATATGCCATCAGATGGTGGGAGAACAATACCGGCTGAGCCCTTTGAAGATGGGTATATCCTGGCATGATCACATCCAGGTGCTTTTGGGCCATTTTGACAAGAGCTATTTGAAACCCGGCCAAAAGATTAATAATTAATCTTGTCTCTTTTTTCAAATAAATTCTGACATCCAGGGCAACCTGATCATTCCTGCTTCGTCCGGTATGGAGTTTTTTTGCCACATCCCCGGCAACTTTCCCCAATGCATCTTCAATATGCATATGAATATCTTCAAGGCCTGCTGAGAATTCAATTTCATTGTTCTCAATCTGCTCTTTTACTTTTCCAAGTCCTGCAATGAGGGTATCTGCCTCATCCCGGGTAATGATGGATTCCTTTGCCATCATTTTCAAATGCGCAATGCTTCCTTCAATGTCACTGTCGTAAAGCCGCTTGTCAACATCTATGGATGCATTGAATTTTTCAACCAGTTTGTCCGTGCTCCGGGAAAATCTTCCGCCCCAAAGTTTTTCATTCATTGTATTAAACTTTCCAGAATGGCTTTATGCATATGTCTTTTGTTTTCTGCCTGATCCCAGAAGACTGCATTTTTATCTTCAAGAACATCTTCTGCAATCTCTTCACCCCGGTGAGCCGGCAGACAATGCATGACCAGCACATCATCCTTTGCACCGGATAAAAGACTTTTATTTACCTGAAATCCTTTAAAGGCAATGATCCGTTTAGACAATTCATCTTCATCCCCCATGCTGGCCCAGACATCTGTATAGACCACATCTGCATTTTTAACCGCCTCTCCGGGATCATTTGTAAACTCAATATCGGTTTTCGCTTTTACCAATGCCGACTCAATGATTTCGGGGTTAACCCTGTGATCGTCCGGGCAGGCCACAACCAGATCAAGCCCTAGAACACTTGCGGCATTGATCCAGGAATTGGCCACATTATTCCCGTCTCCCACCCAGGCAATTCGAATGTTTTTGTATCCGCCCTTATGTTCGATAATGGTCATGAGATCACTCAAAATCTGACAGGGGTGAAAAGAATCGGTGAGCGCATTGATCACCGGTATGGTTGAACTTTTCGCAAACTCTTCTACCAGAGCGTGATCAAAGGTTCTCATGGCAAGGCAGTCAATATATCTGGAAAGGACTCTTGCCGTATCCTTGGCCGGTTCATTCCTGGAAATCTGGGTATCATGTGTGCTCATGTAGATGGGGTGCCCGCCAAGCTGGATCATTGCTGTTTCAAACGCCACCCTTGTCCGGGTGGATTTTTTATCAAAGATCAACCCTAAGGTCTTTCCGGTCAATAATTTATCAGGGATCCCCCTGGCATATCTTTTCTTTAGCTGAATCGCCCGTTTAAATAATTTTTCAAAGTCATTTTTTTCAAGGTCTAAAAGAGATAATAAATCTTTTTTCAAAACAAGTCGTCTCCTAAATTACAACAGGCTGTCCAATACAGATATCAGCCTGTCAATTTCTTTTTCTTCAATAATCAACGGTGGCGCAAACCTTAGAACTTTATCCTGAATTCCATTTATTATAAAGCCTTTTTTCATTAATTGCCCAACAAAAAAGCCCGCATCCTTATCCACTTCCAAACCAAGCAAAAGACCTTCTCCCCGGACATCCACAACTCTTGAATGTTTTTCTTTGAGTTTTTCAAGTTTGTCCTTAAAATATTGGCCTTTTTGACGGACTTGATCTAAAAACGTTTCTTCACTGATAATATTCACCACTTCCAAAGCGGCTGCCGTGGCAAGCGGTGTCCCGCCAAAGGTTGTGGCATGACTGCCAAAATCAAACCCGGTTGCAGCATCCTGGGTTGCCAGCATGGCGCCGATGGGAAGCCCGTTGCCAAGGGCTTTTGCAAGGGTCATGATATCCGGTATTACATTGTAAATCTCATGGGCAAAAAGAGTTCCGCATCTTCCCATGCCGCACTGAATCTCATCAAAAATCAATAAGATTCCCTTATCATTGCAAAGGTCTCTGACAGCTTTCAGATAATCAGGGTCCGCAGGAATGATGCCGCCTTCGCCCTGAACCGGTTCAAGCATGACGGCACAGATAGTTTCATCGATTTCGTTTTTCAACGCATCAATATCATTAAAGGGAACATAAGAAAATCCTTCAAGAAGCGGATAAAACCCCTCTTTGATCTTGTCCTGCCCGGTGGCGGTTAAAGTTGCCATGGTCCGCCCGTGAAAGGATTGTTCCATGGTGATAATTTTAAACCGGTTCTTATCCCCTCTTTTTTGAAAATACCGCCTGCTAAGTTTTATGGCCGCTTCGTTGGCCTCTGCACCTGAATTTGCAAAAAATACCCGGTCTGCAAAACTTTTCTCACACAATTTTGATGCCAGATCTGCCTGGGGCATGGTATAAAAAAGATTGGACACATGAACAAGAGTTGATGCCTGCCGGTTAATCGCTTCCGTGATTCTCGGATGGCAGTGCCCCAGACTACAGACTGCAATCCCGGCTAAAAAATCTATATATTCTTTCCCGTCCTCATCCCAGAGAGATGTTCCCTCACCCCTGACAAATGCTTTGCCTTGTCTCAGATAGGTTTGAAACACAAAATTATCTGTTTTTTTAATCGAATCCACGTTTAACCCTCTTGTATTTAAAGACTATATTTAAAGTCTAGTCCACAAAAACCTGAGTACCGATACCGGAATCGGTAAACAGCTCAAGCAGCACGGCATGGGACAGTTTCCCGTTGATAATGTGCGACTTTTTCACACCGTTTTTTAACGCATCCAAAGCACATTCAACCTTGGGGATCATTCCGCCTTTAATCTGCCCTGTTTCAATCATTTTTTGAATGACTGCTGCATCCACAGAAGAAACCAGTTTTTTGTCCGCATCCAGCACACCATCCACATCGGTTACAAGTATCAGACGTTCTGCATTCAAAGCTGACGCTACTTTTGATGCAACAAGATCGGCGTTAATATTATAGGTTTCACCATTTTTACCCACGCCCACCGGTGCAATAATGGGAATAAATCCTTTGACCGTCAAAGTATGAATGATATCAGGATTAATGTTTGACACATTGCCAACCATGCCGGGATCTATAATTTCAGGCGGTTTATTTTCATTTTCCCGGTAAAGAATGGTCATCTTCTCTGCTGTAATCAACATCCCGTCTTTTCCGGTCAGCCCCACAGCTTTTCCCCCCTGCCGGTTAATCCCTGCAACAATGTCCTTGTTGACCTTGCCGCCCAGAACCATCTCAACCACATCCATGGTTTCATCATCGGTATATCTCATACCCCGGACAAATTTAGACGTAATTCCCATGGAATCCAACACTTTATTGATCTGAGGTCCGCCCCCGTGAACCACAACCGGATTCACCCCGATATATTTTAACAAGGTGATGTCGTTGGCAAAATCCTTCTTCAATTTTTCATCCACCATTGCATGACCGCCGTATTTAACTACAATGGTCTTGCCGGAAAATCTTTTTATATACGGGAGCGCCTCAATGAGTATGTCAGCAACACTGTTTGTCATAGGATATACCTTGTCAAATCTTCATTTTCAACAATATCCATCAATTGCTTTTCCACAAAAGATGCATCAATTACAATCTTTTTTTCTTCTATATCAGGTGCTTTAAAAAGAATATCTTCCAACAGCTTTTCCAGAATGGTATGAAGCCTTCTGGCACCGATATTCTCTGTTGTGGAATTGACTTCCACGGCAATGGCTGCAATCTTGTCAATCGCATCCGGCGTAAACTCAATTTCCACACCTTCTGTTCTTAGCAGGGCAATGTATTGAAGCACAAGTGCATTTTTAGGTTCTGTTAAAATTCTTGTAAATTCATGGGCACCCAGAGAATCGAGCTCCACCCGTATGGGAAACCTTCCCTGGAGTTCCGGGATCAGGTCTGACGGTTTTGAAATATGAAATGCACCTGAAGCAATAAACAGGATGTGGTCTGTTTTCACGATTCCATATTTTGTTGGCACGGAACTTCCTTCAACAATGGGCAGAAGATCTCTTTGAACCCCTTCTTTTGAGACTTCAGGCCCATAACTTTTTTCTTTGCCCACGACTTTATCGATTTCATCTATAAAAATAATCCCGGACTGTTCCACCATGGTTACGGCATCTGTCTTTACCTGCTCCATGTCCACAAGATGGGCGGCTTCTTCCCCTGTCAAAAGTTTTATGGCATCTTTAATCTTTACTTTGCGACGTTTGGTGTTTTTGGGCATCAGGTTTCCCAGCATGTCCTTGACATTAATTCCCATCTCCTCAACTCCGGCATTGGAAAAAATTTCAACCATGGGAGAAGATTTGGCTTGCACCTCAAGGTCAATCTGTCTTGAATCCAGCTTCCCGCTCCTAAGCATCTTTCTCAGTTTTTCCCGGGTGGATGCTTTGGGCTTACTCTCTTCATCTTTCTGCCCGGTTGCAATGATGTCAATGTCATTTGAAACAAGTGCGCCAACAGGTGCACCAGTAACAGCACCAGTTTGGGAAGACGGTGGCAGCAAAATATCCAGAATCCTTTCTTCGGCAATTTCAGCGGCTTTTCCCTGGACTTCTTCCTGCTGCCTTGCCCTTAAATTGTTTACCGTCAATTCCACAATATCCCTGATCATGGATTCAACATCCCTGCCGACATATCCAACTTCGGTAAATTTTGAGGCTTCAACCTTGTAAAAAGGAGAATCAGCTAAATTGGCAAGCCGTCGTGCTATCTCTGTCTTTCCCACACCCGTTGGGCCAATCAATATAATATTTTTCGGGGCGATTTCTTCTTGAAGATCTTTGTCAACCTGCCGCCTTCTCCATCTGTTTCTAAGGGCAATGGCAACTGATTTTTTGGCATCATTCTGACCAATGATATATTTGTCCAGCTCTGTAACAATCTGTTCCGGTTTTAAATCTTTCATTATTTCCCTTACGGGGTCAGGCTTGCTTTGTTGTCGTTATTTTTCAAAATAACGACAACAAAGCAA
>NZ_JAUWQB010000006.1 GCF_030611305.1 Desulfobacula sp. | reverse complement strand
GTAAGACCGAGTCCCTGTCCTTTGTCAGCCCCCATGTCTTTTGTTGAAAAATAGGGATCAAATATTTTTCCAAGGTTTTCTTTTGATATTCCGCTTCCCTGATCGGCAAAGGATATTTTGATATATTCGCTTTGATCTAATGTCAGGTAACCTTCTTCGGACATATCAACATTTTCGCATGACACCGTGAGTTGTCCATTATCATCCATTGCCTCTTTAGCGTTGACAACTATATTACGGACAACCTGTTTGATCTGACCTTCATCAATATTTACTTGTCTGATATCATCAGATATGGAAATTGCAGGCTTGATGTCAGACCCGCTCAATGCTGAGATAACTATATCTTTCAGCAAATCATTGATGGACATCATTTTCTTAACCGGATCGCCACCTTTTGAAAAGGTAATCAGCCGTGCAGATAATTCCTTTGCCTTGATGCATGCCTTTTCGGCTGCCTTGAGATTTTCAGACGTTCCAATTTCAGGTTTCAGGTCATCTTCGGCCAGAGAAATATTTCCCATCACCGCAAACAAAAGGTTATTCAAATCATGGGCAATGCCACCGGCCAGTGTCCCAAGGGATTCAAGCTTGCGAACTTTCAGGACTTCTTCCTGCAATTTCCCTCGCTCCTCCTCAGCCTGCTTGCGCCAGGTGATATCAAAAGCAATTTCCATACGTACAAAGCGCCCATCTGTCCAGGGAATCGCCTGATCGTGCAGTTCATACCATTTCTTAAGCGTTTGATTGTGGATTTCCCATACATAGGGTCCAGTTGGCTTTTTGTCAGCATCTATCAATTTGTCATTTGTGCAGAATTCACAGGGGCCATCCTGATTCTTATGAAGTGCTTTCCAGCAGATTTGACCGGTTAGATCCTTTCCAAAAAGTTCTTTCATGTGATTGTTCATGAAAAGTATTTCATGGGAGTCCATATCGGTAATGTAAATTGATGAATCAAGATTGTTAAGAATAGCTTCTAATTGAAGCCGGCTATATTTTAATGATTCCTCCATCTGCCTGCTATCAGTTTCATCGGTAAATCTGGCCACAATCTCACCGGAAGGCAATTTATATATAAAGTTTTCATACCATGCCTTCAGTTTTTCATCCTGGTAAAGAGTTATTGGATGATGCTTTGGCTTACCTGTCTTCCATACTTCCCGGAATACATCTATAAGACCAAACTCATCAACTTGCGGCCTTACTTCGAGAATACTCCGGCCAATCAGCTCTTCTTTTTTTTGTTTATATATTTTTTCAGCTGCTTTGTTGAAATCCTTGAAGATAAAATCTTCCGCATCTCCTTTAACTTCATATATGGCCACTCCAGAGCCCATGTTCACAAAAAGCCCTTTATATCGTTCTTCACTCTCCCGCAGCAACTCTTCGACTTGTTTGCGGTCGGATTCTGCTCGCTCTAATTCCTGAATCCTTTGTTCCAATTCTTCATAAGTCGGTTTTCCAGTCATATGAAATTCCTTTTAACCTATAAATGAATTCGATTTTTGGGGTGGACAGAATATTTGCCATATCCCGCACACACCCCAAATCATAAAACTATCAGAATGCTTTTAATATTCCGGTCAACCTACCCCAAGTCTATATAACCTTTATCAATGGCATATCGAACCATTTCGGATAGGTTATTAATCTTTAATTTTTCCCTAATGTTTGCACGGTGCTTATCAACAGTCCAGTGTGAAATATTGTAAGCTTCACTGATCTGCTTGCTGGTTTTTCCTTCTGCGATCGAAGATAGGATCTGTTTCTCCCGCAGGGTTAATAAGGCATCATTTTTATCTTCCAATGGCTTTACGTAAAAGCTGGAAGATACATTCGAATGATATTTTTCGCCTTGCATAACGGCCTCAAGAGCTGCAATCAAAGTCTTGCTGGAATCAGCTTTGCTAATAGTCGAATCAGCTCCTGTTTTGATGGCCTTCTGCTGGTTGTCTGCATTCAAAAAACCGCTGAAGGCAATGATCTTTATTCCCGGATATATTGTGTGGAGCTTTGAGATGGTCTCGTAGCCATTCATTTTTGGCATTTCCAAGTCGATAATGGCTATGTCCGGAACTATCTTTTTAACAAGGGCTAATAATTCAATGCCGTTATTCGCTTCTCCAAAAATTCTAAATTTATCTTTTCCCTTAAGAATATTTTTAATTGCGTTTCGAATTACTGGATGGTCATCGGCTATTACAATAGAAATTGTTTTCATAAACACCCAAAATGTTTGCTATTTATAATCAATCTTAGAAGTAGTAACTTCTAAAATTGACGCTCAATAAAAAAAACGGATATTATTTTGTTTCAGGTTCATTATGCACGTTCTATATCATTTAACAATAGCTATAAGTATGTATTTTTATACAAAATATGAAATAGGGTCAATATTCAATTTTTCTCCATACTGATGATTCTTATCCAATCCCCGTTTTATTTGAATTCAAATCCTCTTTTTTCTAAAAATGCTTTCATATGAGGACGTGCGGGTTTGCTCATCATGACTGATATCTGGCTTGTCCATGTATCCTCTCTGGAAGAGTTGGAACGATTTTGGTAATAGTCACGACAGATTTCATTGTACTTTTTCAGATCCGTTTTATCCTCTTGGTAATCATCTTCCTTCAGGACCACATTGACCGGTAGCCTTGGTTTCTGTTCCTGTTTTTCATCCGGGTATCCAAGACACATTCCGAAAACCGGGTAAACATGATCAGGAATCTTCAGAAGTTTACAGACTCTTTCAGGGTCATTCCGGATACCGCCAATAAAAACACCACCAAGACCCAGCGATTCCGCAGCAATCATAGCATTTTGAGCTGCAAGGGACACATCCACCGTGGCGATGATAAACTGCTCGGTAAAACCTGATACCATCTCTTTGTTTTCATGAATACAGGCACCTTGAGATCTCTTTAAGTCAGCACAGAACACAAGGAACAGCGGACTTGTTTCTACCCAGGGCTGGGGGCCTGCAAGTTTTGCAATCTGTTTTCGCGTTTCCTTATTTTTCACACGGATAACAGTATAGGCCTGAATAAAATTTGATGTGGACGCCCAGCCAGCCGCTTCAATAATGGCATGCACCTTTTCATTGCTGACGGGTTCCGGTTTAAACTTCCGAATTGAGCGATGATTTTTCAACAGATTAATAACCTGATTCATATTATTTGTGCTCCTTCATTAATTTTAGTCTATCTGATAACTCTTTCATCAGTGACGAGTTTATCCTTAAGTTACATGAAAAATATGGTAAAAGGAAGGATTACAAACTATAGTGAAGCACCGAATACTATATACAAAAATGAGAAACTATGAAAATACAACGAATTGAAGAAAAATGTACAAAATGCATGTTATGCGTAAAAGACTGCATTTCTATAGTGTGGAGAGACATAGACGGTATTCCTGAAATAGTTGCACCGGATGATTGCAACCGCTGTAGCCATTGCCTTGCCGTATGCCCTCAGGGGGCTATAGAGCATAACGGTCTTGATCAGGCGCAAATAAAAAAAACAGACGGTGACCTTATTAATCCAGAAGTTTATGAAACCATCGCAAGGGGAAGAAGAAGTGTAAGGCGGTATAAAGACAAAAATATTCCGGATGAATTAATTGAAAAAGTAATCGGTCTTGTAAACCATGCACCCACTGCAAGTAATTCTCAAAATGTTGGGTATCTGGTTATTTCCGATAAAAAAATTTTAAGCAAAATTTCAAATGCAGTTTTTGTTTTCAGTACAAAAATCTTTTACTTTATAAAAAAATTCCCTGGTAACCTCATATATAAAACGATGAAACTGTTTCCAGTATCAGATACCATCACAAGGTATGTAGAACCAATGCAGTATTATATCGATGAAACAGAAAAAGGCAGAGACTTTATCCTTCATAATGCGCCTGTTTTAATTCTTGTACATGCCCCGAAAGGTGCTGTCTTCTCTAACGAAAACTGCAATATTTCAGCAAGCAATATAATGAATTATGCATATTCATTAGGACTTGGAACCTGCTATATAGGTTTTTTAAACCTGTCATTAAAGTACAGCAAAAAACTCCGAAATCTTATTAAACTGCCTAAAGGTCGTATGGTTTATGCATGCATTATTATGGGATCTCCGGCATATAAGCACGCCAATACAGCGTCAAGAAAAAAACCTGTAATAAAGTGGATTCGGTAACAGATAGCAATGGAATTAAATTTGCAAAAAAATGTTGCTGACTATTTTTTTTGTGCTTTGGATTTTTTGGCAACATTCTCTTTTTGTTCAGGTTTTTTGGCAGGTTTTTTCTTTGGGTTGATTCCTCTTAAAATGGGCATCAGTTTATCCCTTTTTTCTGCCAGTAACAGGGAGATGTCCTCAAGTTGATTCTCATTAAGCTTGATTTTTGAACTTTCCAGGAATTCAAACAAATTGTCGGCAATATCAAGCATTTTATCATAGGCGTCTGCTTCTTTTTTTGTCGCAAATGTCATCTTTTCCTCTCCATTCCTGACAACGATATACTTTACGATTACAGCCATTTTATCTCCTCAGAGTAATAATTTTTCTATAGTCATAATATAAAAAAGGATACAGGTAAAGGAATTTTCCTTTACCTGTATCCTTTAAAGATCTTCTGACGGATGTTGACTATACTTCTGGTCTTGGATAAAGCCCGGATCTTTCTACTATTTCAGGAACTTTTTCTTCCCACTCTATAGCCATGATATGAAATCCTGAAACCCCGTTCAATTCCTTGAGTTCCTGGATATGTTCCACACAGATATCAATTCCCTCCTGGGCCTGCTTGCCTTTTTCAGCACCGGCCAAGCGTTTGATAATCTCATCCGGGACATCCATTCCCGGCACCCTGTTTTTCATGTATTTGGCCATACCCACGGATTTCATAGGGGTCATGCCTGCCATGATAAAGGTTTTTTCGGTCAGTCCCCTGTCAGCTGCTATTTTGATCCACTCTTTAAACTTATCCAGGTTATAAATGCACTGGGTCTGGATAAATTCAGCACCACAGGCAATTTTTTTAGCCAGACGCGGCACCCTGATCTCAAACGGATCGGCAAAGGGATTGGCAGCAGCACCCACAAATATTTTTGGCGGGCGTTTAATATCATCTCCGCCGAGAAACTTTCCTTCATCCCGCATGTAGCGAACCGTCTGAACCAATTGCATGGAATCAAGATCATGAACATTCTGACCTTGTGCGCAATCACCAAAACTCTGGTGATCTCCGGACAGACACAGCATATTCGGGATATCAAAAGAGGCGGCACCCAGAATATCACTTTGAAGAGCCACCCTGTTTCTGTCCCGTGTTACCATCTGCAGAACCGGCTCAATACCCATGAGCTTGAGATGCACACATGCTGCAAGAGAAGACATTCTTGTCATGGCAGTCTGGTTGTCCGTAACATTGATGGCATCCACATAATCCCTGATCAATGCACCTTTCTTTTTGACCTCATCCGCATCACTTCCCCTTGGAGGCCCGCATTCGGAAGTGACACCAATGTGTCCTGCTTTTAATACTTTTTCCAGATTGCTTGCAGTATTTAAATCACTCATATCTTCACATCCTCCCTGGTTACAGTTCTTGGACCGCCCGCTCTATCTGTTGACCAATCCTTAATCGGTGCGATTTTCTCATAGTCACCCATTTTATCCAATGCTTTTAACCGGTCTAAAATAAGCTGCCAGGCACAGTCAACATCTTTGCTGATCTCACATTTACCGTTTGTCGAACCGCCGCAGGGACCATTGAGCACTCTTTTGGCACACCTTGAAACCGGACAGATTCCGCCGGTCCTGGCAAGCACGCATGAGCCACAGGCCTGACATCTTTCCGTCCAGAGCCCTCTGTCTTCATTGGCACCCAGACAGACCGTATTTACCCCGGGAATTAAGGGTGTGGTCAGATACTTTTCCGCAGCAAACTGAACGCCAACACCACAGGCAAGAGAAACAATGGCATCATAATCATCAATATTGCTTCGAAGTTCTTCCAGGTACTCATGGTCGCACTGGCGCTCCAAAGTATTTTCAGTGATTACTTTCTCATCACCTTTATTGATAAAATACATCCTTAAAGCAGATGCCAGGATTTCCACTTCCTTTTTACCGCCCGCTTCGCAGACGGTTACACACTCGTTGCACCCGAGTATCAGGAGTCGGTTAAAGTCTTTGACTTCATCAATGATCTCTTCAATGGGTTTTTTTTCTGCTATTATCATACGCCAACCTCATATTAAGCTGTTAATTATATTTATTATTTTAAGCTGCGTCTTTCTTTTTTTGTTTTGCCACCCTGATGGGAGACGGCCCAAGTTCCCTGATTATATTGTCCATTTCAATGGAAAACTGGGCAAACAACGGGCCTTCGCCAGCTGAAAGATTGAACATTTTCACCCGTTCTCCCCCCACGCCGACCTGATCCAAAATTTTAGCGGCCTGCTCAACGCGCTTTCTGGCCCGAAAATTTCCCTCGTTGAAATGGCAATCCCCTTCCATACAACCGACCACATATACGCCGTCAGCCCCTTTTTCAAAGGCTCTCAGAATATGGATCACATCTACCTTTCCGGTACAGGGAACACGAATAATTCTAAAATTTGAAGGGATCTTCAACCTCATGGAACCTGCCAGGTCCGCAGCTGAATACCCTCAGAAATTACAGCAAAATGCCAATATCACCGGTTGAAAGTCATTCATTATATTACCCCCTCCAGCAAAGACTCCACCTTGCTGAGCAACTGATTATCTTCATACCAGTTTAATTTTATTGTTTTAGCAGGACATTCAGCTGCACAGACACCACATCCCTGACAAAGGGCAGGATCGATGTAACTGACACCCATTTCATTTATGACCGGCACATCATAGGGACAGGATCTGACACAGACAAGACAGGAGGCACAATGATCCTGATCTACTTCAGCTGTTACGGATGACAGGGTCAGATATGGCTGAGAGATGAATGTGGTGGCCCTTGATGCTGCCGCCATGGCCTGGGCAATGGTTTCAGAGATCAACTTTGGCCCGTGTGCCGTACCGCAGATAAAAATTCCTTCCGTGGGCGCTTCAACCGGTCGAAGTTTCACATGGGCTTCCATAAAAAAGCCTTCAGCATTTCTATTGGTTTTAATGATGGTTGAAAGTTCCTCTGTATCCGCCGCCTTGACGCCTGCACTCAATACAACAAGATCTGCACTGGCTTCTATTTTCTGACCCAGAACATGATCGGTAAACGTCACTGTCATTTTCCCGTCTTCGCCCTTGGCCACCTCGGGCTGATTTTCAGGATCAAACCGTGAAAAGATGACCCCGAGATTTCTTGCTTTTGTGTAATACTCTTCCAGCATGGAGTACATTCGCATGTCCCGATAAAGAATAAACACATCTGTATCTGCATTCTGTTCTTTCAGGGAAATGGCGTTCTTGACGGCACTCTGGCAGCAGATTCGTGAACAATTGGGATTTTCTTCATTTCTTGATCCCACGCACTGAATCATGACAACCCGGTCAAGATCCCCAGCCTTTTTCTCCTCAATCATGTCGGTGAGTTCAATCTGGGTGACAACGGCATCGCTTTCATTATAGAGAAATTCTTTGGGCTGGTATTCTGTTGCACCGGTTGCCACGATCATGGCACCATGGTCAATTTTTCTTTCTTCCATGGATGGGCCCACAAGAACAGTGGTTTTAAAATTGCCTTTATACCCTCCGAATCCGACAATCAATGATTGTTTAAGGACATCTATCTTGTCATGGCTTTCAATCGCTCCAACAAGATCTTTTACATAGGCCTTTATATCATCTCCTTCAATGGTGTGATGAAGCCGGTTCCCCAAGCCGCCAAGGATATTTTCCTTTTCAACCAGGGTAACTTCATAGCCTTGATCAGCAAGCCCTTTGGCTGCAGTCATGCCGGCAATACCCCCGCCGATCACCAGAGCCTTATCAATCACTGAAATTCGTTTATCATGGAGCGGCCCTAAGGTTGCCACCCTTGCCACAGCCATTCGAACCAGATCCTTGGCTTTTTGCGTGGCTTTTTCAGGTTCATGAAAATGCATCCAAGAACCCTGATTCCTGATATTGGCCATTTCAAAAAGATATTTATTTAACCCCGCCTCCTCTAAGGTATCCATGAAGATGCCTTCATGGGTTTTCGGGGTACAGGATGCCACCACAACCCGGTTGAGCTGATGTTCATCAATGAGTTCCTTAATACTCACCTGTGTATCCTGAGAACAGGTAAACAGGTTTTCACCGGTATACACCACATTGGGAAGGGTCTTGGTATATTCTTCCACTGCCTCAACATCAATTACCCCGGCAATATTAATACCGCATCTACAAATAAATACGCCTATTCTCGGTTCTTCCCCCAGGACATCTCTTTCTTCCGGCATGACAACCGTTTTTGTCTGTGTATGGCGTGCCCCGGCGAGTTTTATCCCGGCAGCCGCAGCTGCCCCGCTTGCCTCTGTCACGGAAGAAGCTATATCCTTGGGACCCTGGAAAGACCCTGATACATAAACTCCCGGCCGGGATGTCTGTAAAGGGTTAAAAACGTTAGTTTTTACAAAATTATACTTATCCAGATCAATATCAATCCGCTTGGCAAGTTCCACACTCTCTTCTGGAATAACAAGCCCCACAGAGAGAATGACCATGTCAAAAATTTCCTGGCACATCTTGCCTTCTTCGTCGGCATAGTTGAGAATCAGGTTATCGGTTCCGGGTTCTTCAATGACAGAATGGATTCTTGATTTAATAAAACGCACGCCTTCTTCGTCTGCGGCTCTGTTATAATACTTTTCATAATCCTTACCAAAGGTTCGCATGTCCATATTAAATATGGCCACATCCAGCTCTACCTCCGAATGCTCTTTGGCAATCACGCCGTCTTTGATGGCATACATACAGCAGACCGACGAACAATACCCGTTTCCACACTTATTGGTATCCCGTGAACCGATACATTGGAGAAAAGCAATCTTTTCAGGTTCTTTTTCATCGGAAGGTCTGACAAGATGACCCAGTGTCGGGCCGCCGGCACTTAAAATTCTTTCAAACTCAATAGATGTCATGACATTTTGCGATCTCTTGTACATATAGATATCGTCAAGCCCTGACGGATCATAGGTTGTGGCACCAGTGGTCAAAATAACCGATCCCACATTCAATTCTTTTATCTGTGCCACCTGTTCATGATCGATAGCCTCTGCAAGACAGACATCCACACACTGATAGCATTCCGAACAGATCCCGCAGGAAAGACAACGGGCCGCTTCTCTTTCAATGGCTTCTCTGGCAAGATCCAGGGTCACTTCCTTGAAATTGCCTTCTCTTTCATCCACACTTATTTTGGAAGGTTTTGCCCGTTCAATTCGGGGCACATTAAGGATATCTGGTTTTTCAAAGTCCCAGGACTTTTCCCGGCCTTCATTCAAATCTTCGCCATTGATAAACCTGTGCATACTCTCAGCCGCGGTCTTTCCACTGGCAATAGCATCCACAACCGATTTGGGTCCGTAAAACGCATCACCTCCTGCAAACACCCAGTCGATGGGGGTCTGCAAAGTGACAGGATCCGCCTCAAGCCCGCCGGGCGGGGTTAACGCAATGCCTTCCTTATCCGCAAACTCAAGCTCTCCCATCTGACCAATGGCCACAATGATAATGTCTGTTTCATAGGACGTTAATTTGCAGTCATCATACTGGGGATTAAATCTGCCGTTTTCATCAAATACAGATGTACATTCCTGAAATTCAATTTCATCAACCTTTCCGTCTATACCAATAAATCTTAAGGGCCCAAGGCTGTTGACAATTTTAACCTTTTCTTCAAGGGCTTCTTCAATCTCATAATCCCAGGCAGGCATTTCATCCCGTTTTTCAAGACAGACCATAGTCACATCATCGGCTCCCAGCCTCCTGGCTGTGAGGGCAACGTCAACCGCCACATTACCGCCACCGATTACCATGACCCTGCCGCTAAGTTTTTCGGCTTTGCCAAGGGCTGCATCTCTCAGGAGGTCAACCCCTTTGATTACCCCGTCCAGATCTTCTCCCTTGACGCCCAATCCGCGGGAGCCATGAAGACCGGTCGCCATAAACAATGCGCTGTAGCCGTCTTCTTTAAGGCTTTGAAGGGTAACATCCTTGCCAAATTCAACCGAGGTTTGAATCTCAACACCCAGGTTTTCAATCACTTCAATTTCCTTTGCAAGCTCGGCTTTGGGCAGCCTGTACTCCGGTATGCCCACTGTCATCATGCCGCCTTTGACAGGCAGTTTTTCAAATATGGTAACTCCATATCCCTTTTGAGCCATATAATAGGCTGTGGTCAGTCCTGCAGGGCCAGACCCCACAATGGCCACTTTTTCATCACGTTTTTCAGCAACTTCAGGAATAAAAATTTCATCACCGTCAAGATCCAGCTGGGCCAGATATCTGTGAAGGTATTGGATGGCAACAGGCTCATCAACGTCTCCCCTGGTGCATTCTAATTCACAAGGATGGTGACAGACACGACCGCAGGAGCCGGGAAAGGGATGTTCTTGCTTAAACAATTTCAGGGCTTCGGCATGCTTTCCCTGGTTCATCAGGGCAATAAACCCCTGGATGCTCACATGGGCCGGACAAGTGGCCTTGCACGGAGCCGTGGATCGTTTGGAAATCCCGTACGCTCCCGGTATGGCCTGTTCGTATTGCTTAAAAATGGCCTTCCGCTGGGCAAGCCCCATGTTATGTTCACTGGGTACTTCCACAGGACAAACCTTGGCGCATTCCCCGCATGATGTACATTTCAAGAGATCAACAAATCTTGGATTTTCTTTTACTCTTGCGGTGAAATTTCCCTCTTCACCGTCAAGTTCAATAAGCTGAGTATTTGTCAGTAGTTCAATATTCAGATGCCGGCCGACCTCGACCAGTTTGGGTGAGATCACTCACATGGTACAGTCATTGGTCGGGAATGTCTTGTCCAATATTGCCATCATACCGCCGATGGCATATGATTTTTCAACCAGATAGACATAGTAGCCTGAGTTGGCTAAATCTATTGCAGACTGCATTCCCGCAATTCCGCCGCCAAGAACCATGACGGAACCTGCAAGATCTTCCTTTGGTGTTGAATTTTGGGTCATTATTTTACCCTCCTAACCTTTCTATAATAGCTTTACAATTTAAAACTATGAACCCTGTCTGCTCCAAATTATTCCCAATAAAGCAAACAACGGTCTGGACAAAAAAAACTGACAATTAATTTTTTTAAATTTATCAAGCCTTTATGTGATTTCCTGCTTTGATTGAAACCGTTACAAATCAATGGTTTGCAAAATAATATAAAAAAACCGGTTCTTTGACCGCCCTGGAAAACATCTGTCTGATGCTTATCAAGGCCGAAAACCGGCAGTCTAAAATAAGCTTTATCTGACCAATGGATTGTCCCGGTCAGTCTCTTTATATCAGTGCAATTGGGTTGCACAATAATGTAAAAACCTTCACATCTCAAATAAAGCAGTCTGGTTAATAAAACAAATCTATAGCTTTTGCTATTTTTTCAGCATTTAAGTAAAAAAAAGACTATTCTTTGTCAAGCACTATTTGCAGATATCCAATCAATGTGTTGTTTCCAATTCTTCATTACTTGCATTCCAGGGAGCAATTTTAAACAAGAGCAGCAGTCCCGGAACTGCAATAACTGCACAAAAAAAATAAAACACATCCCATCCCAGATATTTTGCCATAAACCCTGTAGCGGAAGCTGCAACAACACCCGGGACAGCCATTAAACTTGTCAGTAATGCATATTGAGTCGCCGTAAACCGCTTGTTGGTCTGTATTGCCATATAGGTGGCATAGGCAGCCTGGCCAAGCCCTGTGGAAAAAAATTCAAACCCTATAATACACCCCAGAATAACTTGCCTGTAGTCCACCCAGATCATGGAATTGTGATCCACCATAACCATAATGGCAAACAATGCTGTGGAGATGGCCTGAAGGATTCCAAACACCCATAAGGATCTGGCAATACCAAGGCGGATCATGATAGATCCTCCCAGAATCACCCCGCCAAAAAGTCCAAACATTCCGATCCCTTTGACAATGAGGAAATATTCTGTTTTGGAAAACCCCATTTTGAGTATAAACGGAATCGTCATGGCACCGGCCATATTATCCCCGATTTTGTACAACAGGATAAATAAAAGAACAAGAATAGCGCTGTGGCGTTTAAAAAATTCAACAAAGGGTTCAATAACCGCTTCTTTAACTGAAACCGGTGGTGATGCATCGACTTTTGGTTCAGGAACAAAAAGAGTGGTTAAAATTCCAATTCCCATCATCAATGCCAGGATAATATGAATGCTGGCCCAACTGATATTTAATTCTGTAAGAAGTGCAATTCCGATAGAAACATACATGCCAAGCCGCCATGCATTCATCCAGACACCGGTGCCGAATCCCAGTTCGTCGCTGGTTAAATATTCACGCCGGAATGCATCCAGGGCAATATCCTGGCTTGCCCCGAAAAAATTGATGCACAATGCCATGAAAACTATCCAGAATAGTGACTTTGAAGGGTCGAATTGCCCTATAAGTGCGATACTCATCATAAGCCCTATTTGAGCGATAAGTATCCATCCCCTCCGCCGTCCTAAAAATCTTGGTACATATCCGTCCATCAATGGAGACCAGACAAATTTCAAGGTATACGGCAGGCCCAGGGCAGAAAAAAGACCGATGGTCGCAAGATCCACACCAGACTCTGTCATCCATAATTTTAATACGTCTTTGATAATGTAAAACGGAAACCCGGAAGAGAATCCAAAAAAAAACATGGCTATCATTTTCCAGGACAGCATGATCCTGGTGATTTGTAAAAAAGAACGTTTTGACTTTTGTTCCATGTAGTATGACTTAAATTTTATGTTTTTTATTTTTAAAGATGTATTGCCATATTGCAGGAAGCGGCGAAACAATCAAGAACCGAATTCTTCTTTTTCAAATCCGCCCGGCACTCATTAATAATTTTATCCATCTGGTCATCGGTTCGATACTGGTTCAGATGAAACAACCCAAGCTTTTTCACATTGGCTTTTACGGCAAGATCCAGAACGTCCTGAATCGAAGAATGCCCCCACCCCTTCTTTCGTTTATATTCCTCTTCAGTGTATTCTCCATCATGAAACAAGAGATCCGCATTCCGTGAAAAATTCAGATACGCATCAAATCCCATGCTTTCAGGATGATCAAACCCCAGCTCATTATCCGTTAAAAACACAAACGATTTGTCGTCTTCAATGAATTTATACCCCAGCCCACCACCGGAGTGGCTGAGTGGAATGGTTTCTATCTTGATAGAACCGACAGCAAAAGTGTTATTCAATGCTTTTTCAAATTTGATATCTGCTTCCAGATCCTTTAAGCCGATGGGGAAAAAAGGCGGCTTCATAACTTCATTTAAAACATCCCTGGTATAGATGCCTGAAAATTTGCGATCCTGAATCATTATTTTAACTTTACTGAAAAAAAGCGGCCTGAAAAAAACAAAACCCAGAATATGATCCCAGTGGGCGTGGGTAAACAGAAGATAATACCGGGTGATATTGCTTTCGATAAAAGAATTACCGATGTGCCGGATACCTGTTCCTGCATCGACAATAATCGTTTCTCCCGATTTCGCAGTAATCTCGATACAGGTGGTGTCACCTCCGTACTTGAGATATTGCTTTCCAGATACAGATATCGACCCTCTAGAGCCCCAGCATTTAATATCCATTATGCTCCTGTATCATAACTTAAATTCTTCGTCCACTTAATAATTAATTTTTTAAGCTGAACTGAGTCGTGTCATGCAATGCAATTATTTCAAAATTCATAGTTTTTATGAATTCGTTTAACTCAAAGATTTGTTAAGTATTTATAAAAATTGTTAAGCGTAATCAAACTTTTTCGTGCTCACAGGTTGACAATTCTGTTTATTTTGCTTAGGAAAATACTGTTGAGGTTCAACATATATTAGAAACAATTATATAAAAGGAGATAGATTATATGGCACAACTTATCGCTGACAGACGAGATGTTGATTTTGTTTTGCATGAACAGATCGGGATGGTTGAACATGAGTTATTTGAAGAATTTAACAAAAAAACGATCGACCTGATTATTTCTGAAGCTAGAAACCTGGCTATAAAAGAGATCCTTCCCACGTTTAAAGATGGAGATGAAATCGGATGCAAACTTGAAAATGGAAAGGTTACAGTCCCCGAATCCTTTAAACGGGCCTGGAAAATCTATTGTGAAGGTGAATGGCTGGCCATGTGTGATGATCCTGAGGTTGGCGGTCAGGGAATGCCAAAACTCATCGGGTGTGCTGCCCTTGAATACATGGTGGGGGCCAACTCAGCATTTATGCTTTACTACGGCATGACACACGGTGCGGCCAAGCTGGTGGAAGCCTTTGGTGATGAAAAACAAAAAAAACTTTACATGAAAAAAATGTTTGCAGGCAAATGGGGCGGTACCATGCTTTTAACTGAGCCAGAGGCTGGGTCTGATGTGGGGGCGCTTACGACCTCGGCAACAAAAAATGAGGACGGCACCTATTCCATCCAGGGATCAAAAATATTTATCTCTGCCGGAGAACATGATCTGTGCGATAATATCATCCACCCGGTATTGGCAAGAATTGAAGGTGCTCCTGCAGGAACAAGAGGAATCTCCCTGTTCCTGGTCCCTAAGTACCATGTCAACGAGGACGGCAGCCTGGGTGAATTCAACAATGTCGTCTGTACGGGCCTGGAACATAAAATGGGAATTCACGGTAATTCCACAGCCTCTCTTTCCCTTGGAGAAAAAGGGGACTGTATCGGCACACTTTTAGGTGCAGAAAACAAAGGCATGCCCGAAATGTTCCAGATGATGAATGAAGCCCGTGCCTTTGTCGGCTTGCAGGGGTTTTCAGTAGCGTCTGCTTCTTATATGTATGCCCTTGATTATGCCAGAAACAGGGTTCAGGGAAGACACCTTCTCGCTGGAAAAGACCCGGCGGCAAAAGATGTTACCATCATCCAGCATCCGGATGTAAAACGTCAGCTTCTGAATATGAAAGCCTATACGGAAGGCATGCGATCTTTGATTTACTATTATGGCAAATGCTCTGATATTGTTCGCGTAACAGAGGATGAACAACTGAAAGCCGATACCCGTGCATTGATTGAAGTTTTGACCCCTATTGTTAAAGGGTATATCACAGATAAGGCCTTAGAAATCTGTTCCCATGGCGTACAGGTCTATGGCGGCTACGGCTATGTCAGTGAATTTCCTGTTGAACAATTAATGAGGGATTCAAGAATTTTCATGATTTATGAAGGCACCAATGGTATCCAGGCCATGGATCTTATCGGCAGAAAACTTTCCATGAATAAAGGCGAAAGCTTTCAATACTTTATTGACCTGATGAAAAAGACTGTTGAAGAGGCCAAAGGGATTAAAGGGATTGAGGGCCTGGTTGAAAAGGTTACCCATGCCGTATCAAGGCTTGAAACCCTTGCCCGGGAAATCGGTCAGAGAGCCAGGTCTGAGAAGGCCTTGAATGCCTATGCCTTTGCCCATCCCTTCCTTGAAGTAACAGGGGATGTCACCTTTGCATGGATGCATCTGTGGCGGGCATCTGTCGCCGCACCCAAGCTGGCTAAAAAAGTAGGCAGCCTGGATAAGGAAGCTGTTGCAGCAAAAGCTTCCAAAAATAAAGATGCTGCCTTTTATGCAGGCCAGATAGAATCAGCTAAATTTTTTATTAATACCCTTCTTCCGTCAGCTTATGGTAAGATGGATGCTATCCTGGAGGGAGACACCAGTGTGGAAGACATTCTCACCGTCTCTTTTGGATCAAAATAAACTATTTTTTTGGAGAGTGGAGGAAACATGTTTGAGTATCTGAAAAAAAGCCTGTTAACAGGCGTTGGGCTGGCATTAAGGTCTAAAAAGGAAATCGAAGACCTGGCAAAAGAATTTGCTAAAAATTCCAAAATGGACCAGGATGAAGCCAAAGATTTTCTAAAAGAATGTCAGCAAAAGTATGAAGATGCAAAGGCCGATTTTGATAAAAAAATTGAAAAAACCATTGAAAAAATACTCTTAAAGCTGGACCTTCCGTCAAAATCCGATATTAAAACGCTCAATGACAGAATTGATAATCTTACAAAAAAACTGTCTGATCTGAAATAAGTGATCATTGACCTTTTATGCTGAGTATTAAAAAAATTGGCAAGGTGAGCAAACGATACCGCCATCTTCGGCGGTATCAGCAAATCATCGGCATCATTTTAAAGTATGGCTTTGAAAACATCATTGATGCCATGAAGATTGACCGTTACATTGAATCCGGTCTTGGGCTCATTCCTTTTGTCAAAAGCCACGAAAAGGTTGAAAAGCTTTCCAAAAATCAGAGGATCAGAATGGGGCTTGAAGAACTTGGCCCGACGTTTATCAAGATGGGCCAGGTTCTTTCTTCCCGTCCCGACCTTATTCCGGTTGATCTTTTAAATGAACTTTCAAAGCTGCAGGATCATGTTCCGCCTTTTGAATTTGAACATGTAAAAACCATTATTGCGTCTGAATTTGGCAAGCCCCATGACAAGATTTTTGACTCGATAGAAGAAATACCTTTTGCCAGTGCTTCCATTGGACAGGTTCACAGAGCACAAATCAACAGCAATGATCAGATTGCCGTAAAAGTCCAAAGACCCGGTATCCGGAAAAGTATTGAAACAGACCTTGAAATTATGCTTCACATAGCTTCCATAATGGAAAACAATATTGAGGAGGTTGCTCTTTTTAAACCCGTCAAAATTGTGGAAGAATTTGTCAAAACCATTGAAAAAGAGCTGGATTACTCCATTGAAGCATCCAATATGGAACAAATGGCCGACCAGTTCAAAAATGATAAAACCATCCATATTCCCAAAGTATATTTTGCCGAATCAAGTGTTCGGGTTCTGGCCATGGAGTATATTAAGGGGATCAAGGCTGATGACGTGGATGCAATTGAATTGGCCGGACTTGACAAAAAGCTGCTCACACGGCGGGGTGCCGATTTCATAATGAAGCAGGTGTTTGAATATGGATTTTTCCATGCAGATCCTCATCCCGGCAATATCTTTGTCATGGAAAAAAACCGTATCTGCCCTGTGGACTTTGGAATGACAGGATTTGTGGATCAAAGCACCCGGGAAGTATTTGTGGATCTGATCCACAGTATTGCCACAAATAACTTTAAACTCACGGCAAGGCTGGTGTGCGAGATAGCTGAATACGAAATCCAGCCGGACCTCACATCTCTTGAAAAAGATATTTCTTTATTTGTATCCATGCACCTCTCAAAAGCGTTAAAAGATATTAAAACTGCAAAAATGGTGAATCGGTTTCTCGAACTTTGTGCCACCCATAAACTCAGAATTCCGCCGGATTTTTTCCTGATGATGAAAGCCTTTATCTCCATAGAAGGAACTGCCAAAAAACTTGATCCTGACTTTGATATGATTTCCCATGCAGTGCCTTATGTAACTGCTGCAAAATACAGAAAGTTCAACCCTTCAAGAATCGCTAAAGAATTTATGGGAATTGCAAGAGAATCCTATAAATTACTTCAGCTCTTCCCGACAGATGCCGTTGAAATCATGCGTCTTGCAAAATCGGGGCAACTCTCATTCAATATGAAGATTGAAGGACTTGATAAAATGTTGAATACCCAGGATCAGACCAGCAATAGAATTTCTTTTTCAATCATTATAGCGGCATTGATAATAGGGTCCGCCATGGTGATTAATTCCAAAGTTCCGCCTATGCTTTTCGGGGTGTCCGTGATTGGGATTGCAGGGTTCACTGCTGCTGCCGTTATGGGAATCTGGCTACTGGTCGCCATCATTAAAAAAGGACGGCTGTGACAATAAAGTGCTCGGAGAACCAGAAAAACCTTAGAAAGGGAGTCTTCAATGAAAATCACTGATCCGGATATTATCAAAAATGGTGAAAAAAATCTGATCGAAGCCGTAAAGGATGACATAGACCCGGCTGTGGTCAAGGAAGTTCTAAAAAAAAAGATGGCCGCGGCAGCTCTTTCATACAAAGGAGGTGAAATTGTTGTTTATAATAATAAAATTGCCTTTAGGCTGGATTTTGATATTCATTTAAGCGGCAGCTTCATGTTTGACAGGCAAGGCAGTTATATTCCCGAATCAGATGAAACAGGAAATCAGGAAAGTGATAATAGTGATATTGAAATGGATGATATTCTTCAGGACGATATAGTTGATGATGATATTAATGATATCCTCAAAGAAAGCCGCGAATTCTGGGAACTAAAAAAAGATTCATAGATTGCTTTACAGATTTTATCCCTTTCCTTTTGTCAGACAGAGTTTAAATAACGGGCAATCTTCACAAAGCGGTTTTCTGGCATCACAGATTTCTCTTCCAAAATAAATCAATTGCAGGGACAAATCACGCCAGGATGTTTTGGGTATGATCCCCATTAATTCATACTCAACTTTTACGGGGTCACGGCTTTCCGTCAGGCCAAGCCTTCCAGCAATTCTTAACACATGGGTATCCACAACAATTGTCTGATGACCAAAAGCCGCCGACAACACCACATTGGCAGTTTTTCTGCCCACTCCCGGCAACTTGATAAGTTTGCTGATATCTTCCGGCACCATGCCTTGATACCCGTTAAGAATTGCAAGGGCACAGGCTTTAATATTTTTAGCTTTATTATTATAGAAACCCGTGGAATAGATGATTCGTTTGATGTCATTTAAGGGGGCACGGCCCAAATCTTCAGGACCAGGATATTTTTCAAACAGGTTTTTTGATACTTTATTAACCTGATTGTCCGTGCATTGAGCAGACATAATGGTGGCAATGAGCAGTTGAAAAGGTGTTTGATGTTCAAGCTGGGTCTTGACAACAGGGTACCTGTCTCTTAATGTTTCAAGAATTGTTTTTATTTTTGATTCATTTAATGTCATAGAGTGGGTATATATGAAGATTGAAAAAACCTCAAGCCGGATTAAAGGCTTGGGCCTTTGTTCCGGAGGATTGGACAGTATCCTGTCTGCCCTGCTGCTTCAACACCAGGGAATTGACGTAACCTGGATTTGCCTTGAAACTCCTTTTTTTTCATCTGAATCTGCCCAGAAAGCATCAATTCAAACCGGTATCCCGCTGATCACACTTGATATCACAGATGAGTATATGGAAATGATGAAAAATCCCAAGGCCGGATTTGGAAAAAACATGAATCCCTGTATGGACTGTCATGCATTGATGTTTTCCAAGGCAGGTGAAATTCTCAAAGATAAAGGCTTTCATTTTCTGTTCAGCGGAGAAGTGTTAGGCCAAAGACCCAAATCCCAGAATAAAAATTCATTACGATACGTGGAAAAAAACTCAGGCTTTAACGGGCAGATTTTAAGACCTTTGTGTGCAAAACTGTTACCGGAAACCCTTGTGGAACAAAAAGGCCTGGTTGACAGGAAAAAGCTTTTGGATATTTCAGGCAGATCAAGAAAAATTCAAATGCAATTGGCAAAGGATTTTGGGATTAAAGAATACCCGTCTCCTGCCGGTGGTTGTCTTTTAACGGATAAAATTTTTTCTAAAAGACTCAAAGACCTGATGACTGTTCAAAAAGTATTTGATAAAAGAGAGCTGTATTTCTTAAAACATGGGAGACACTTCAGGCTGGATTTAAAAACAAAAGTAATTGCAGGGCGTTCAAAAGATGACAACAAACATCTGCTCAAATATCTTAATAAAGACAAAGATATTTTATTGAAACATGCTAAACTGCCCGGCCCTGATGTGATCCTTACAGGAAGATTTACCCAGAAAAACATTCAAACGGCAGCCATGATCTGTGCCGGGTATACCAAATCAAACCCGGAAGAAACTGTAGACATAAGGGTCATAAAAAAGGAAAAGGGAAATATCCTCTGCGTCAAAACAATCAAGGCGGTGGAGTTTAAAAATCTAATGATATAAAAACCCCCTTTAAGTCTGGCCTAAAGGGGGTTAACCGTTTTTAAAATAGCTGATAATTGATTTAATAATAAATCATCTTTTCCCAGAATTCTTTTTCATCCTTGTCCCAGTCTGGCCCGAATTTTTCATCACAAAATGATGCAAGCCTTGTGTACCAGCTTGTCCAGGGATTTTTCCCTTCCTTTTTAGCAGTCAGCACATCAATAAGAAAGGTTTCGATATTGATCATTTCTTCTTTGGGTATATACGAACAGGCACCGCCAAGATAGGATTTTTTAATATTATCCGGACTGAGGGCATGGGCTGTAAGCATCACTGTTATAACATTTTTCTTGGTGGCGGTTTCCAACAGCTGATAACCGTCAACACCCATAATATCAAGAACTGCCATATCAAACTTCTGGGTCTTAAGAAAATTATTTGCTTCTTCAAAGGTTTGTGCCCTGACTAGTGTACACATGTCGAGCAATTCTTCCAAAGAATCAAGAACATCTGGTTCATCATCAACAATCAGAATCTTTTTGTTTTCCAGGCTGATATTTGACATATTTTCTTCCGATCAATTAAAGGTTTTGGTAAAGGGCATGGCAATTAATGCATTGCGCCATAATCTTATTATAAATCATATCCACAAAGATTCAATACAATTTTGCTTTTAGCTGTCCGCATGCAGCTAGAATGTCATCGCCTTTGCTCTTTCTTGTAATCGCTGTGATATTTTGGTCAAGTAAAATCTGTAGAAACTCACTGATTTCTTTTTTAGATGGGCGTTTGAATCCACTTTTATCATATCCATTGAATGGAATCAGGTTTACTTTTGCTTTAATCGGAGCTAAAAGTTTCACGAGCCTCAGGGCATCCTCTTTTGTATCATTCACCCCTTTCATTAAAATATACTCAAACGTAATTTTATTTCTTGGTTTCATGGTAAAGGTCCGACAGGCCTCTAATAATTTGTTTAAAGGATATTTTTTATTGATGGGCATTAAAAGTGACCGCATCTTGTCAGTGGTTGCATTTAAAGAGACTGCAAGGTTCACACAGGTATCAAGACCTAATTGTGTTATTTTAGGGACCATACCACACGTAGAGACCGTTACCCGCCGGGATGAAAATTTAAGTCCGTAATCACTGTCTGTGATAATCTCTAATGCCTTTACCAAATTTTTATAATTGGCAAGAGGCTCCCCCATTCCCATGAACACGATGTTGGAGAGTTTCAAGGGATCAACATCTTTTTGAATCAGGTAATATCTTGCATCCCTGACCTGGGCAATCATTTCACAGACATTTAAATTCCGGATGAACCCCCCTTTGGCTGTCAAACAAAATTGACAATTCTGAACACATCCAACCTGTGAAGACACGCAAAGAGTAAAATGATCCTTTTCAGGGATTAAGACCGATTCAATATGCTGTCCATCATCCAGCCGAAGCAAAAACTTTTCAGTCGTATCAACAGAAATTTGTTTGTCATCAAGAAAGAGTCGCCGGATATAAAAACAATCCTCCAATCTGCTGCGCAAGGTTTTGGAAAGATCGGTCATCTGCTCAAACGTATCTGCCTGCCGGATGTAGAGCCACTTGAATATCTGCCCTGCTCTGAACGGCCGAATGCCCTTACCCTCAAGCCAAGCCGCAAGGTCTTCTCTTGTAAAATCCAGTATGTTTTCCATATATTTTTATCTGCTTAAATTTATTATTTTCTTGACATATCACGGAATCTATACTAATTTCAATGATTTGATTTGATATTTTGGGGTTGGGCTCTTTATGTTCGAAAATTTGAGTAACAGGCTTGATTCGGTCTTTAAAAAACTAAAAGGTCATGGCATCCTTAACGAAAAGAACATCGAAAATGGTCTTAAGCAGGTGCGCATGGCGTTGCTTGAGGCTGATGTTAATTATAAGGTTGCAAAATCTGTTATTTCAGATATAAGAGTTCGAGCCTTGGGCCAGGAAGTAATGCAAAGCCTTACGCCGGGTCAGCAGGTCATAAAAATTGTAAACGATGAATTTACCAGAATGATGGGCTCCCACCATCAGGAACTGAATCTTGATGGAAAGTCTTTGGGTTCTGTTATGCTTATCGGGCTGCAGGGTTCTGGTAAGACCACAACTGCAGGAAAACTTGGGTTCTATCTTCGAAAAAAGGGTAGAAAACCTTTTCTGGTGCCGGTGGATGTTTACAGACCTGCGGCGATTGATCAGTTGAAAAAGATTGGAAATCAACTGGATATTCCGGTATTTCAATCCACAACTGATATGAAGCCTTTAAAAATTTGCCAGGATGCACAATTGGCAGCCAAAGAACAGGGATGCGACACTCTGTTGCTGGATACCGCGGGAAGACTGCATCTTGATGAAGAATTAATGGCTGAGCTTAAAAGTATTAAAAAAGGAATCAACCCATCAGAAATCCTTCTGGTGGCTGATGCCATGACCGGTCAGGACGCGGTGAACATTGCCGGATCATTTGACAATGCCCTTGATCTTACCGGTGTTGTTCTGACCAAAATGGATGGTGATGCTCGCGGCGGTGCAGCGCTCTCCATAAAAGCTGTTACCGGAAAACCGTTAAAATTCATCGGTGTGGGTGAAAAGTCAACGGCTCTGGAAGCATTTCATCCGGACAGGATGGCTTCAAGAATTCTGGGAATGGGAGACGCGCTTTCGTTTATCGAAAAGGCGCAGGATGCTGTTGGCCAGAAAGAAGCCAAAGAGCTTGAAAAAAAAATAAGAAAGAATGCCTTTACCCTGGAAGATTTTAGGAACCAGATGAAATCCGTCCGGAAAATGGGATCAATAAAAGACCTCATAGGAATGCTGCCAGGGGTGAACAAAAAGCAGCTTAAAGGCTTAAATATAGATGACAAGGAATTTACCAGGATTGAAGCAATTATCACTTCCATGACACCTGAAGAACGACGTGTATACACCATTATTAAAGGATCAAGAAAGAAAAGAATTGCCAAAGGAAGCGGAACCACGGTTCAGGATGTCAACAAGCTTCTGAAAAGCTATTCCCAATCCATGAAAATGATAAAGAAGTTTAATAAAGGCGGCATGCGTTCATTGAAAAACATGCTGCCGTTTTAAGGAGAAAGAAAAGAATATGGCCGTAAGAATCAGATTGACCAGAAAAGGCACAAAGAAAAAACCTTTTTACAGAATAGTGGCTGCGGACGTTGAAAGCCCGAGAGATGGAAGATTTTTGGAACTCTTAGGCACCTATGATCCAATGGTTGAGCCGGCTGCCATTACCCTGAAAGAGGACAGAATAAAATATTGGTTAAGCGAAGGTGCAAAACCTTCAACCACTGTCCAGAGCATATTGAAACGGCAGGGAGTCAGTTAAGCATAAGCTGTTTTATATGCAGCCCCGGTATTCTCAACACCCCATTTAAAGGAGATGCGATCATGAAAGATCTGGTGGAATATATTGCAAAAGCACTGGTAGACAATCCTGATCAGGTATATGTATCAGAAGTTAGTGGAGATCAAACTTCTGTTTTAGAGCTTAAGGTGGCAAAAGAGGATTTGGGTAAAGTAATCGGCAAGCAGGGAAGATCGGCTCGAGCCATGAGAACGATTTTAAGTGCGGCATCCACCAAACTTAAAAAACGTACGGTTCTCGAGATTATTGAGTAGGGCATGAACAAGGCGACTTCGTTTACCATAGGCAGGGTAACCGGGGTTCATGGGCTCGATGGCATTCTTAAGGTCTGGTCCTTTGCAGAATCCATTGACACCTTTTGCCCCGGCAAAAACGTTCTTTTAAAATCAGAAAAAGGCTTGGGCAAATCGTATGTCATTCTTAAGGCTTTGGCCCATAAAAAAGGAATTTTGCTCTCCCTTGATGGAGTTGACAACCGGAACCTCGCCGAGGATCTTATAGGAAAAGAGATTCTCATTGACCGGGATCAATTGCCGGAACCGGCAGAAGACACCTGGTACTGGCAAGACCTTTTAGGGCTTGATGTGGTTGATCATCAAAAAGGATTTATCGGCAAAATAACTGATATCTTTCCAACGGGCGCAAATGACGTGCTGGTTGTCACTGACAATGGACGGGAAACGCTTATACCGATGCATAAACACTTTGTTAAATCGGTTGATATTGAAAAAAAGACCGTAAGAACAACACTGCCCGAGGATTATTGATGGACTTTACGGTATTGACATTGTTTCCGGAGCTGGTCGGCTCTTTTTTTGAGCATGGCATGATTTTACGGGGTATTGAAAAAAAACTGATCACAGGGCATTGTATTAATATCAGGGATTTTTCAACAGACCGGCATAACACGGTTGATGACAGACCCTATGGTGGTGGAAGCGGCATGGTAATGAAACCGGAACCCTTACAGGTCGCTATTTTAGCTGCCAAGAAAAGGACGCCTGAATCACCGGTTGTATTATTGACCCCCCAGGGAACCCGGTTCAACCAGGAAAAAGCCATGGCACTTGCCTCCAAAAACGAGGGGCTTATTTTTGTCTGTGGAAGGTATGAAGGGATTGATGAACGGATATACGCCACGCTTGTTGATGAAGAAATCTCCATTGGTGATTATGTCATGACAGGCGGAGAACTGGCATCCATGGTCATTATTGATTCAATAGCCAGATTAATCCCGGGGGTCTTAGGAAGCCTGGAATCTTCAAAATCAGATTCATTTACGGATGAGCGGCTTGAATATGCACAATATACAAGACCTGAGGACTTTGAAGGGCTAAAGGTTCCGGATGTGTTATTATCCGGGAACCATGAAAAAATCGACCAGTGGAGAAAAAAATCTTCTCTTCAGCACACGTTTTTGAAACGACCGGATCTTTTCAAAAAAACCGAACTGAGTGCAGAAGAAAAAATAATAATAAAGCAATGGTGTCAGGAGTTGGAAATCCTTGTTAGAGAGTAATTTTTACGTGGCATTGATCCATTACCCCGTGATAAACAAAAAAGAGCAGACCATTGGATCGGCCCTGACAACCATAGACCTGCATGATATTGCAAGGGCATCCATCACCTTTGGCATAAAAGGATTTTATGTGGTAACCCCTTATGAAGACCAGGCAATACTTGCCACACAGGTGATTGAACACTGGACAAAAGGGGTCGGCGGCAAGCTCAACCCGTTTAGAAAAAAAGCGCTTGAGCTTATCCGGGTGGCTAAAACCTTTGAGGATGCAGTCAACTCGATTGAACAGGAAAGAAAGGAACCGGTTGTGACTGTTGCCACAAGCGCAAAAGAAACACCCGGCTCAATAACAATAGAGGAGTTAAGGCAAAAACTTGAAAACAAAGCATCCCATGTCCTTGTTTTTGGAACGGCATGGGGCCTAGCAGATGAATTAATTGATACCTGTGATTTCATTTTGGACCCGATTTACGGAAACACTGATTACAATCATCTTTCTGTCAGGTCTGCGGCATCAATATATTTAGACAGGATTACAAATGCCAGATAAAATACGTATCTATCTTTGCCAAAAAGGGAAAGGTCTTAGGAGGAACAAATGAGTAACATGATCGAAAAACTAGAAAAAGAACAAATGCGTCTTGATATCCCTGAATTTGACTCAGGTGACACTGTGAAAGTACATGTTAAAATCAGAGAAGGGGAAAAAGAGCGTATCCAAATATTCCAGGGTGTTGTGATTAAAAAAACTAAAGGATATGCAGGCGCCCGTTTTACAGTCAGGAAGATTTCCGGCGGTATAGGTGTTGAAAGAATATTTCCGCTTTATTCCCCTGTCCTTGATAAAATCGAAGTGGTGACCAGGGGCCGGGTCAGAAGATCCAAACTCTACTATCTTAGAAACCTCCGCGGTAAAGCGGCCAGGATCAAAGAAAAACGATTTGCTTAAAACTCCTTACAAGGCGAGCTAATGTGGCAATTTGAACACAAAGCTTTAACCCGGGGGTTTAAAAGAATAGCAGGTATTGATGAGGCCGGCAGGGGACCCCTTGCTGGCCCTGTCGTGTCTGCTGCCGTGATCCTGCCCCATAATTTTTCATGTGTTGGGATTAATGATTCCAAAAAACTGTCAGAAAAAAAACGAAATGCCTTCTTTCCTGTGATCAAAAAACAGGCCATTTGTGTTGCTACCGGTATATCTTCGCACCATGAAATCGATCAGATCAACATTCTTCAGGCATCCTTGCTTTCCATGAAGCGCGCTGTTGAAAATTTATCAACTCAGCCGGATTTTCTTCTAATTGACGGTAAATTCACCTTAGACATGGACATTGACCAGAGCGCTTTGATCAAAGGGGATTCAAAAAGTATTTCCATTGCTGCTGCATCCATTATTGCAAAAGTCACAAGGGATGCCATCATGAAAGAGCTTCATGAAAAACACCCCCAGTATAATTTTATCCAGCACAAGGGATATCCCACCCATGCCCATAAAGAAGCGATTTTAAAATATGGGCCCTGCCCTGTTCACAGGCTGACCTTCAAGGGTGTAAAAGAGATGAACAATGCCGGATGACCGAAAAAATCTGGGACAGCGCGGTGAAACCGCAGCCATATCCTTTCTTCAAACCCAAGGGTTCACCATTCTTGAGACCAACTATCGAACAATAATGGCTGAAATAGACATTATTGCAAATGACAAGGACTGCATTTGTTTTATTGAAGTCAAAACCAGACGAAGCCTTAAAAAAGGGCTGCCAAGAGAGTCGGTCAATTATTCAAAACAAAAAAAGATCATCCTGGGAGCCTCCTTTTACCTGAAAGAAAAAAAACAGATGAATTCAAGAGTTCGATTCGATGTAGTTGAAGTTCTTGAAAAAAATGGTATATTTGACATTAATTTAATTAAAAATGCTTTCCTGGCTCATTAGAACGGGCCATTAGAACGGAGCATTAGAATGGATAACCAAAATTCATCCGGAACCCTCTATATTGTCGCAACCCCTGTCGGAAACCTGGAAGATATTACCTTTAGAGCGGTTAAGGTATTAGGACAGGTAGACCTGATTGCAGCAGAAGATACCCGGCATTCAAAAAAACTTCTTTCTCATTATGACATCCGGACAAAACTGGTTTCCTGCCATGAGCATAATGAGGCAAACAAAACACCTCAAATCATCACCCATTTGAAAAACGGCCTGAACATTGCCCTGATTTCCGATGCCGGCACACCCACCATTTCAGATCCGGGATATAAACTTGTCACAGCCGTTGCCAGAGAAAAGATCAGTGTCATTCCCATTCCAGGATGCAGTGCCGCCATTGCAGGGTTAAGTGTTTCAGGACTTCCAAGCGATTCTTTCCTGTTTTTGGGGTTTTTACCTAAAAAGCAGCAGAAGCAGCAGCATGCTCTTGAAGCTGTGAAAAATCAAACCCCAACTCTCATCTTTTATGAATCCCCAAGACGAATTAAAATCCTCATTAACAATATGTTAAATGTTCTGGGAGATAGAAAGGCCTGCCTTGCCAGGGAAATAACCAAAATCCATGAGGAATACATTCGGGGAAGTCTGTCTGAAATTCTTCAAAAACTGGATAAAAAAGAGTCTATTAAAGGTGAATGTTCCTTGTTTCTTCAAGGGCAGCTGGAACAAAAGACCATTGAAAAAGAACAACTTGAAAAAATCATCCTTGAAAGACTTTCAACCGAAGGTCTTGGCACGTCAGGTCTGGCAAAACAAATTTCAAAAGAATTCAAACTGTCCAAAAAACAAGTCTATGAGATGATTCTTAAACTTCAGGATCTGAAAACCGTCTAATTGACATTATGAAACACATTTCCTGAACCATAAAATTTCAACCGCATGGCATAAAAAAAAGAGGGCCGCCTCTTTAACCAGGAGACAGCCCTCTTCTAATATCTTCTTAAAATATAATTGCCTTTAACAAGACCTCAATTACATTTTAGTTCCTTCTGCATGGCTCTGGAGTTTAATTTCAACTTTTTCAGTCAGAGATGCATAGTACTTTCTCAAAATAACCAGGACTTCTTCACGGCCAAAATGATCAACCACTTCTTCGTCATTGGCGAGAGCATGACGTAGTTTGGTTCCGGAAAGAATAACCCTGTCATCTTTGCCGTGGGGGCAGGTTCTCATGGAAGCCATGCCGTCACATTTGTGGCAGTAGAATGTCCAGTCGATTTTCAAAGCCTCGCAAAGAAGCGCTTTGCCTTCGCCTTCAGGTGCAGGAATTGTATCAAAAATTTCCTGTGCTTCAAACAGCGTATAGAAGTCACCAACGCCTGCATGGTCACGACCGATAATCATTCTGTTAACGCCGTAATTCTGACGGAAAGTTGCATGGAGAAGGCCTTCTCTTGGGCCTGCATATCTCATATCAAGGGGATATCCGCCATTGACAACATGCTCGGGAACAAAGAACCCTTTAATCAGCGTATCAATACATTCAATACGAACATCTGCCGGAATATCACCGGGTTTGAGGTTACCGATGAGAGAATGGATGATAACACCATCACATACGTCAAGGGCAATTTTGCAAAGATGTTCATGGGATCTGTGCATGGGGTTTCTAAGCTGCATGGCAGCAACGGTTGCCCAGCCTCTTTCATCAAAGATAGCGCGGGTTTCTTTCGGCGTCAGGTAAACGCCTTTGAATTTTTCAGGAAATTCACCTTCGGAAAGAACTTTTACAGGACCGGCAAGGCAGAATTCTTTTCTGGCCATAACCATCTGAACACCTGGATGATCTTCCATGGCAATTTTCCAGAACACGTCGTCAGCAGATTCTTCACCCTGACCTTTATAGACTTTTTCGCATTCCCATTTTTTCTCATCTTCGGTCATTTCAAATTTATCTTCGATTTTCATGGTGGCAAAAATTTCACCATTTCTTTCGAGGGCAATTTCATCACCGACATTGATCTCTGCCGCATCTTCTTTGGCTGCATCCAGCATCACAGGAACAGGCCAGAAAGTACCGTCAGCCAAAAGGAAGTCAGCACAAACACCTTTCCAGTCCGCTTTGGTCATAAAACCGTTAAGCGGGCTGAAACCACCGATACCCAGCATGATCAAATCGCCTTTAACCTGTGAAGAAATCTCAATTTTTTTGAGTTCTGCGGCTTTTTTTTGTTCCGCTTCAAGTTCTGCGCCTTCAAGCTTGCAAATCACTAGTCCTTTTCCACCATGAGGTGCTACTAATTTAGACATATACTTCGTTCTCCTTGTTTATGTTTAACCTTTAATAAATGTTTACCCAAACATTTATCCTGAATTTTAAACTAAAAATCTTGTAAGATTTAATGAGGATTGATAAATTTGTCAAGAATTTTATTCATTTATCTGTAAAACCTCGGCAATCTCATCCATTGAATCCACATTAAAATCTGCTTTCAGCTCAGAGTTCTTAAATGCGACAAACCTTACTTTTGCACTGGCTGCTGCCTGCCGGTCATAATCAGAATCCCCGATAAAAAGAATTTCATCCGGTTGAAGATCAAATTTTCCCATTATTAACAACAATTGCTCCGGATCCGGCTTTGGGTTTTTGACTTTTGCTGCTGTCACCACCACTTCAAAATAGTCTTCCAGGTGAAAGTCTTCCAACACCTTTTCCATGGTATTGGTCCGGTTGGTGCCGATTCCCCGGATATAGCCGTTGTCTTCCAATTTTAGGAGAAGTTCTTTCAGATCTTTTTCCATGATCATATACTTGATGAATTTATGATACCCGATATTTTTAAGGCGGTCATATACACTTGAAAGATCATCCATTTCCGGGAAAAGATACTCAATGGCCCCTTTTATCGTCATCATATGAACATTGACAAACTGTTCTTCATTCAACGCGGGCTTACCAAAAGTCTGCAACACTTCATCATAATATTTTCTGTTGGCCACGGCCGTGTCAAACATGACACCGTCACAGTCAAACACCACTGCTTTTATTTTTGAAATATCCATAATTAATTTTTGTAGAAGAAGTCCTATAATTTAAGATTTTGATTCCTGTTTTTTAAGAAAAATGGCATATACCCTTATGGTGAGTGTCGGCCTGTATCGGCTGTCTGTTTTAAGGGTCAGCACATCATACAAGTCATCTGCTTTATCTGATGTGCTTTTAATCTTTATCTGCCAGGATTTCTCATCTCCTTTTGGTTCCATAAGCTGTGCTTTAATTTTTGTATTGATCTTTTGTGCCATCCCCAGGATTGAAAATTTGTATTTTTCAGAAGGAGTAATGGTCACAACGGATTCCAGGGACTCTCCAGGGGTTCCCTTCAGGTAGACCGATACAGGATTAATCTCCACAACTTTCTCAACCGGCCCTGTGACAACCAAGTTGAATTTCCTTTTTTCGGGATCATCGGTCTTGACCAGAATAACTTTTTTCATGGTCTTTCCGCCGTAACCGTTGGTTTTAAAACTTACCTTTATTTTGCCTTCCCCGCCCGGGGGAATTTCCCTGTCAAAGGAGTGCTTGTCACAACCTCACGGAGGCAGAACATTATTTATAGTAAGAGGGGTATCACCTGAATTTTTAATGATAAATTCATGGGGAATATGGGCTCCTTCGGGTACAGGTTCAAAAGTAAAAACAGGCGCGTCAATTAAAACTTTTGGTTGCGTCATGCCCAAGAGTGGCAGGCAAAACAGAACAAACAATATGGCTATGATGATCGTTTTCTTTTTCATAGTATGTTACTTTCTTTTATGCAATTAACATTCAAAATTTTCATTGTTTGCTCCCGCTTTGGTTTTTTGGCTCACATTTTAAAAAGCTGCTCATTGATCATGGAACAGATCCCTTTTCTGTGTTCTATGCTTTTTCTGTCAATGGTCAACACTTTAACCGCCCCCATCAACGCATTTGTTAACATAATATTGGGATATGAATAAAATACCTCTTTGGGTATCCTTTTTTTTTGGATATCATACCCCCTGTCCGACAGAATCGTCAACACAGATTTCAGCGTCACACCGTCCAGCACGTGATCGGATTCGGGGACCATCACGGTTTTATCTTTTATGGCAACTATACTTGCGGTATTGGTTTCAGAAACAGTATGATCCGGGTTCAAAATGATGGCCTCATCTGCATCGTGCGCTTTGGCAAACCGGCCCGCCTGTTCATAATAAAGGTAATTCAGGGTTTTATAATCTGCCAGAGGCGTCTGCCTTGTGTGTGGGTATGTGACAAGGTCCAGTCCTTTTTTATTCAGCATCTCAAGCCTGTGGGTATACTCTCTTATAAAAGCAGCCAGAAAAGCTTTCCTGCCATTATCCCGATCATCCTTTGATGCGAGAATCTTAACAGCAAGCAATCTGTCCTGAAACTTGTTTTCCTTGATTAAAAGACGAATCACATCTTCCCAGGTAATATCAGGCGGCGTGTCAAAAAAAAGACTTTGCCAGGCCCTGTTCAATCGCAACACATGATCTTCCAGATGAAATATGGTTCCCTTTTCCACCCTTATGGTTTCAAAAAGGCCTGCCCCATATTGAAATCCCATGCTTGTAGCTGATACCCTGGCCTGATCCTGATCAATAATTTTCCCATCCACCCAGGCTTTCAGCTTTCCGGTACTATCTTTTTTCAAAGTGCCGGACAGGGATTCCATTAATGTTTTTCCTTTATCAAGGGTTTCCTGGTATTCCTCTTGAGGGTCTGAATCATACACAATACCGCCGCCCACCGAAAAAAAGACTGTATTGTTGAAAATGGTGGCTGTCCTGATGGCAATGGACAGATCCATGGTGTCATGAAAACTGATATATCCGATGGAACCGGTATAGATGTGTCGCTTCACAGATTCAAGCTCATCAATAACTTCCATGGAACGGATCTTGGGGCAGCCGGTGATGGAGCCCCCGGGAAATGTAGCTTTTAAAAGGTCAACAGACGTTTTATCGTCTTTAAGTTTGCCTTCCACAATGGAGACCAGATGAAATACATTCTCATAGGATTCAAGGCACTTATGCTCTTTAACAATGACAGACCCGTGTTGGGTCACCCGGGAAAGATCGTTTCGCATCAGATCCACGATCATGGTCAATTCAGCATCATCTTTGATACTCCGGGTCAGACATAGTCCATTTTCATGGTCCTGTTCTTTTGTTTTGCCACGGGCAATGGTACCTTTTATGGGTCTTGTTTCAACAGTTCTGCCGTCCTGCTTAATAAATCTTTCAGGAGAAGTGGACACGATTGTATGGTCTCCGGCATGGATATAACTGAAAAAAGAAGCGGGATTTCGTTCAAACAAATCCAGGAACAATGAATAGCAATCCCCTGAAAACCCGGCTTCAAACCGTTGGGAAAGATTGGCCTGGTAAATATCACCAGCCCTTAAATAGTCAATGATTTTATTTACCGAAGCGATATAGTCAGGTTTAGAAAAACTTGATTTAAACCCTGAATTGTCTATGGAAAAGGGTTTTCTTTTAACGTCCCTTTTGATTCTGTCAAAGAAAAAACGTTTATTATTTTGAATGATCTCGTCTGTCTTCTTAAAATTTGCTTCATGAGACAGCACAGGAATACAAAGCCGGGTCTGATCTGTCTCTTTATCCTGAATAAGGATGATGGAAGGCGCATACAAGCATAGATCCGGCAGGCGGGTATCCATGCAGGTTCTGGGAAGTTTTTCAATCCGATCTTTTAAATCATAGGAAAAATATCCAAACAGGCCTGAATGAACCGGAAGATCAAAAAAGGCGTCCTTTAATTTAAACCGGTTTAACAGAGCTTGAATGACTGAAAACGGATCCTGCCGGGCATGATTTTTTTTTCCCAGATAGTTAATGTACACATTATCCTGTTTACTGCACACCTCAAGCCAGGGTTTTACGGCAAGAATATGATACCGGGAACAGTCAAGGCTTGAACCGGATAATAAAAGCACCGTCCCGACATCCCTGGCAAACGATGCAGCTATCTGTTCAAATGGCCGGTCAAGCTCAATCGTTTCCTGATGGACATCTTTTAAAAGAGGGAGATGCTTTAGCAATCCATTCATCTTAAGACCATCATCTTAAAAAAGGATTCATTCTCTTTTCATTACCTATGGTTGTTTCCGGGCCATGGCCGGTATATACGATGGTATCTTCATCAAAAATCAAAAGTTTTTTCTTGATATTTGAAATCAGCGTGTCATAATCGCCCCCGGGCAGGTCAGTCCTGCCGATGGAGCCTGAAAACAGGGTATCCCCCGCAAAAAGATGGCCCTTGGTATAAAGACTGATGCCGCCTTTAGAATGACCTGGCGTGTGGATCACCTGTAGTGTTATTTCACCAAAGGTGACTTCATCCCCGTCTTCTAAAAGAATATCCGCAGGCGGTGAATTTTCCGACGACAGTCCGAACATCAGAGCAGATTGTGAAAGCTCGTGCAGCATGGGCTCATCCTCGGGATGAATCGCAATCTGTGCCCCTGTTGCTTCTTTCATTCTTTTATTGGCACTTACATGATCAAAATGGCCATGGGTATTGATCAGATATTTTACTTTCAACTCGGATTTAGCCAGCTCCATCAGGATTCGATCAGCATCATCTCCCGGATCAATCACAACTGCTTGCTTTGTAGATTCACATCCTAAAATAAAACAATTGGCCATAATCGGACCAACCTCAAGTTTTTTTATAATCAAAACAACCTCCAAAAATTTCTGGCTATTTAAAAACCTTCAAGGGATCTAATACGGTCCAGTACACCGTTGATAAAAGAACCGGAATCCCTTGTTCCGTATTTTTTCCCAATTTCAACCGCTTCATTTATAGTGACACTGCAAGGTATGTCAGAACACTTCAAAAATTCAAATATTGCCATCCGCATGATGTTTCTATCCACCACAGGCATCCTGGAAATTTTCCAGTTTTTTGAATATTTATTTAAAAGCGCATCAATTTGAGAACCATTTTCCTTCACACCTTTTACCAGATCCAGAAAAAAAGGCGTAACTCCTTGCGTGAACTTTTCTTCATTGCCGGCACAGAATATCTCCAGGCTTTGATCTGAATCAGATTTATCCATATCAAAAAAAAACAGTGCCTGAAGTGCAAGTTCTCTTGCCTGTCTGCGGTCACCCATACTCTTATTTAACCTTTTTTCAGACTTTCGGAAAGATTTGCCATTTCCACAGCACCAAGGGCGACATCAAAGCCTTTATTGCCGGCCTTAGTCCCTGCCCTTTCAATGGCCTGTTCAATGGTTTCCGTGGTGAGGATTCCGAACATCACCGGAACTTCGGTGTCCAGACTGACGGATGCAACGCCCTTGGACACTTCTGCGCACACATAATCATAATGGGTAGTGGCTCCTCGAATGATAGCACCAAGGCAGATAATGGCATCATATTTGCCATGGTTCAGCATTTTCTTTGCTGCCAGAGGAATCTCAAAGGCACCCGGAACTTTTAAAATAGTGATATCCTTATCCTCTGCCCCGCTTCTGATAAGCGCATCAAGGGCCCCTTCTACCAGTCTGCCAGTGATAAAATCATTAAAACGGGAGGCAATGATTCCAAATTTCTTCCCCTGGGCCTGTAACCCTGCTTCTATAATTTTCGGCATTTTTCTTTTCCTTATATTATGGGGTCAGGCTTGCGTTATTGACGCTTTTGATTAAAAACGTCAATAACGCAAGCCTGACCCCGATTAATTACATATAATTACATATGGAGCAGATGTCCCATCTTGGCCTGCTTGCATTTTAAATATCCCTGGTTGTGGCAATTGGCCTCAACTTCAATGGGAATCTGTTCAACAACGCTCAATCCATAGCCTTCCAGACCGATCATTTTCATAGGGTTGTTGGTCAGAAGCCGCATTTTTCTGACCCCCAGATCAACCAGTATCTGGGCACCCACACCATAATCTCTCATGTCTGCCTTAAAGCCGAGTTTTTCATTGGCTTCAACCGTATCCAGGCCCTTGCGCTGATATTCATAGGCTTTCAGCTTATTCACAAGCCCGATACCGCGGCCTTCCTGGCGAAGGTATAAAAGGACCCCGCTGCCTTCCTCTTCCATCATGGCCATGGCTCTATAGAGCTGGTCCTGGCAGTCACACCGAAGGGATGAAAAAATATCCCCTGTCATACATTCCGAATGAACTCTCACCAGGATTTCTTTTTGGGCATCAACTTCTCCTTTAACCAGGGCAATGTGAGTCAAGTTATCAATATCGTTTTCATAGGCAATAATCTTAAACTCTCCGCCAACCCGTGTCGGGATCATAGTCTCGGCCGCTTTTTTTACAAAACTTTCCGTTTTCAGCCTGTATTTTACAAGATCTGCAACCGTGCAGATGCCGATACCATGCTTTTTCGCAAATTTTTCCAGGGATGGCATTCTTGCCATGGTGCCGTCATCATCCATGATTTCACAAATCACCCCGGCAGGCTTCATACCTGCAAGACGGGCCAGATCGACTGACCCTTCTGTCTGCCCGATCCTTATCATCACACCGCCGTCTCTCGCCCTTAACGGAAAAATGTGTCCGGGTCTTGCAATATCGTTAGGTGTGGTGTCATCCGCCACCGCCGTTAGAATGGTTGTGGCCCGATCTGCTGCTGAAATCCCTGTGGTCACCCCTTTTTTGGCCTCAATGGAGACTGTAAATCCGGTGCCGTATTGTGAGGTGTTATTATCCACCATCATGGGCAGGTCCAGCCGGTCTGCAATAGCGGAATCAAGGGAAAGACAGATCAGTCCCCTTCCATATGTGGCCATGAAATTGATGGCTTCAGGGATCACAGCCTCTGCTGCCATGGTCAGATCACCTTCATTTTCACGATCTTCATCATCCACGAGAATGACCATTTTCCTATTTTTAATATCTTCAATCGCCTGTTCAATTGTTAAATGCGGCATGTATAAATCCTCTTGTTATAAAAATCTGCTTATAAAAATCCGTTCCTTGCGAGAAGTTCCATGCTGATATCTTTTTGCCCTTTGGGCAAAGCATCATTTTTTGAAAGGCTTCCCATTAACATCTTTTTTACATATTTCCCGATCATATCGGTCTCTATATTGACCTCATCACCGACCCGTTTTAATCCGATGGTTGTGATATCTGCCGTATGAGGAATAATGCTGACCTCAAAATCATGGTCCGAACATTTGTTTATGGTCAGACTGATCCCTTCAATGGCAACAGATCCTTTTTCAATCATATCTGCGGCAAGCTTTGGCAAAACATCAATTTTGATGATCACGGCATTGCTCTTTTTTGTCATGGAAGAAATGATTCCTGTTCCATCAATATGTCCCGAGACCAGATGCCCGTCAATTCGGTCTGACAGTTTTAACGCCCGCTCTATGTTGACCCTGGAACCCGGCCTCAAAGACTTAAAAGTTGTCCGCTCAACAGTTTCAGGCGCCATATCCACCTTAAAGACGTTCTTCTCAAGACTGACAGCAGTAAGACAGGCACCGTTTACGGCAATGGAATCTCCGATTTTGCTTTCAGACAGATCAAGATCACAGCCGATATGGAGAACTCTTCCCTCCCCGGTGGACTCAATCCGCTTTATGGTTCCAAAACTTTCAATAATTCCTGTAAACAATACTCTTATCCCCTTTTATTTCAAATACCCCTGCACAAGGATATCAGTGTCAAACAGGGTAACATTCATGTTTTTAAGTTCAAAGGCATCCTTTATCAATTCAGGACCTTTTCCCTCAAATACCGGAATGCCGTCACTGCCCCCTAAAAACTTGGGAGCCAGAAAAAACAATACCTTGTTTACAATCCCGGCCTTCAGCGCTGACCCTGCCACCACGCTTCCACCTTCTATCAGAAGGCTTAAAATTGACATCTGCCCTAACTTAATCATCAGTTCATTTAAATCAAGTCTTTGTTCCTTTAGCGGAACTTCAAGAATTTGAGCTCCTTTACTTTCAAGCAAAGCTCTTTTTTCTTTGGAAGCATCAGGACCTGTAACAATAATAGTTTTGGCATTAGAATCCCGGGTAAGCACTTTTGCCTCTTCTTTAATACTTAAATGGGTATCCAGAATAATTCTTGCGGGATTTTTTGTTGCAACGCCTTTGATTCTTGAAGTGAGCGAAGGATTATCGGCATGCAGGGTTCCGGAACCCACCAGGATAGCATCTACTTCATGGCGAATCTGATGGACAAACGCCCTTGATTTTTCATTGGTGATCCATTTTGAGTCCCCTGTGGATGTTGCTATTCTCCCATCCAGGGTGGTCGCACATTTCAAAATCACAAAGGGCTTCTTATCATTTTGAATATACCAGACAAAGTCTTCGATCAGGATTTTGGCTTCTTTTTCTATAACACCTGAGATCACTTCAACGCCATTGTCCTTCAGGTACTGGATACCTCCCCCGCTAACAAAGGGATTGGGATCTTTACAGCCCACTACAACTTTTTTAATTTTCGCTTTGATAATTTTTTGGGTGCAGGGCGGGGTTTTTCCAAAATGATTACAGGGCTCCAAGGTAACATAGAGGGTTGCATCCTTTGCCTTGGAACCTGCATCATCTATGGCTTCTACTTCAGCATGGGCAAGGCCTGCTGCCCTGTGAAAGCCTTTTCCGACAACTTTTCCATCCTTGACAATGACAGCACCGACACAGGGATTAGGGGAGGTAAATCCTTTTGCTTTTCGTGCAAGGGATATTGCCTGATGCATGTATTCATGATCAGTCATCAGCCTTATCCGAAATCGCATCAAATTCAATGGGCAGGCATTCTTTTGGGACCAGCCCTTTAAGCTCCTGGATAAAATCGGTCACATCCTTAAATTCCCTGTAAACAGAGGCAAACCTGACATAGGCGACATCATCAATTTGCTTTAAGGCCTTAATAATTTTTTCCCCCACAACCTTTGAAGGAATTTCCCGGTCATTGGTTTCCCTTAAGTCCCGCTCAATGGCATCCACGGTTTCCTCAATCAGATTAATACTGATAGCCCTTTTTTCACAGGCTTTTTTAATGCCGGTCAGTACTTTTCCCCGGTTGAACTCTTCCCTGCGATTGTCTTTTTTAATGATCATGACAGGAACTTGTTCAACCCGTTCATAGGTTGTAAACCGCTGAACACATTCCTGGCATTCTCTGCGCCGGCGAACTTCAAAATCAACCTTGCCCGGACGCGAATCAATAACTCTTGTATTCAGATTTCCGCAAAATGGGCATTTCATGTGGGCCTCTTTTCTGTTTAAGTCTCAAACCGGATCAATTCCACTTTGGCTTTGTCAAACATATCCAAAGTCAAAGGGTCATCATATCCATCTTTATAATATACGGTTTTGATTCCGGCATTAATGATCATTTTCGCACAAATGGAACAGGGCTGATTGGTACAATAAAGGATGGACCCGTTTACCCGGATCCCGTGATAGGCTGCCTGTATAATGGCATTCTGTTCTGCATGAACCCCGCGGCACAATTCGTGTTTTTCCCCGGACGGCACATTTAATTGGGTTCTTAAGCATCCTGTCTCCCTGCAATGGGGAACCTTTGACGGCGCACCATTATATCCGGAGCAGAGGATTCTTTTTTCCTTAACCAGGACTGCCCCTACTTTTCTTCTCAGGCAAGTGGAACGACTGGCAACGAGATCAGAAATTCCTATAAAATATTCATGCCATGAAGGTCTGTCAGAACGCGTTTCTGTCATCAATCTATTTTCCAATATATAACGGATACCCAATGCAAAGATCTTTTACTTTCTTAGCCACTATTTCAATATTTGACTCATCATCCAGGACATCGCAGATAAATCCGGCGATTCTTTTAGCAGCAATCTCTTTCATCCCCCTGGAAGTAACAAGGGGAAGTCCGATCCTTATACCGCTGGTGACAAAGGGGCCGCGTTTTTCGTTGGGAACCGTATTTTTATTTACTGTGATACCTGCCCTGCCAAGTCTTTCCTCAGCGTCTTTACCGGATATGTTCTTCTGCGTAAAATCAACCAATACCATATGATTGTCAGTTCCACCGGAAACCAGTTTGTATCCTCTTTCCAACATTACGGCTGCCAGGGCAGAAGTATTTTTAATCACCTGTTTTTGATAGTCTGCAAAGGATTTGCCAAGTGCTTCTTTAAAGGCAATCGCTTTTGCTGCAATGACATGCATTAAAGGCCCACCCTGGATGCCCGGAAATATCTGGCTGCCGATCGTCTTTGCAAATTGTTCTGAAGACAGAATCAAACCGCCGCGAGGCCCTCTTAAGGTTTTATGGGTTGTCGAGGTAATCACATCTGCAAACCCGACCGGGCTTGGGTGGACACCTGCTGCAATAAGACCCGCAATATGGGCCATGTCTACCATGAAAAGGGCGCCGACGGATCTGGCAATTTCAAAAAAACCTTTAAAATCAATGATCCTGGGATAGGCACTCGCGCCCGCCACAATCAGTTTAGGTCGGTGTTTTTTTGCAAGCGCCTCGACCTGGTTCAGGTCAATCCTCTCGGTTTCAGGCGAAAGTCCGTAATGGGCAAAATCATATAATTTACCGGAAAAACTGACAGTGGCACCATGGGTCAGATGACCGCCATGGGAAAGATCCATGGCAAGAACCCGATCCCCGGGATTTAACAACGCAAAATAAACCGCCATATTGGCCCCTGAGCCTGAATGGGGCTGGACATTTGCATATTCGATGTTGAACAGTTTTTTGGCACGCTCAATGGCCAGATCTTCTGCCTGATCCACATACTCACAACCACCATAATATCTTCTTGCAGGATACCCTTCAGCATACTTATTGGTCAGGATGGAGCCTTGTGCTTCCATAACTGCCGGGCTGACGGTATTTTCAGAAGCAATCAGATTCAATCCGTATTCCTGCCGGTCTGCCTCCTGCTGGATAATCTTTGCAATTTCAAAGTCCGTTTTGTCAACATATCCCATTTTGCCTACCTCTCCCGGACCATCTAATGCTCTATACTTTGAATACGTTCAAGATGCCGGCCACCTTCAAACTCGGTATCCAGCCAGGTTTGAACAAGTTCAAAAGCAAGGATATCACCCACAATGCGACCGCCAAGGACCAGGATATTGGAATCATTATGAAGCCGGCTCATCTTTGCTGAGAAAATATCAGAACAAAGGGCTGCTCGTACATTGGGAAACCGGTTGGCTGTCATGGACATGCCAAGACCGGTACCGCAGAGCAGAATCCCTTTTAAATATTGGCCACTTGAGACAGCAGCGGCAACCTTTTTCCCATAATCCGCATAATTTACGGACGCAGTGTTTTTTGCCCCTGCGTCTTCAACACTATATCCAATATTAATGAGGTATGTCTTGATCTTTTCCTTCAACTCATAGGCTGCATGATCACTTCCAATGATAATAGATCTGCCTTTACCCATTTTATTTACCTGTTTTTAAGATTTTGATTTGATAAAATCTATGGCGTCCTGAACCGTGATCAGTTTTTCAGCGTCATCATCATCAATTTCAATCTCAAAAATTTCTTCCATTGACATTACCAGTTCAACAATTGTCAAGGAATCCGCGCCAAGATCCTCTATCAAAGATGCTTGTGGAACGATATCCTCGATATCCAGATCTGGAATTTTTTGGGCGAGCACTTTTTTTATTTTCGTTTCAACAGTCATGGTTTAGACTGGCCTCCTTTAACTATTCTTCGTCATCATCCTGGGCGATTACATTTCTTCCTTTATACGCTCCGCACTCCGGACAGGCGGTATGGGGAAGTTTAGGTTCCTGACATTCAGGACACACACTCACTGTGGGTGCGCTTGTTTTGTAATGTGTTCGTCTTTTCCTACCTCTTGCTTTAGAACTCTTTTGCTTCGGTACTGCCATTGATCTCTCCTAACTACATTATTTTATTTGAATTTTCATTATTATATGCCAATATAATTAAAGCATACATATTTACTCCAATTCCCCAAAAGTGTCAAGAAATTAAAAAAGGGAGCGAGCTTTACAGCCTGCCCCCTGATGCTGAATGAAATTTAGTTTTTCTTAGAAGAATTTATACTGTAAATTAAAAGCAACTATGTAAACTGTTTTTTCATATTCCACGGCTGGAGCTGCACCAGAAGCTACGGCTGAATCAGAAACATAAAAAGCGCCCATCAAGCCTGTGGAAACAGTAATTTTTTCATTAAATTTGTATGTTGTCCCAAGGGCGACAGTGTGGCAGTCAAGAGGCGGGCTCATCTGCTCTGTCAAACTGTAATCTTTGGGCTCCAGACCTATGTCTGTATACATGTAACCAACGGTTGCAGACAATTTATCATTAAATGAATACCCCACACTGAGGGCAAGGTCGTAAGAGTTTTTAGTTGTCAGAGTGTTTTGTGTTGTATCCCAGTCAGCATCTTTTTCAAAATAAAGCGTATATGACGGACTGATGGATAGCTGCGGGGTGACGTCCCACACCAGGCCTGCCGAGAATACTGCGGGAAGATCTCTTGGATAGCTTTGTCCGTCCACCTTGCCATTTTGGCCCAAGATAATCACACTAAAAGCACTCGCTGCCGGATCAATATCACAATCCCAGTCCAGCTCAACCTTGGTTTCATATTTTAAGGCTATATTGATATTATTATTGGGTCTTATATTTATACCAAACACACCGCCGAACCCGTCAGCATCCTCTTCATACTTACCCAAAATATATCCAAAATAAGAATTCGTTCCATGGATATCAACTTCTTTTATTGCAGTAATATACCTTGCAGCCGCAGATACAGAAAACATGTCATTGACTGCATATGATCCGCCGGCTGTAAGGGTATAGTAAATGCTTTCAACCCCTGCAAATTGGTCGGTAAACGTGCTGCCAGCACCAGCGCCAAAAGCTCCTGACGCCACTGCATTGCCGATTGTTTCGGTTACTATATTACCATCATCATATTCAACTTTTCCACCGCCGCCATTAATGGTAACCGTACCGAATGCCGCCCATTTATCCTGTTTGTAAATTGTAAATAATGAGGGCACTATCGGCATTTCAGATACTCCATAGCTTTCACCATCAAAATTATGATCATAATCAACAAAAAAAACCTGGGTATCAAGTTCAGCATACAGGCCATTTTCCATCTGCATAATACCGGCAGGGTTGTAAGCGGCTATATCCGCCCCGTCAATGGCTGCATTTCTGCTTGCTGAGCCAATATAATTTGCAGAGAAATTCTGCTTATTGTCAATACCTCCTGCAAAAGCAAATTGAGATAAAAACCCGACAGCCAATAATACTGTTAAAATCTGAACAATTGTTTTTCTCATCTCTTCCTCCCTTTAATGACTTGCTATTTTTTTAATCGTCACAATAATATACCGGCCCCAATATTCACGTCAAGATAAAGCTTTAATATCTGGATTTATCTTGGAGTCAAGACCCTGTCAAGTGTTTTCTTGGTCAAACATTGTTTTTTGGCCGATGCCCTTGAATGAAAAGCTGTCCTGTGGTACTTAAGGGCTCGATTTTACAGATATTTATTAAATGGAGAACAAATGGATACAATTATCACACGGTTTCCCCCCTCCCCCACCGGAACCCTTCACATTGGCGGGGCCAGAACAGCCCTTTTTAACTGGCTGTATGCAAGAAAAACAAACGGAAAATTTATTTTAAGAATTGAGGACACGGATACGGCAAGATCCACAAAAGAATCTGTGGATGCCATATTGGAATCCCTGGAATGGCTTGGCATTGACTGGGATGAAGGTCCGTATTTTCAGACTGAACGATACCCTATCTATAATGAATACATAGAAAAACTGGTTGAATCAGGGTCTGCCTACTATTGTTCCTGTACTCCTGACGAAGTTAATGCCATGAGGGAAGAAGCAAAAGCCAGGGGATTAAAACCCATGTACAACGGCAAATGCAGACAAAGAAAACTTACAAAAAGCGACAACACTGTTGTCCGCCTTAAAACTCCGGACTCAGGCGTTACCATTGTCAAAGACATTGTAAAGGGCGATACGGCATTTCAGAATTCTGAAATGGATGATTTTATTATCCAGAGAAGTGATGGATCTGCCATGTACAATCTGGCCGTTGTGATCGATGATATCACCATGGGAATCAATACCATTATCCGGGGGGATGACCATTTAATCAACACCCCCAAACAAATGTTGATATATAAAGCACTTGGGGCTGATATGCCGGTTTTCGGCCATGTCCCCATGGTCTTAGGATCTGACAAATCACGCTTGAGCAAGCGGCATGGCGCCATGTCGGTGGGCGAATATAAGATTTTGGGATTTTTACCCGATGCCATGATCAATTACCTGGTCCGGCTGGGATGGTCCCATGGTGATCAGGAATTTTTTGAAAAAGACGACCTCATTGAAAAATTTGACCTGGAACACCTGGGCAGATCTGCTTCCATGTTTGACACAGATAAACTTGTCTCTCTCAATTCAAAACACATTCAAAACAAAACTCCTGAAGAATTGGCTGGCCCTCTCTTATTTCATTTAAAAAACTTAGGGATTGACGCCAAAAATGATGCCTTTACCCGTGGGGTTATTGAAACTCTTCAGCCCAGAAGCAAAACCCTTGTTGAAATGGCCAAGGGTGCGGTTTTTTATTATCAGGATGATGTAAAATTTGATGAAAAGGCAGCCAAAAAATTCCTGAAACAAGATATACTGGATGTTTTACAAAAATCTGCCGACTATATTGAAGGCCTTGAAACCTATACCCAGGAGTCGCTTGAAGATGTGTTCAAAAAGATCATGGCGGAAACCGATCTCAAATTCGGGAAAATTGCCCAGCCGTTAAGGGTTGCCATCACCGGCACAACTGTGAGTCCCGGCATCTTTGAAATGCTTCTGGCCCTTGGAAAAGACAAAACTGTTCTAAGGATTAAAAGAGCGATCCAATTTATTTCAAAATCAGGTTTATTTCAGGATAAAGCGTAAAGAATCCCGGCGTATCCGACAAAACTTGCAGAAGCTGATTTCTCAAAACTTGTGGCATAGTCAAGTTCAACCGCCCTGACTGCGCCAAGTTTTTTACAGGCTGCTGCTGTGGCAGCCGCAGCTCCTGCACAGCACATATTTTTATTTTCAAGTCCCTGGGCAATAATCTTTGACTCGTCCATTTCCATCATCGCCTGGATACCGTTTCTATCATTTTCGTTTTTTACCCATTCCACAGCCTTTTCACCGGTTCCCGCCCGTGTAAACCCGAAATCAGGGCCATAGTGTGTCATATCCGTTGAACCGATAACCTTTATATTTCTTGACAAGTTTTTTGCCTCTTCTACAGCCCTAGTGCCGATAATGGAGGCAAAAAATGACGGGGCCACGCCGCAGACCACTATTTTCGCATCTGGATAAAAATATTTTATAAACGGATATTGAAGTTCAAAGGTATTTTCATCGGGAAATTTTAAAGGAGACCTCTTCTGGATACTGATACCGCTACAAATTTTATCTGATAATTCCCTGTCCACCTCAATATCTCCAAAGGGTGTTTCAATGGCCCCATGGGTCAGGATAAAGGGTTCGGACTGCTGATGCATGTGGGCGCCAAAAAGGAGGATAGTATCAATTTTTTCATCAGATCCCTTTCCCGGTTCAAGAGAGGCAATCACCCGGCAGGCAATTGATCCGGAAAAATACCAGCCTGCATGGGGAACAATCCCCCCCATAAAACTGCCATCAAGGGAGGAGGATCCCTGCTTTTCTTTTAAAAAGCCCTGTATAGATGCTTCGCACTCACCAGAGCTGACAGGATACCAGGAACCGGCAAAAGCCATTTTTTTCTTTTCCATGATCTTCCCCTTTTAAACCTGTCTCCCATTGAAACTATTTCCCTGTTTTTTCAAACACTTTAATCTTCAACCAGTCAAGCCAGGCCTCAAGGCCTTCTTCTGTTTTGCCAGACATCTCAAACACAGGCAGGTGGGGATGCACCTGTTTCATGTTATCCACTGCCAGTTTTGCATCATAATCAAGGTATGGCAGCAGATCAATTTTATTTAAAATCGCCACATCAGCAACTCTGAACATCAAAGGATACTTCAAGGGTTTGTCTTCACCTTCGGTTACACTTAAGACCACCACCTTTGCATCTTCTCCAATATCAAACTCGGCAGGACAGACAAGATTTCCAATATTTTCCACAATGAGAAAATCAAGGTCTTCGCACCCGAGCTGTTTTGCCGATGCAATGATCAGGTTTGCTGCCAGATGGCAGTCACCGCCGAACTTATCCGTATTGATCTGGGTTACTTTGGCACCGGTTACTTTAAGCCTGTCTGCGTCATTGGTGGTACAGATATCCCCCACAATCACCCCCACCCTGACATCCGGCATCAATTTTGCCAGAGTCCTGCAAAGGATTTGGGTCTTTCCGGAACCGGGAGATGACATCATATTCAGTACAAACACATTCTGGTCATTGAAAAACGTTCTGTTAATATCTGCTTCTGTGTCGTTGGCCTCAAGGACTTTTTTTTGAATATTTATTTCCATTGTTCTGCCTGTCTTTATCTTTGATTTATATCTTTATTTAATCTGCCAGTTCCAGAGAAGTTATCTCAATCTCTCTTCCGGTAAGCATTTCTACGTCCCCGTCTTCACAAAAAGGACATTTAAACACCGGCCCTGTCACTTCCCATTCATTATCACAGGATTTACAATGAACCATTACCGGAACAACATCAATATCCAGCCTGGCATTCTCCAAAGGTGTATCTTTTGTTATGATCTCAAAACAGAAGGTCAGACTGTGTTCGACCACAGACGCGAGCCTTCCGATTTTCAGATTCAGTTTTTCCACCTTTGGATTCTCAATATCCCGAGGGATAGCATCTATGGCAATCTCAACCAGTTGCTGTGCAATCCCCATTTCGTGCATATCTCTGTTTCCTTTCAGTTCTGTCTTTTAGAATAAAAATCTTTTTTAAACTCTAAAAATCTGTCTTGTTTTATTGCATCTCGCATTTTCCCCATAAGATCAAGATAATAATAAATATTATGAACCGTGTTTAACCGGTAAACCAAAAGCTCCCTGGACTTATATAAATGTCTCAGGTAGCTCCTCGAATAATTCTGGCAGGTATAACAGCTGCAATCTATATCAATGGGTCCTTTGTCAAACCTGAATTTTGCATTGGAAATATTCATGGTTCCCCTGGAAGTAAAGAGCTGGCCGTTTCTGGCGTTTCTGGACGGCATGACACAGTCAAACATGTCACACCCCATGCCGACCAGTTCAACCAGGTCTTCGGGTGTACCCACCCCCATGATATATCTGGGTTTGTTAACCGGCAGCAACGGCAGGGTATGGTCTGCCATTTCATACATGAGATCTTTTGGCTCACCCACACTTAATCCCCCTATGGCAAAGCCGGGAAAATCAATCCGCGTCAACTGATCAGCGGAAAGAGAGCGAAGATGCTTGACCATGCCGCCTTGTACAATTCCAAACAGGTTATTCACAGATCCCTTTGTCTGCCAGAAATCAAAACCCCTTTTTGCCCACATACTTGTCTTGTCCAAAGCCTGCCTGGTCTGTTTTTCACTGGCAGGATGCCCTATACACCAGTCAAGGGACATCATGATATCAGATCCCAGGATCATTTGAATCTCAACTGCTTTTTCAGGAGAAAAAAAATGTCTTGATCCATCAATATGAGACTGGAAAGAAACCCCTTCGTCTGTAAATTTTGCAAACTTTGCCAGAGAAAAGAACTGGAATCCACCGGAATCTGTCAGCAGGGGCTTATCCCAACGAATAAATTCATGAAGCCCTTCCATGTGTTCGATCACCTCACAACCCGGCCGTAAATAAAGATGATACGTATTGCCAAGAATAATCTGAGCCCTGCAATGATCAAGATCTTCTACACTGACACCTTTTACCGACCCCAGTGTCCCCACCGGCATAAAAATAGGTGTCTGTATAACACCATGATCGGTTGTGATGGTTCCGAGTCTGGCTCTCGACTGTTCACACCCTTTTTTTTCATTTGATTCTTTTAATAATTCAAACGTTAACATGACTTGCCTATTCAATCAGCATGGCATCGCCATAACTGAAAAATCGATACTCTTTTTTTATGGCTTCCTGGTATGCGGCCAATATTTTTTTCCGGGTGTAAAATGCAGATACCAGCATCAAAAGCGTGGATTCAGGGAGATGAAAATTGGTAATCATGGCATCCACGCATTTAAAGTCATAACCGGGATATATAAAAAGGTCGCACGACCCTGTTTTCGGTGTAACCTGGCCTTTTTCATCACAAAGAAACTCCAGTGTTCTGACGCTGGTGGTACCCACGGCAACAACACGGCGGTTCTGACCTCTGGCAGTATTGATTTTGTCTGCAGTTTCCTTTGACAGGGAAAAATATTCGGAATGAATCTGATGATCTCTTATATCATCAACCCTTACCGGTACAAATGTACCATATCCGACATGAAGGGTAATTTGAGCAAATTCGATTCCTTTGTTTAAAAGTTCGCCCATAAGCCCTTCAGTAAAATGAAGCCCGGCTGTCGGTGCTGCAACAGCACCCTCTTTAGATGCATAAACGGTCTGATAATCTTCCCGATCATTTTGAGCACAAGCTTTATCATCTCTCTTTATATAAGGGGGTAAAGGAATTTTGCCAAATTTTTGTAAAAATTTTAAAAACTCTTTACCATTTAAAAATTTTATTTCAGAAACAAATCCTTTTACTTTTTCAACCCTTGCTTCAACCTCATCTTCCAATAAAAGTCTGGCACCCTTTTTCGGACTTTTTGATGCCTTAACCAGGCAGTCGCACTTGAAAAAACCGGTTTGTTCAAGATTTTTCATCCCGGCTGCATAATCGATAATCAACACCTCAACCTTGCCGCCGGTTTCTTTTGTGCCGGACAGCCTTGCTGGAACCACCTTAGTATTATTGATCACCAGAAGGTCATCTTTCTTAAGCAGTGCTGTAATGTCTTTAAATTGATGGTGACAAATGGTTTCAGATCTTCTGTTCAAATGCAGCAGCCTTGATTCACTCCTGTTTTTACAGGGTATCTGGGCAATCTTTTCCTTTGGCAGGTCATAGGCATAGTCGGACAACAAAAACATTATCAGCGTCCGTCCATGGCAAAATAAATAATGCAGAGCCCTGCAAACATTAAAACAAACCCGAACTTCCTGAGGTTTGTATTATCAAGTCCTGTAATCATTTGAACCACTTCTTTCATTTTTCCGGGGAATGCAAAGTATGGCAGCCCCTCAACAATCATGACCATGCCGATGACACAAAAGAAAAATTTCATATAGACCCTATCCTTTTTAATTTCTGCGGGTTCCAAAACAATCGATATAACTTTTATATTTTTAGCCATTTTTATGCAATAAAAATTATATTGATTAATAAAAATATCAAGGTTATAAAAGGAGGTTATTATTAAATAGAAGAAATAAAACAATAAGGCAAATAATTATTCATGCAGTTTGAACCTGTCATAGGTCTTGAAGTCCATGCACAGCTGAAAACAAAAACCAAAATTTTCTGCGGCTGCTCCACTGAATTTGGAAAACCCCCCAATGCCAACACCTGCCCGGTTTGTACGGGTATGCCGGGGGTTTTGCCTGTCCTGAACAGACAGGTTGTAACCTTTGCCATTAAGGCTGCTCTGGCCACCCATTGCAAAATAAACAAGGAAAGCCGGTTTGACAGGAAAAATTATTTCTACCCGGATCTTCCAAAGGGATATCAGATATCACAGTATGCACTTCCGATTGCAGAGCATGGATACCTTGGCATTGAAACATCCAGCCCAAAAAAAATAGGCATTACACGGATTCACATGGAAGAAGATGCAGGAAAACTGATCCATGATCCGGCCCGTGCCAGAAGCATGGTGGATTTAAACAGGACCGGGGTTCCCTTAATCGAGATTGTCAGCGAGCCCGACATTCGAACGCCAAAGGAAGCCGGCGTCTATTTAAGAAAACTGCATTCCATATTAAAATATATTGATGTGTGTGACGGCAACATGGAAGAAGGAAGTTTCAGGTGTGATGCCAATATATCCTTAAGGCCGGCAGGTCAAAAAGAATTTGGTACCAGGGCAGAACTTAAGAACCTCAACTCCTTTAAAAATGTTGAAAAAGCGATTTCTTACGAAATAGAACGCCAGACATATGTTTTAGAAGAAGGAAATCAGGTAATCCAGGAAACAAGGCTCTGGGATCCTTCCAAAAATAAAACAACTTCCATGCGCGGCAAGGAAGAAGCCCATGATTACCGGTATTTTCCTGATCCGGATCTGGTGCCGCTCATTTTGGATGACAAATGGATACAGGATGTTGAAAAAGACATGCCGGAACTTCCCGATGAAAAACGTTCAAGGTTTACTAAAGAATATAAACTTGCGGACTATGATGCCAAAGTTTTAACCTCATCCATTGAGCTTGCCAATTTTTTTGAAGAAACCGCCGCACCCCTTAAAGACAAAAAACTGGCGGCCAACTGGGTGATGACCACCCTGCTTGGCATGCTGAACAGCAAAGGAATAACCATCAGCGAATCCCCTGTTAAAGCACCGGCCTTTTCAAAACTCCTCCAGATGATTGAGGATAAAAAAATCAATGCCAGTGCTGCAAAAACAGTATTTGAAGAAATGGTTGAATCCTTGAAAAATCCGGAAAGCATTGTAAAGGAAAAAAGACTTGAGCAGGTATCGGATCAATCCGAACTTGAAACAATGGTTCAGGATGTCATCACTGAAAATCCAGATGAAGTGTTGGCATACAAAAACGGTAAAACCAAGCTTTTCAGCTTTTTCATGGGCCGGATCATGAAAAAAACCCGTGGCAAGGCTGATCCTAAAATCGTCACTCAATTATTAAAAAATAAACTAAAATAAACGGAGCTTATAGTGAACAATTTAAATATGTTAAAAAAACAAATACTTTTATTGTTAATCATTTTCATACTTACTCCCATAAGTTCCAGTATGGCAGATTCAAAAACCATGAAAATCATTGCCATTATCCCGTTTGAAACAAACTCACAGGGCGATATCTCTTATATCACATCAGGCGTTTTAAAGATGCTTCATTCAAGGCTGTCATGGAAAGGCAATGTGACTGTTGTTAAAACAGGTACTATAATAAAAGAATTGTCCGGCATAAATAAATCTTCTGAAAGTAAAACCATCATTAAACTTGGAGAAAAAACAACTGCCGATTATGTGATCACGGGCATAGTAACCCAGTTTTCAGGTGCGTATAGTATTGATATAAAAGTCTACAATTTAAAGGAAAAATCCTTTCTGACTTTTTACGGGCAATCGAAAACGATTAACAAGATTATCTCAGAAATCGATATTGCTGCGGCCAAAATCAATAAAAAAATATTTGATCGCGCGACTGTTTCCTATGAAAAATTTAAAAAAGAAAAAACTATCACTGAAGAGGATTTAAGGCGGATGAGTCCAGAACGGATGATGCCGGTCCGCCCCATAGGAGAAGATGAGGGAAAACCCTGGTGGAAAATATGGTAATTTGCCCTTTTTCACGCTTTTTTTACTAAAAACACCCCCAAAAGGCATTTTCTCATTGACACCTGCCTATGTTTGTGCTTTATCATGCAAAGCATTAATCTCAAAAGAAAGGGGGGATGCCTGGAAGTAAAGGCTCTTAACATTTTTTAAAGATTAGGCGTAATTTAACTTTTTTTATTGTATTTAAAAGGAGTACAATAAAAATTTGATTTAACTTTTTTTTAAAAGGAAAAAAAGATGAAAAAATTAGCATTAGTAATTGCGGTAGTTTTTATCGCAGCCTTTTTTGTTACTCCGGTAACAGCGTCAGATTTTTCTGCAGGCGGTCAATACCGTTTTGAAGCAGTCAGTGTTGACAACCCAAGAGACACTGACACCGGCGTTGAAAAAGAAACCTATTTTGATCAAAGAATGAGGGTTGCTTTCAGCTGGAAAGTGAATGACAATGTAAGTGCACAGCTTCGCGGTGATTTTGCAGAATTCCGATGGGGTGATGGTTACAGACCGGAAGCTGGTGGCGACACTCTCATGGTTGACCGTGCCTGGGTTAAAATCAACCAGGGCCCACTGACTTTAACTGTTGGTCAGCAGGGTGGAGACTGGGGTCTTGGAACGCTTTGGAGTGACCAGTTCCAGGGTATCCAGGCTGATTTTGCTTTCAATCCTGTAACCCTTAAGCTTCTCTATGTTAAAGAATCTGAAGGTGGTACAGACGGTAACGTACTTACAGATGAAGGCGACAATGATGATACTGACACTTATGGAGCAAGCCTTCTTTATGCCTGCGATGCTTTTTCAGGCGGACTTTCTTTTGCAACTACCAAGAATGGCGCCACCAATGATACCAAAACCGGGTATTCACTCCATGTTGTTGCTCCACTCTCTGATATGTTTACTTTGAGCGGTGCAGGAGAAATATTTAGTGGTGATGACGGCGAAGGAATAGATTATGCCGGAACTCAGCTTCACGCAGCTTTGGATGCAACTTTTTCTGACACCATTAAAGGTGGCGTAACCGTTATATGGGCTAACGACGTTGATTCCAATGAAAGCCAGTTAACTTCTATCGCAGATGATGCGGTTTTCAAGCCTCTTGATTATGACGGTGCTTTAGCATACAACAATGGTAATTTTGGTGGAAATACTGGTATATTTGACGTTAGCGGTGCTGGTTACGGTGTTACCGCTATTGTTGGTGATCTTCAAATTAATGTCACTGAAGCCGTGACTTTGTGGGCAAAACTTGGTTATGCAGAACCCAATGAAGATCATAACCTGAACAGCAAAGTTTATGCTGTTGCTAACATAGACTATGCCTGGATGCCAGCTGTAACGCTTTCCGGTGGTGTGGGGTATGTCGCTCCTGATTATGATGACACTACCAATGATGATGCTCTTATTGGTGCAACTGTCCAACTCAGCGTATCTTTCTAAGTAAAATTATTTATTTTTAATATAAATATTGCTTAAGATTAAATGGGGTTTGCTTTTCACAGAGCAAGCCCCATTTTTTATTTACCAACCTAAAGCCGGTTTCTTTTCCTTGGGCCCAGGGTGAAGGTCATTAGTTAGTGCCCCACTCCATGATTTTCAGCTTCCACAAGCTTTGATCTCCGACATGCGTATCCTTTGACTATCGGAAAGAAAACTATAAGCCGTGTTGGCAATAAAAAAACGGAGATTGCATGATTTCCAAATTCGAAACCTTGCTTCCTCCGCTTAAATTATTGAATTATATTACCTGACAGATCTATTCAATCGAGATCATAAGCGACAAGCAAACTCTTTGAATCACGGGAAAACATATTATTGCCTTTCTTGATCATGGTAACAAGCAATTCCATTTTCGAATCATTGTCATAATCGCCGATGTCAATGCTGGTAACCGGCCCTGAAAATTTTTTAGGTGCATTCTCAAACGACAACCCCATGTCATTCCAGTTAAGAATTTCAATACTTCCTTGTTTAAATACCCGGGTGTTTTTGAAAAGGTAATCAGACGCTTCCTTGTTTTTTATAACAAATAATTCAGCTTTCCCGTCAGAATCCATATCGTACATAATATTTTTGGGCTGCAAAAAATCATACTTATTATCATATAACCCATGAACAGTCTTGGGGTGCGCATAAAAAAGACTGCTGCCGCCATATCCCTTGTCGCTGGACCATTCAATATGTCCGGAATCATTAAAAACAACAAGCTGCCCCAACTCATCTGTGTACAAATACATTGCAGTGTCATTACTGAATGCTTTCCCGGTTGTCATACTCAATACAGAAAACCCTTTTTCCGGTACCCTCAGACGGGTTCCCTGAGTATATGAATTATTTTGCCAGTTGACTTTAAAGACCTTTTTGGGAGCCCATGGGCCTTTTTGGGTGTGTGCCTGGGCAAACAGTTCCAAATTGCCTTTAGCATCTTTTATCACTCTTAAGTACCAGGGATATGTTGTTTTTCCTTTTACATATTTGCTGCCATTATATTCAATAACGCAGGAGGCGACAGATTGATTCCTGTTGTTGATCCGGGTAATGAAAATTTCTGCATATCCGTTTTGATTAATATCTGCCACATCAACACCAACAAGACTCATGGCAACTGAATTGTCCTCAATTTTTTGGACCAGGCTGATCTTTCCGTTAAACCCATATTTAAAAATCTGGACGGTTCTGTCCTGAATAACAACGATTTCATTTTTTTTATCACCGTCAAGGTCTCCTGTGGCAACACCATTCAATGTACCATTAACAGATAAAAGAGTTTGAAATTTTTTGAGCGGGCTTACATACCCTTCCCCCTCCCCGGCATAAGCCCTTTGCATGGCCTTCTGAGATTGAAACTGGAGTGTTTCTCTTCCAAACACTTTATAATTAATTTCTTCTGCGATCTTATCGAGTTCCGGTATAACAGCACCTGCATCATTTCCCTGACGAAAAAAAGTAAGTGCCGGATTATCAGGTTTTATGTCAACCATATTCACATCAAGACTCATGCTGTTCCCAAAAAGGGTCAGGCTTCCGAAAAGCACATAATCTACATTTAGAAGATTGCCCAGTTCTTTTGCCTTTGATTCATTTACGCCCTTGATTATAGAAGAAAGATCAGCATTGCCAAGCTTATTCTCAAGATCTTCACGGGTCAGGACCTCGACCTCATCACCATAGGAGATCCGTGATGAAAACATGTCAAAAACACCCTTTTGCAAAAACTTCAGGTCCTGCTGGGCATTCATTACAAATGGAAGGACGGCCACCTTTTTTATTTCTTTGGAAAAACAGGGATTGCCTATTATCATACCCCACATCATCACGACAAAAGTGAAATATAATACCTTCCCAAAATTCTTTTTAGTTTTCAAAATCAAACTCCTTGTAATATAAATTTTTATTTATAACCCATCCCAGTTCCTCATACAACCCTTTTAAACAGCTTTTCTATTTGATTTTTGGTCCAGAAGATCATGATCGGGCGGCCATGTGGACAGTGACGGGGATTTTCGCATTGTTCAAGATCAGCTATCAGTTTCGCAATTTCAATCTGGCCAAGATTTAGATTTGCACGGATTGCCCCGTGACAGGCCATCAAAATCAGGCATTCATCAAGCCAGTCCTCTTTTGAAAATCCATGTTTTTTAACCAGAGCCGTTTCAAGGATTTCAACAATAATCGGCTTGATCTCTTTTTCATCAATAATGGCCGGCACCGCTTTTACAACAAAGGTTGTGTCTCCGAAGGGTTCAATAATCATGCCCAGCGCTTTTAGGTCATCCAGAATACTGGACAAAAGATCTGCTTCCTTAAAGTTTAATTCAAGGGTTTCCGGCACAGCAAGGTTCTGACTTTGAACTTTAAGAGACTGATACCGATGTTTAAGGTTTTCGTATACAATCCTTTCATGGGCAGCATGCTGATCCATCAGCATCAGGCTGTCTCTGGTTTCTGCAAGAATATACGTTCCCATGATCTGCCCGATGATTTTAATTCCGCCAGAGGCATATTTATGTGTTTGTGGAGCTTTTTGCTGCACTGCCTGTCCACTGACAGAACTTTTTTTATTTTCACCCGGACCTGTCGGCCAATCCATGGAAGATTGTTCAACCTTATCCATCTTATCCGGTTTAAATGCTTCATCTGAATATTCAAATTTTTCAATCATTTTTTTCTGGCTCATATCAAAACCGGTCTGTGCTTTTGAATAAACTGCTATGTTCTGCTGCTCTTGGAACAATGCATTTCCAATCGTTTCCGACACTACCTGATACACCCGTTGAGCGTTAAAAAACTTGATCTCCTTTTTAGACGGATGAACATTAACATCCACCTGGTCAAAGGCAATATCAATAAAAATGACAGCCAGAGGAAATTTACCCTTCATGATCCTGCCTTTGTACCCCTGGAAAATCGCCGAGATAAGTCCCCGGTCATACACAAGCCTGTTGTTCACAAACAAAAAAATCTTTGACGAGGTACTTCTTGTGACCACCGGGTTGGAACAATACCCGTGGATAGTGATAAAGGCGTTTGAAAACTCAAGTTTATACAATTTGTCGGCAACATCCCTTCCAAGGATACCGACAGATCTTTGGAACAGATCATCAGACGATGAAAAGCTTTTTTGCAGCTTATTGTTTAAAAACAGCCTGAACTGAATATGAGAATTTCCAAGGGCCATGCCGGATATGGCATCGGCAATATGGCTTGTTTCCGTATTATCGGATTTTAAAAACTTCTTTCGGGCCGGTGTGTTAAAAAAAAGATTTTTAACTTCCACCATGGTACCGACCGGAGCCCCGGCATCAGAAACATCCCGTACTTTCCCTCCTATGATATCAATCTTTGTTCCAATATCAGACTCTTTTGTCCGGGTCACAAGACTGAACTTTGAAACCGATGCAATGGATGGAAGTGCCTCTCCCCTGAATCCCATGGTTGAGATGGAAAAAAGATCCTCTTTTGTAAATATCTTGCTTGTGGCATATCTCTCTATGGATAAGAGCGCATCATCCCTTAAAAGCCCGGTGCCGTTATCAGAAACCCGTATTAAAGATTTTCCGCCTCTTACTGCCTCAATGGTAATACTGGTAGATCCGGCATCAATAGAGTTTTCAACCAGCTCTTTGACCACGGAGGATGGTCTTTGGACCACCTCCCCTGCTGCAATCTGGTTGGAAAGAATTTCAGGCAGAATTCTGATGGTCGTCATTTTTTACAAACCTTAATAGAAACTGGGAATCTTTCGGGCTTAAATCAAATTGGAAGCTGGCTTCATCCACCAGTTTGGCCAGATTGATATCAAAATTTTGTTTTCTCTTATCAGATATCCATTTAACCGCCTTTTTTAATTTGTCCCCCTGGGGTTGCATAGTTGACATATCTCATCTCCTTTATATTTAAAGATCTGGAAACTTTTTCTCCAATAGGATTGTTTTTTCAAACCCATACCCTGCCCTTAAAAGAGCCATCTCATCAAACCTGTTCGCCATCATCTGAATACCAATGGGAAGCCCTTTTGAAGAATATCCCGCAGGAACGGATATTCCGGGAATACCGGCCATATTGGCGGAAAGCGTGAAAATGTCTGTTAAATACATGGTTAAGGGATCATCAATATTCTCACCAATTTTAAACGCAGGGGCAGGCGCCACAGGAGACAGGATGAAATCACAGGCCTTAAAGGCGTTTGAAAAATCCTCCATAATAAGTGTTCGAACCTGTGATGCCCGTCCATAATAGGCATCATAGTAGCCGGCTGAAAGTGCATATGTTCCGATAAGAATTCTTCTCTGGACTTCCGGGCCAAACCCTTTTGATTTGGTTTTTTTGTACATATCAATAAGGTCTTCACAAGATTTTCCCCTGAAACCGTATCTCACACCATCAAATCTGGCAAGATTGGAACTGGCTTCACAGGGAGCGATAATATAATAGGCTGCTACAACATACTCTGTGTGCGGTAAAGAGATCTCTTTTACTTGAACACCCAGATCTTCCAGAATCTTTTTTGCCTCTTTAAAGACTTTTTCAACTTCAGGATCAATCCCGTCAACCGACATGTATTCTTTTGGAATCCCTGCTGTCATTCCTTTTAAAGACCCTTTTTTGAACTGATCAAAGGCGTGAGTGAAATCAGGCACATCAACCGCTGCACTGGTTGAATCCATTTTATCATTTCCCGATATGATGTTCAGTAATAGTGCAGCATCCTTAACATCTTTTGTGATCGGCCCAATCTGATCAAGAGAAGAGCCATATGAAACCAGACCAAACCTGGATACCCTGCCATAGGTCGGCTTAAGCCCCACAACACCACAATGGGATGCCGGCTGGCGAATTGAACCACCCGTATCAGTTCCAAGGGCGGCGCAGCAAAACTGTGCGGCCACAGCAGCAGCAGATCCCCCACTGGAACCACCGGGCACATATTCCTTATTCCAGGGGTTTGTTGTGATTTTATAGGAAGAATTTTCAGTGGAAGATCCCATGGCAAACTCATCCATATTGGTTTTGCCGATAATGACGGCACCATTTCCCTTTAGCTTTGAAACAACAGTTCCATCGTATTGCGGTATAAAATTATCGAGAATCTTTGATCCACAGGTAGTTTTTATTCCCCTGGTGCACAAGAGATCTTTTAATGCAATGGGCACACCGGTCAAGGCTGATATCTTGTCATCGGCAATATCCTGATCCGCCCTTTTTGCCTGTTCCAGGGCCAGATCTTTGTCAACCGTTATAAAAGCACCCATTTTATCATCATATTTTTCAATCCGATCCAGCAATGCATTTGTCAGCTCAAAAGAAGAGATTTGATGCCCCAAAAGCAATTTTTGGGCACTGGCTATGGTAAGTTCACAAAATTCCATTTAATATTATCCTTATTTCACAATTCTTGGAACTATATAGAAATCTTCATCTCTCTGCGGTGCATTGGCAAGCGTAACATCAGGGCCTGGCGATACTTTCAATTCATCATCTCTCAATACATTGTTCATAAAAGCAGCTCCTGAAAAAAGCTTGACACCCTCGACATCAACATCCTTGAGCTTATCAATATATTGCAAAATATGGCTCAGCTGCTCCGCCATTTTCTCTTTTTGCGACACATCAATCTCCAGTCGGGCAAGATGGGCAATCTTTGTGACTTCATCTGTTGATATCTTCATTTTTATCCCTTTTAATAATCATTGAATTTATCCTGGCTTTATCCAACTTTTCTTTAAGTTTTTTTGCCTCATCACGGGTTACAAAGGAACCGGTTCTGATTCTGTACCAGGTCACACCCTCTTTCTGGCCTTTTATCCTGTAGGAAGAGAATCCTTTTTTTTCAAGCATTGCCATATGAGAAACTGCATCTCTAAAATTTTTATAGGCTGCGATTTGAATCGTGTATTCTCCTTGTTTTATTTTTGAGGCTTTACTTGTTTTTAATGTTTCGCTAATTTTAATATCTGTCTCTGCCTTGTTTGCTTTTGGTTTAAAGGTCTGTTTTTTTCTGCTTGTCTTCAGCGGGATCATGTTCTTTGTAACAATTATTTCTTTTTTGGGAATAATTTCCAATGGTTTCTTTTGGGGAGGCACGCTTTCTTCAGGCACAGGATGATCAAGGACATCGTAAAATTTTAAATCAATTTTTTTCTGAGTACCTTTTTTTTCTCCGAATTCACTGGCAATGATCTCGAGTCTTTTTTGAAATTTCTGGGTATCAAACTTCACAGGAGAAGACCCTCGTCCAACCATGATGCCCAGTAAAAACATCCAGCCGGCAATAAATATGTAAATTAAATATTTTAAAATCCCCTTAAAGGATATCATTTTTACATTCTTTCAGGTGCTGTAACCCCAAGAAGTGTCAAGGCGTTTCTAATGACTTTCTTCACTCCCAGAACAAGGCTTAATCGGGCCAACGTCTGTTCTTGATCGTCTGTAATGACCTTGTGTTTATTATAATAGCTATGGAATGCAGACGCAAGACTCATCAGGTATGTAAAAATCACATGAGGATGCAATGTTTGAGCGCTCTTTTCCACATTCTCTTTAAACGCATTCAATATTTTTATGAGATTAATTTCTTCCACCGCATTCAGCAAATGAATATTTTTCCCCTTATTAAAATCAATGTCTTGAATAATATTTTCCTGTTTTGCCTTTAAAAGAATACCGGTTATTCTTGCATGAACATATTGAACATAATAGACGGGGTTGTCAGAATTTTTCTGTTTGGCAAGCTCAAGATCAAAATCAAGGCCGGAATCATAACTGCGGCTTAAAAACATAAACCTTGCAGCATCTTTTCCCACTTCATCAACAATATTTTTTAATGTGACAAAATCACCGGCCCTTTTGGACATCTGGAAAGGCTTGCCCCCGCGAAGCAGGTTAACCAGTTGAACCAATATGACTTCAAATTGTTCGCTTTTTCTGCCCGATGCAACAACAGATGCGTCAATTCTTTTAATATATCCATGGTGATCTGCTCCCCAGACATCAATGACCCTGTCAAATCCCCGTTCATATTTCTCCATATGATAGGCAATATCTGAAGCAAAATATGTTGTCAGGCCGTTATTTCTGACGACCACCCTGTTTTTCTCATCACCAAAATCCTGTGCCCTGAACCAGAGTGCGCCATCCTCTTTATAAATCAGATCTTTTGTTTTAAAGTCATCAATGGCTTTTTGAACTCTTCCTGCATCATACAGGCTTTGCTCACTGAACCATTGATCAAACGTGATGCCAAAATCTGACAGGTCTTCTTTTATGCCTTTAAGAATTTTCTTTGCTGCAAATTTTGCACAATAGGCAATGGCTTCGTCCTCATCTTTTTGGATAAACTTGTCACCCTCTTTTTCATGGATCTCACTGGCCAGATCTATGATATAGTCACCCTTATAACAGTCCTCAGGAAACTCGACTTCTTTCCCTGACTTTTGCAGCAGCCTTACCCAGACAGATGTACCAAGGGTTCTTATCTGGCGACCCGAATCATTAATATAATACTCTTTTTGAACATCAAACCCTGCAAAACAAAGAATGTTTCCCACAGAATCCCCTACAGCTGCACCCCTTCCATGCCCTACGTGCAAGGGTCCTGTAGGATTGGCACTGACAAATTCCACCTGCACTTTTTCATTCTTACCAATGTCAGAAGCACCATATCTTTTATCCTGTTCAAAAATCTGATCAATCACTGGATACCATGCTTTGTTTGAAAGAAAAAAGTTGATAAATCCAGGACCGGCTATCTCAACCTTTTCAATCAAACTTCCGGTTTCAATTAAGGATACCAGGATTTCGGCAATTTTCCGTGGTGCCATTTTCTGAACAGCGGCTGAAACCATTGCAAAGTTTGTGGAAAAATCTCCATGGGCTTGATGTCGGGGTTCTTCTATCTCCATTTCAGGGATCTGCTCTGACACCAACGCACCATTTTCAAAGGCTTTTTGAGCAGCATCAAGAACAATTCTTTTAATTGTATGTTTCATCATCAACTCTAATTTTCATGTTCAGAAGTATCTTCAGGGGTAAATTTCGGGGTATCATCTTTGGAATCTATTTCCTTAATCTCATCTTCGTCGGTGGTCCCATCTTCCTCCAGTATTTTATCAAGCTCTACATCTTCATCTTCCAGCTGGAATTCTTCCTCTTTGGGAAAAGCTTCTACATCATCATATTCAATGGTGATCTTTTCTTCTGCCTTGTTTCTAAAAAATTCCATGGTATTCTCAAACAGCTTCTCACAAAGATATGAAGCGGGGAAAAAGGTTCGCCTTCTCATCAATCTGGAAAAAGCCTGGGCGCCTTCTTCAGAAGCCTTTGTCATCTCTTCAAGATTATACTCTTCTTCATGGAGCAGTATGACGACACCGGGATCCACTTCACTGAATTCCAGAATTGTGAGTTTTTCGCCTTTAATGTTTTTCTCAAATCTTATTTTCTGCCTCATCTATTATCTCCTGTTAATTTGGTTAACTTAAAATCTCTTAACTATAGCGCAACTATCCTCCCTGTCAATGATAAGATGATTTTACCAAATTTTAATTTTGTCACTTAAGTATTGACCTGTTTTTAACAAAATGATATAAGATTTGGGTCAATTTCGGAGGAGTGGCCGAGCGGCTGAAGGCGGCGGTCTTGAAAACCGTTAAGTGTCAAAGCTTCGTGGGTTCGAATCCTACCTCCTCCGCCACAATACAACATGCGGAGAAATGGCCGAGTGGCTGAAGGCGCTCGCCTGCTAAGCGAGTAAGGGTGTTGTTACCCTTCTAGAGTTCGAATCTCTATTTCTCCGCCACCAACAAACATCTTAGGAATTTTAAGCAACCGCTTTCAATTCCTTTTTTTGTTTCAGTGGTGTCAAAAATGGTGTCAAAAAAATTTCGACCCTCTAAAATCTCCTCAACTTTTTGAATAAAAAATAGTTCATAATTTTGTTACTACAGCCAAATTGTTCACGTCATCATGATGAATTCGAGGCTATGCCCGAAGTCATGAGGACGTGAACAATATTATGTTTGTCCAGGTTTTCAAAACCTGGCCCCCGGAGGGATCTATTAATAAAAAAGATTATAATTATAAATTTTCCCCTGAACCCGCCTTCTCTAAAAATGAAGGGAGCCAGGGGTCAAGAAAATAAAACGGAGTGTCTGAATTTTTTTACCCTTTAAAAAAATTTAGAAACCATTTTTTTTCTTGATGCCTGGATCATCTCATTTCAAGCTAAGCGGGTTTTCAGGGGAAAAACACAAATAATATAATTTTTTAAAATAAGTGTTGACAAGTAGCGTAAACTTTGAGAATTTACAGTAAATATTAAAAATTTACAAAAGGAGGCGCTATGGATAACACAACTAAAAAAATAATGGTTTCGATTTGGCTTGATCCTAAAATAATCCGTTTAATAGATAATCTTGCGAAAAGAGGCCACATAACAAGAAGTGAGGCTATTCACAACCTTATTGAAGTTGGATATGACGAACTCAATTTACAAAAAAATATCGGTTTAGTTAAGCTCACCCTGCTTCTTAGGCAATTCAAACAATCAGTACGACCAGTTATAAATGAAGCCGAGAAGCGAATAGTTGTTGATGGAGAACATCCAAAAAAAGGCAGTGTTTCCATAAGGCTGAATACTGATTTAGCAATTAAAATTGATCATCTTGCAAACAGAATTGACTTAACTCGCAAGAGCTTTATTGAATATGTTTTAGAATTTCAAATTCGTACTCTCAAGGTAGCTTTAAGTATTCCAGGATTTATTGAGGGTATACGTTCTATACGAGATTTAAATGAAGCCATACGTAAAAACTGGAAAAAAACTTTTTCAAAAACCCAAAAAGTATTGGAAGATAAAATTATTGAGTTAAATGGAGATTCAGAGAATGGCTCTGAATAAAAAAAAGGCCAAGCACCCCGTCTCGGGAAAGTCTGAGTGCTTGACCTATAACCCTGAGAGTTCAAAGAACACTCAACAGCTAATCTTACCAGCCCACTGCCTGAGTGTCAACGAACTCTCCAAAATAAGGAGACGTTTCAATGACAAAATTAAACAAAAAGAATCAAAGTCCAATCACCCGATCTTGTAGCAATTCTAAAAGGGTGCGAACTACTACCAGCCACCCTGCAAAGATAAATCTGAAGGTTGATTATAGTGTGAAAGTATTAGCCTCCAATGTTGACACATTAGTCATTACTCTTGATACCATAATGGAAAATGCGCCGACTTTTTTTTCTATTTTAGCAGAAGCAAAGGCTTTAGCTCGATTGAACAAAAAAGATGTACCAGTTTCTTTCAAGCTGGATAAAATCAATAATGAATATATCTTCGATGTTAAAGCCACCGGTGCAAACGGCCGTGAATGGATCATTTGGAATAAAGAATATTCCTTAGCAATCGCTAATTCAACCACAACTCAAGCAATGCCAAATATAATAGTTACTATTCGCTCAGAAACTCTTTGGAGAAAAGGTCTCTATAACGCAATTCAATTTATTCTTAATTTTTTACATCAAGTCGGTGCTAAAATTCAAAAAGCAAGGATCAGTCGCCTTGACTTATGTGTTGATGCATTATTCTCTGATTCTCTATGGTCTACCAAAATCTTAGACTATGCTGTTAGGAGAGCAACTACCGATGATGTGCGCCTTGATAATGTTTGTATCCATAGAAGTCATAAAAAACTTACGGGCATTGACATTGGAAAAAACAAAATGAAGGTCAGATTCTACGACAAAGTATTAGAAATTATTCAAAAGTCCAATAAAACTTGGCTTTTCGATATTTGGAATTTATCAGAAGTTCCAAAAGGATTCAAAGTTATAAGAACGGAATTTCAATTAAGGCGAGAAATCCTGAAAGAAATTGGTATTGATTCAATTGATGATCTTTTTAGCTTTATCGATAATGCTTGGGCATACTGTACCGTTAAATGGTTAAAATTCCAAAGTCATCCAGAAAAACAGTCGCATCAAAGGAAAACACTTCCCTGGTGGGAGAAAATTCAAAACGGTTTTAATAACTGCCCTGTAGGGAACCCATTAATAAGGGCAAAGGCTGCAAATGCCGATAAAACAAGACTTTCCCAACAGATTTTAGGATTAATGTCCTCATTTGCAGCTTTAGAATTAGAAACAGGATGCGAGATAGCACCTGAAGATATCAACCTGCTTAATACCTTTGAATCATTTAGGAATCACCTATACATTAACAATTTAGTTGATATTGAATTCTCAAAACGTGTTGAAAAGAAAAAAGCAAAATTTCAACGAATCAATAACAAATATGTAGAATCACTTGAAAAAAGAAAAGAGCTTGGTTTGTTACCGGATAATGCTGCATAGGAGAAATTGAAATGAACTCATCCAACGACATCGTTAACATCGAAGGTTTATCAAAAATTCTCTATTGTTCTACTGCAACCATTAAAAAAACCTGGAGAGAATATCCTCACATATTTATTGGTCTTGGTCGTACAGCAAAATCAGCTAGATTCTTCGTTAATGATGTCTTGGATTACCTAAAAGAAAGGGATTATCAAAATGGCATATCAAGACCCAAAAACAAAAGCATGGATTGGAGATTCGAGAGTCACCGGATGCCCAAGAGAAAAGAAAAGAGGGTTCAAAACCAAAAGAGAAGCAAAGACATGGGAGAATACCAGGAGAGAAAACCTACTGAACCCGGAACCCGATCAGATCCAATTGAAAACTTCAGAAGCGAGTTTGCGCTACCTTGAACATTGCAAAAGAAGGGGCTTCAAACTCAATACATATCGATACAAAGTCAATATTTACAAATCTATGATCCGTTTTTGGGAGCAAGATCCGGATATCAATGCTGTTGATTCTATAATGATAGAAGAATATCTTGATTATATATTTGATTCATCCAGTGGGAAAAAAGCAAATCGTTACAAACGCGAAATTAAATCTCTTTTTAATTATCTTCGAAATAGACACATGATTGCCAATGATCCAACTTCCCCGATTGATGATTATAAAGAAAAACCATTCAAGAAATATGTTCCCCCGGCAAAAGACATTCAAGCCATCATTGATATAGCCAATGAATTTGAATCTGATATTATTCGGACAACATACCACACGGCAGCAAGGTCAGGCGAATTACGACAACTTTCCTTTGATGATGTTGATTTAAAGGATAATGCTTTAACGCTTTGGACACGAAAACGGAAAAGCGGCACTTATGAAGCAGACACAATTGATATGAGTAAATCTTTAAGGAATATTTTACAAAAAAGAATAAAAGGCTGCACAAAAGATTGCCCTTGGCTATTCCCAAGCCAGAAAGGCAAACTGCTTTCTAAATACACCATTGATAATATTTTGCCCAGACTTTGCAAAAAAGCTAATGTAAAATCCTTTGGGCTTCATGCTATTCGGCACCATATAGCGGTACAACTCGCATATAAAAATTGGCCTTTGATAAAAATTCAAAAATTCCTGAGACATAAAAGGGCAACCACAACGGATATCTATCTTCGGTCATTGGTTAAAATCAAAACTGATGGGGCATCTATTCTTGATGAATTAGAGCAAAGTATGAAGCAAATTTATCCAACTGATCCCTAATTTTCTTGTTAACGGTGTCAACCGTGCTAATTCAATTTTCTATATTATTGACTTGAATATGAAAGAATGGATTTGGTTAAGATTGTCAGCAAATAAAATTTAACGCTCCAATCACCGGCGCGACGTTAGGAGCGTCCGGCGACCAAAGGGAGCGAAGTTGATTGGTTTGTTATGCATTTTTTACTATAGTCGCAAGAACGTCATTCTTGTACTTCTGAAAGTGACTTTGACCATATGCATGATTAATATACTTTGGGTGATAAAAAGAATTCTTCGAGAATTCGCTGTTATAAATACTTCTTACCACATCAGAAGACTTGCTAAATATATTCATTGCCACATTACGAAGCACATCGTTTCCTAACACCACATCACTAAAACCAAAGTATGTGGGCTTGTCATTGAAATATTTGTAAACATTGTAAGAAAACAAAAGATCTGATTCAACGCCAATTTGTGCAACAGCCTCTTTAAGGTTTTGATTCTTTATATTGAATGTATTGAATAGCTGTATTACCCCGTTGAGCGTTATATTTTGACCGATATACCAACCGTTAAATATCTTCTCTACAAACCTCATTGTTGAGTCCGGTGAAAACTCATGCCAGTTTTTTGATTGAAAATTATCTCCCACCCGATACTTCTCATAAAATGCAGACACTAAAGCTAAAATATCATTAGAAGCAGCAGTCATAGGCTCCGCACTGCCAGGATTAGCAAGCACTACACTTCCTATAAGATCCCAACTATCCCCAAACTGAAGAAGTGTATTCCTCCTATACAGCAATCCATCTTCTTCAAAATACTCAGCAAATGCCTTCAATGGTTATTTCCTACCCTGTGATGCATAACGTCGGCCATAAGCGGTGGGCCGCCACAGCTTGATTTACTAAAAGTGCTATTCCTAATTACCGCCAGCGTTGATCCCATCCGCCTTCATGGCCTGGTTAGGAGTAAGTATCTGGATGATATAGTCTTTGATCTTGAATAATTGTAAATAGCCGCCTATTTGCTTAATGTCGAATGGTTTATCGGCTAGCTCCCTTAAATCTAGTTGCAGAGAAATATCCGTAAGCTTTATTTCTATTTGGCGGCGGTATTTGCCTCGAACTTCCCAACAGGGTGCGAGCACGTTATGGGCGAATGAACACCTGCTCATGTAGATAAGAATTCTGAGCTGGCCGAAGGAATCTTGTGCAGAAGGGTCATTCTTTTTGCCAGCTTCACCTAGTGCAGTATCAAAAGCTAAAAAGAGATCACCAACAGACCTTAGAATAGCGTTCTCAGCACCAAGATAAATGTCATTAATGCTGTTAAATTGGTCGTCCGGCAAACAAATGCAACCATCTGGGTCATCTGGGTCATCAACAGAATGAAAATGATCAAAATCAACCTTATTTGTGGGCAGATGTTTTTGTAAGAAGGAGGAAAGCTTAATTGCCCAACTAAGTTGAAGGAAAGCTTGCTGAACTTGCTCTAACGGAGACATATCATATTGCTCCTAACTAATTAATGTGTGGTTCTGTGTATCTTGTAAATTTGAATGATATCCAACCAGATAAGCGAAAAATCTGGATTTAGAATTTTGTAGCAACATTTCTAATGCCTGTAAAGATATTTCTAAAATCAACTTTAGAGGAATAAAGTTGAACGATTTACTTTTTGCCTAAAGAAGGGTGTTGAAACCATTCAAAATATAGCAGAAATATAATATCCCTATTAAATTTCACCCAATTTTTCAATTTTTTTTTGCTCATATCGTTTGCTATTTCACCTGATTTTGTTTTTAGCCTTTTAAAATCTCATATTAGA